>NZ_JBLYUB010000005.1:0-336726 GCF_049999945.1 Planosporangium spinosum | reverse complement strand
CCCGCGCCCGGTGCGTTCGCCCCCTGGGGACCCCCGGGGGGGCGCCACGCCGGTACGCTGAGGCCCGATATCACCATCCGTATTGCCGACCGGGCAATGTGGACGGAGGGGGCGCGTGCGGTTCCGCCTGCTCGGGCACATCGAAGCCGACCACGACGGCGTGCCGGTGCCCATCGGCCGGCGCCGCGAGCGGTGCCTGCTCGGGCTGCTGCTGCTCGAGCCCGGGGTGGCCGTGCCGGCCGAGCGGCTGGCCGCCCTGCTGTGGGACGACGAGCCGCCGGCGACCGCCCGGGCCGCCCTGAGTACCCATGTCTCCCGCCTGCGCCGCGTCCTGGATCCGGCCGGCGACGGCTCGTCCGGCATCCGCCTGGTCAACCGCGGCGACGGGTACCGCGCCGACATCGACCCGGACGCGGTGGACGCCCACCGGTTCCGGTCCATGGTGGAGCGGGCCCGCGCGCTCGCCGACCCGGCCGAGCGTTCCGCCCTGCTGCGCGAGGCGCTGACGCTGTGGCGCGGCCCGCTGCTGGCCGACGCCTCCGACCGGCTGCGCGCCCGCGTCGGTGCCACGCTGGAGCAGCTGCGCCTGACCGCGATGGAGGAGCGCGTCGACGCCGAACTGGCCCTCGGCCGGTACCGGCCGCTCCTCGGCGAGCTGACCGCCCTCACCGCCGAGCACCCGCTGCACGAGCGGTTCACCGCGCAGCTCATGGTCGCGTTGCACCAGGCCGGCCGACCGGCGGACGCGCTCCGGGTGTACGAGACGATCCGCCGCCGTCTCGCTGACGAGCTGGGCGCCGACCCCGGGCCGGAGCTGCGCGAACTGCACCGGCGCACCCTGCGCGGCGAGGTCACGGCCGCCGTCCCGCCGGGCCACGGCGAGGCCACTGCCACCGTCCCGCCGGGCCACCGCTCCGGTGACCGGGACGAGCCGGGCCACCGCCCGTCCGGCCGCAACGACCTGCCGCGTGACCTGCCCGACTTCGTCGGCCGGCAACCGGAGGTCGCACAGCTGCTCGCGTCGGGTACCGTCGCGACGATGGTGGTGTCGGCCATCACCGGCATGGCCGGCGTGGGCAAGACCGCCCTGGCCGTGCGCGCCGCCCACCGGCTCGCCCCGCGGTACCCGGACGCGCGGATCTTCATCGACCTGCACGGCCACACCGCCGATCAGGAGCCGACCGATCCGGCCGCCGCGCTCGACGTCCTGCTGCGCACCTGGGGCGTGGCGCCGCACCTGATCCCCGACGGGCTGGCGGAACGGGCCGCCCGGTGGCGGGCCGAACTGGCCGGCCACAAGGTCCTGGTGGTCCTCGACAACGCGGCCAGCGCAGCCCAGGTACGCCCGCTGTTACCCGGTACCGCCGGGTGCCTGGCCATCGTCACGAGCCGGCACCAGCTCACCGATCTCGACGCGGCCCGTACCCTTCCGCTCGACGTCCTCGGGCAGGCCGACGCCGTCGCGCTGTTCCGCCGGGTGGTCGGCGACGATCGGGCCGGCACCGGGCCCGAGACGACCGCCGAGGTGGTCGGGCTGTGCGGGTACCTGCCGTTGGCGATCCGGATCGCGGCCGCCCGGCTGCGGTCGCGCCCGGCGTGGCGGGTCGACGACCTGGCCCGGCGGCTGCGTGACGAGCAGCGGCGGCTGGCCGAGCTCACCGCCGGCGACCGGAGCGTGGCCGGTGCCTTCGCGCTGTCCTACCGGCACCTCACGCCGGCCCGGCAGCGCCTGTTCCGGCTGCTGGGCCTGCATCCCGGCCCCGACCTGGCCGTACCGGCGGCAGCCGCGCTGGCCGGCACCGGCCACCACGACACCGAGCGCGACCTCGAACACCTCGTCGACGCGCACCTGCTCGAACCCGCGGCCGGCGACCGGTACCGCCTGCACGACCTGCTCCGCGCCCACGCCAGCGAACTCGTGCGCACCCGCGACCCGGAGCCCGACCGGCGATCCGCGATCCACCGGGTACTCGACCACTACCTGCGCACCGCGCACGCCGCCGACCTGCTGCTGAACCCGCACCGGGATCCGATCACCCTGCCCGACCCGGCGCCGGGAAGCGCACCCGGGCCCACCGACCCGGACGAGTCCTGTGGGGCACCCGAGCAGGTGTTGGCGTGGTTCGCCACCGAACGGCCCGTCCTGCTGGCGGCCGTCGGGCTGGCGGCCGATGCCGGGTTCGACCGCCATGCCTGGCAGCTCGCCTGGGCGCTCGCCACCTTCCTCGAACGGCGGGGGTACTGGCACGACCAGGTCGCAACGCTGTACGCGGCACTGGACGCCCTGCGCCGCCTGGGCGACCGCCACCATCTGGCCCACACCCACCGCTACCTCGGTAACGCCTGCACCAGGATCGGCCGGTACGACGACGCGCTGGCGCACTGCGAACGGGCCCTGGCGCTGCACACCGAACTCGGCGACGGCAAAGGACAGGCACAGACCCACCGGGCGCTCGCCTGGCTGCTCGGCGAGCAGGACCGCAACCACGAGAAGCTGTGGCACGCCGGGCAGGCTCTGGAGTACTACCGGAGCACCGGCGACGTGGCGCATCAGGCCGATACGCTCAACCTGATCGGCTGGACGCACGCCCTGCTGGGCGACCTCGACCGCGCCGCCACCGAATGCCGCCAGGCGTTGGTGCTGGCCCGCGCTGCCGGGGATCGGGACGCCGAGGCGAATACGCTCGACAGCCTCGGTTACGTCCACCACCGGCTGGGCCGCCACCGTGCGGCCGTCGACGCCTACCGGCGGGCCGCCGACCTGTTCCGGCGGCTCGGCGACCGGTACCAGGAGGGCACGACGCTGACCAACCTCGGCGACGCCCTCCACGCCGCCGGCGACCCGACCGCCGCCCGGGAGGCCTACGAGCATGCCCTCGTGATCCTCGACGATCTCGGCCACCCCGACGCCGACGACGTCCGGACCAGGCACAAGGCGGTCAGCGAACCTGCCGGCGGGTGAGCCGGCGCGGCAGCTCCTCGCGGTCGTCCGGTGTCAATAGTCAACCCGTACGGCAATGGGCATACCCAGAGATACTACTCTGTCTATACGATGTCGCTCGATCGTGTGATCTTCACGCGCACCGACCGCTGTGCCTCCCCTCGCCGCCGCGGAGACGAGATCTGATGCCCCGTTCCGTCCGCCCCATCCGCCGCCAGCTGCTGCTTCTCGCCGTCATCCCGCTGGTCGCCCTGTTGGGCTTGTGGGGATTCGCCACCTACCTGACCGTGGGTGACGGCTACCGCCTCTACAACCAGGGCCGGCTGATCACCCAGCTGGCGGCTCCCGCCGAGGAGATCCTCGGCGCCATCCAGGGTGAGCGCCGCGCCTCGGCGGTGTTCGTGGCGACCGGCTCGATCGACAGCCGCGTCGACCTCACCCGCGCCCGGGCGCTGGTCGACGCGAAGATCGACGCGTACCGCGGGGTACTCAAGCGCGACGACGTCCGCTCCATCACCCCCGATCACGTCATGGAGCTGGCCCAGACACAGCTGAAGGTGCTGGACAAGCTCGCCCCGCTGCGCCAGCAGGTCGACGGCCGCGGGGTGGACAACCGGGTCATGATGGACTCGTTCACCGATCTGGTCGACCCGATCACGCCGCTGTACTCGGCGGTGGCGACCTTCCCCGACGACCGGGTCTCCGCCGAGGGGCAGGCGCTGCAACGGCTCGCGCACGCCCGGGAGTTGCGGGCGCGCGTCGACGCGGTGCTGGCCGGCGCGCTGGCCACCGGCCGCTTCACCCGCGACACGTACATCCAGTTCGTGGCGGCGGTCGGGGTGATGCGCGCCGAGTACCACGAGACGTACGTGAAGATGACCGGCCAGTACCGGCGCGAGGTCGACGACTTCTTCGCCAAGGAGCCGTACGTCTCGCTGGCCCGGATGGAGGACGCCGCCCTCGCCACGAACGGGCAGGGGGCGATCCCGGTCAACCCCGGCCAGTGGCGTGAGGCCAACACCACGGCGCTCGCGCAGCTGTCGGACTTCCAACTGCACCTGGCCACGTTCGTCGAGGACCACGCCAAGGGCCCGGCGTACCTGATCTTCGGCCGGATCCTGATCGCCGGTCTGTTCGGGCTCGTCGGCGTCATCGTCACGGTCGTGGTCTCGCTGCGGATCGCCCGCCGGCTGGCCAACCGCTTGCGCGACCTGAGCGCCTCGGCGCACACCCTGTCCGACGTCCAGCTCCCCAACGTGGTCGACCGGCTGCGCCGCGGTGAGCAGGTCGACGTGGACGCCGAGGCCCCGATGCTCGGCCACAGCGGCGACGAGATCGGCCAGGTCAACGAGGCCTTCAACACGGTACGCCGGACCGCGATCCGCACCGCCGTCGAGCAGGCCGAGCTGCGCGCCGGTATCCGCAACGTGTTCATCAACATCGCCCGGCGCAGCCAGACCCTGGTCAAGAAGCAGCTCACCATGCTGGACACGATGGAGCGCAAGACCGTCGACCCGGAGGAGCTGGCCGACCTGTTCCGCGTCGACCACCTCGCCACCCGGATGCAGCGCTACGCCGAGAGCCTGGTCATCCTGGGCGGTGGCCGACCCGGTCGCAGCTGGGGCCGGCCGGTGCCGATGCAGGAGGTGCTGCGCGGCGCGGCCTCCGAGGCCGAGCAGTACGAGCGGGTACGGGTGTCGCCGATGCCCCCGGTCGTCCTGGCCGGGTCGGTCGTCTCCGACGTCATCCACCTGGTGGCCGAACTGGTCGACAACGCCACCACGTTCTCGCCGCCGCACACCCTGGTACAGATCTCCGGCCAGCAGGTACCGCACGGCTTCGCGATCGAGGTGGTCGACCGCGGGCTGGGCATGAACGCCGAGGACATGGCCGCGGCGAATGCCTGGCTGGCCAACCCGCCCGAGTTCAACGTCCTGGCGCTCAGCGACAGCCCCCGGCTGGGCATGTTCGTGGTGGCCCGGATCGCGGCCCGGCACGAGATCCGGGTGTCCCTGCGTGACTCCCCGTACGGCGGCGTGACCGCCATCGTCCTCGTCCCCCCGCACCTCGTCGCCGACGTCCGCAACGCGCAGGACCTGAGCCGCCGCGACGCGGCACTCACCGGCGCCGACCGGCTGGACGGCGAGGACCGGACGCTCGGCGCCGAGCGTCCGGTCCTCGCCGGGGTCGTGGCCGAGCCGCTCCCCGCGCTCGGCGACCGCGAGAGCACCACGGTGCGGCTGCGCTCGGTACCCGGGTGGCGGCCGGCCGGCGCGACGGCCATCGCCGCCCCCGTGACCGGCACGATCATCTCCGCGACCACCGGCGCCGCGGCTGCCTCGACCGGCACCGTCGAGCCCCCGGTCGGGGACGGCGCCGAGGCGGCCGAGGCGGCCAGGGCCGCCGAAACCACCGAGGCCACCGAGGCCACCGAGACCACCGAGACCACCGAGACCACCGACACCGCCGAACCCGCCGACTCCCGGGCCACGCGGACCCACCGCGGCCTGCCGGTACGGGTCCGGCAGGCCCGGCTGGCCCCCGGGCTGCGCGACGCGCCACCGGAGCCGCCGGCCACGCCGGCCCCGTCCCGGCCGGCCCGGTCGCCCGAGGATGTGCGCCGGATGATGAGCGCTTATCAGCGGGGTACCGCGCGGGGGCGCTGCCCGGGTACCGGCGACGACGACCGTTCATCCACACTGGACACAGTGGGCTCGGTCAGCGCCGAGCGTCCCGACGAGGAGAGATGATGACTCAGCGTACGAGTTCGGCCGGTGACCTGAACTGGCTGCTGGAGGACCTGGTACAGCGGGTGGCCGACATCCGCCACGCGATCCTGCTGTCCGCGGACGGACTGCTGATCGCCTCCTCCGCCGACCTCGACCGCGCCGACGCCGAGCACCTGTCCGCGGTGGCGTCGGGCTTCCACAGCCTCGCCCGCGGCGCGGGGCGGCACTTCGACGGCGGTCAGGTGCGCCAGACGGTCGTGGAGATGGACACCTGGTTCTTCTTCGTCACGGCCGCCGGGTACGGCGCGAACCTGGCCGTGATGGCGACCGCCTCCTGCGACGTGGGGCTGGTCGCGTTCGAGATGAACCTGCTCATCCAGCGGGTCGGGCAGAGCCTGGCGACGGTGTCCCGCTCGCCGCTGCACCAGGGCCCCACGCCGTCGGCGGATCCGCTGTTCTCCAGCCAGAACTGACGCCACCGGCCCCGGCGACGCAACAGGAGGTGCGATGACCCGGCCCGAGCACGCCGACGACGAGGAGGAGGCGGCCGGACCGCTCGTACGCCCGTACGCGATGACCCACGGGCGTACCCGCGCGTCGGCCGACTTCGACCTGATCACGCTCGTGGTGGCCGCCCGGTCACCCGACCCGGACGAGATCTGGGAACCCGAACACCTGGCCATCCTCGACCTCACCCAGCGGCCGGTGTCGGTCGCCGAGATCGCCGCGGGCATGAACCTGCCCGCCGGGGTGGTCCGGGTACTGCTCGACGACCTGCGGGCCCGGGGCGCGCTCATCGTCCGCGCGGCCTCGCTGGAGACCTCCACCCCCAACCTCACGATCCTGAAGGCGGTGGCCGATGGCCTACGCGCACTCTGACCGGCCGGTCCGCGGCACTTCGGCGGTGGCGACCATGCCGATGGCGGTGAAGATCCTCATCGCCGGCGGCTTCGGCGCTGGGAAGACCACGATGGTCGGCTCGCTCAGCGAGGTCGAACCGCTGCGGACCGAGGAGCTGATCACCGCCGAGAGCATCGGGGTGGACGACCTGTCCGGGGTGGAGGGCAAGCACACCACGACGGTGGCGCTGGACTTCGGCCGGATCACGCTGACCGACAACCTGATCCTGTACCTGTTCGGCACGCCGGGGCAGGACCGGTTCTGGTTCGTGTGGGACGAGCTGGCCACCGGCGCACTCGGCGCGGTGGTCCTGGTCGACACCCGGCGGCTGGACGACAGCTTCCCGTCGGTGGACTTCTTCGAGAAGCGCGGCATCCCGTTCGCGGTGGCGGTCAACTGCTTCGACGACGCGCAGCGCTACGAGCCGGCCGACGTCCGGATCGCCCTCGACCTCGACGACGACGTACTGATCATGCTCTGCGACGCGCGGGACAGATCATCCACAAAGGAGGTACTGATCTCGTTCGTGGAGGACCTGATCCGGCGGGCGCAGCGCTGAGACCCTGATCAGAGTATCCACTATGGGCAGTGACGGGACGGGTCCGGGCCGTTACGCTTTCCAGCCATGTCTGTCGATTCGTCCGTGGCCTCCACCCCCGGCACGCCCCCCGTCGTCGAGTTCGACCACTACACGACCGAGTACCGAGACAACTGGCAGGACATCGCCGACGCCAACCTGGCGAAGTGCCCCGTGGCGCGCTCGACCACGTACGGCGGCTTCTGGCTGGTGTCCGACTACGCCAGCGTGAGCCGGGTCATCCGCGACGACGCCACCTTCACCTCCACCCACAACATGGACGACCCGGACGACCCCCGGCAGGGCATCGTCATCCCGCCCAACCCCATGCTCCAGGTACCGATGGAGTTCGACCCGCCGATCTACAACGTCTACCGGCGGATGCTCAACCCGTACTTCTCCCCCACCGCGGCCCGGGCCATGGAGCCGTTCATCAGCCAGGCCGTCGACGCGATGCTCGACCGGGTCTGCGCCACCGGGCGGATGGACTTCATCCTCGACCTCGGCAACCCGGTCCCGGCGCTGGCCACGATGAAGCTGATGGGCATGCCGCTCGACGACTGGGAGCGGTACGCCGAGCCGATGCACGGCATCGTGTCCAACCCCGCCGGCGGCCCGGAGTACCTGCGCTGCATGGAAGCCCTCCAGCAGCTCGGCGGCGCGCTCGGCGCGCTGGTGCCGCGACTGCGCACGGAAGAGGCCGACGGCCTGCTCAGCGGGCTGGCCAAGGCAACCGTCAACGACCAGCCGCTGTCCGACGGCGAGGTCGTGCTCATCGCGCTGCTGGTCATGCAGGGCGGCGTGGACACCACAACCTCGCTGCTGGCCAACGCGCTGTGGTGGCTGGACGAGCACCCCGAGCAGCGCGAGCGGCTCCTGGCCGAGCCGGCGCTGATGGAGCACGCCACCGAGGAGTTCCTGCGCTTCTTCTCGCCGGTACCGGCGCTGGCCCGTACCTGTACCCGGGACGTGGAGGTCGGCGGACAGCACCTGCGCGAAGGCGACCGGGTGCTCATGTCGTTCGCCGCCGCCAACCGGGACCCGGCCGTCTTCGACGAGCCGGCCGAGGTGAAGCTGGACCGCTTCCCCAACCCGCACACCGCCTTCGGGCTGGGCATCCACCGGTGCATCGGCTCCAACTTCGCCCGCTCGTGGTTCCAGCTGATGCTGCGGGCCGTCCTGGACCGGATGCCGGACTACACGATCGACCGCACCGCCGCGCAGCGCAACCACTCGATCGGCATCATCAACGGCTTCATCAACCTGCCGGCCACGTTCACCCCCAGCGAGCCGCGCGGCGTCGCGCTGCCGCGGTGAGGGGCGACGGCATGCGGATCAGCGTTGACCGCGGGCGGTGCAGCGGGCACGCCCGGTGCGCCGCGCTCGCCCCGGAGGTGTACCGACTCGACGAGGAGGGCTACTCGGTCGCCGGTGAGCGTGCCGTCCCGCCCGGCCTGGAACGGCAGGCCGAGCGCGGGGCGCTGGGCTGCCCGGAGGGCGCCATCACCCTTCTGTCGTAACGACAACCGTCCTGCCGTAAGCGGCCGGCCGGGCCGGAGAACGGCCGGCCGGCCGCGTCCGCACGATTTCCGTTTGAGGCGGCGCTGCGTGGGTACATCGGGCGCCATGATCCGGTCGGAGGATCGACCGGCTCCAGATCCCCATACCAGCCCCCGTCCGCTCGTCGCGCTCGCGGAAACACCCATCCTCGAATGCGCCAGGTACCAGACGTCCCACTGCCCGAGGAGGGTGAGCTCCATGGCCATCACCGACTACGACACGCCCCGCCGCACGGTCGCCGAACTCGAGGAGGACAGCCTAGAGGAGTTGCAGGCCCGCCGTGTGGCCGCGCAGTCGCCACTGCTCGACATCGACGAAGCCGAGGCGGCGGAAGGCTTCGAACTGCCCGGCGCGGATCTCTCCAACGAGGAGCTGACCGTGTCGGTCGTGCCCATTCTCGCCGACGAGTTCCGCTGCTCGCGCTGCTTCCTGGTGCACCACCGCAGCCAGCGCAGGGCGGGGCGCCAGGGGCAGGAGATCTGCTCGGAGTGCGCCTGACGGTGTGCTTCAGGTGGCGGTCGGGTGCGGATCGGGTCCAATGCCACAAAAGTCCCATAAGACTCAATAGCGTCTGGCTCATGACGAGCGAGCACGGTATGACAGCGGACCCGACGGTGGTCGAGGTGGCACACGCCTGCCTCGACGCCCTGATGGGCTGGGTGGGGGTCGACGGTCTGGTGGCCGCGATCCGCACCCCGGCCGTGCTCGCGGCGCTCGACCAGCACACGGCGGCCGTCCGGGACGACCTCGGCGACCGGGTCACCCACGCGCCGGCACTGGCCGAGTACGCCCGGCAGGTGCACGCCACCGCAGTCATCGAGGGTCATCGGTTTCCGAACCCGGCCCGCCTGGACTGGACCTACGCCCCGGCACACCTGCTGCGCCTGGTCGCGGTCTGCGCGCTGGCCGGCGCCGCCGACTGCCTCTGATCGGTCTGCGCCCTGGCCGGCACCGCCTGACCGACCACGCCGCCGTGGGGCCGGCCACCGTCGCAGGCCACCGTCGCCGGCGCCACGGCGGCGGCGGTGGCGGTGGCGCACCGTCGGGTGCGCTGCCGTAAGGCGTGGTCGCACCGTCGGGTGCGCTGCCGTAAGGCATCCGCGTTGGCTGTGTGTTACCCCACACCGCTCGCGGGCAGCAATGACGACGACCCCGGCCAGGACCCGGTGACGACCGGATGCCCGTGGTGGACCAGAAAGACAGCGAGAGCATATGCCGCATGCGGCGTATGCTCTCGCGCTGAGGTGGAGCCGAGGGGACTCGAACCCCTGACCCCCACACTGCCAGTGTGGTGCGCTACCAGCTGCGCCACGGCCCCTCAGTGCCCGTCGCTCTCCCGGGCACCCGCGCAATATTACACACCAATCGGCCCCCGGTCACATCGGCTCCCCTGAACCCGCGCCCGGCGCGTCGCGTCAGTTCTGGATCGGGTCCGACGGGAAGTGGGCCACGGCCGCGAGCAGGCCACCCTGCCGCCGCAGCACCATCGGCCAGAGATCATCCGGGCGCGAGGTGAAGGCGTCCCCGGGCAGGGCGTCGAACACGAACCATGACCCGGCCTCGATCTCGTGCTCCACCTGTCCGGGCGCCCACCCCGCGTACCCGGCGAAGACCCGCACCCCGAGCAGCCGCTCCCGCATCGGGCCCGGGTCATTGGACAGGTCGACGGTGCCGACCGCACCGGAGACCCGGTTGAAGCCGGCGAGGGACTCCACGCCGGGACGGGTACGCGCCAGGCAGATCGCTGCCTCCGGCTGCACCGGGCCACCCTCGAAGACGACCGGCGGCTCGCCGGCGAGCGACCCCCAGGGTCCGAGGACCTCGGCGACCGGCACCTCCGTTGCGCGATTGAGCACGACGCCGAGCGCCCCGCCCTCCTCGTGCGCGACGAGCAGCACCACCGTACGGTCGAAGTTCGGGTCACGGAGCGCAGGTGTCGCAACCAGCAGCCGCCCGGTCAGCGACTCCATCGCCCTCCCCCAGCTCGTCTCCGGCTCGCGGTGCCGCCCCGGCTCGCCCTGCACGGCTACCCGGCCACGCAGAACTCGTTGCCCTCGGGGTCGGCGAGCACCGTCCACCGCAGACCGGGCACCTCATGCTCGCCGAGCACCGTAGCGCCCAGCCCGACCAGGCGTGCCACCTCGGCCTCCCGATCGTCGCCGTGGAAGTCGAGATGTACCCGGTTCTTCCCCGCGCGGGGCTCCGGAACCCGCTGCAGTCCGATCGCCAGACCGCCTCCGTTCTCCGGCGCCAGTTGGACGAAGATTCCATGATCGGCGACCACGCGGTAGCCGGCCGCCGCACTCCAGAAGGCGGCGAGGGACTGCGGGTCCGCGCAGTCGATTGTCACCATGCCGGGTTTCAACACCATGACTCGCACCCTAGCCTGCGCTCGGCGCAGTGTTTAGGGTCTTGGCCGTGACCCGACCAAACGCCACCGCCGAGGTTGCCGTCATCGGCGGCTCCGGCCTGTACGCGCTCCTCGACGACGCTGAGGAGTACACCGTCGACACGCCGTTCGGTCCGCCGTCGGACCCGATCACGGTCGCCAGCGTCTCCGGCCGGCGGGTTGCGTTCCTGCCCCGGCACGGTCGCGATCACCGTTTCCCGCCGCACAAGATCCCGTACCGGGCCAACCTGTGGGCGCTGCGGGCGCTGGGCGCGCGCCAGGTGGTCGCGCCGTGCGCGGTCGGCGGGCTGCGGCCCGACCTGGGTGCGGGCTCTTTCGTCGTACCCGACCAGCTGATCGACCGGACGAGCGGGCGGGTGCAGACGTTCTACGACGAGGGCGCGGTCCACGTGAACTTCGCCGACCCGTACTGCCCGGTCGGCCGCCGTACGGTCGCCGAGCGGGCGGCCCAGCGGGGAATCCCGCTCACCGAGGGCGGCACCATGGTCGTCGTGGAGGGGCCGCGCTTCTCCACCCGCGCCGAATCCCGCTGGTACGCCTCGATCGGCGGCACCGTCGTCAACATGACCGGGCACCCGGAAGCGGTACTCGCCCGGGAACTGGCCCTGTGCTACACCGCAATCGCGCTGGTGACCGATCTCGACGCCGGGGTCGAGGGCGAGCACGGCGTCACCCAGGAGGAGGTCTTCCGGGTGTTCGCCGAGAACACCGAGCGGCTGCGTGGGCTGCTGCTGGACGTGGTGGCGGCGCTGCCGGCCGAGCCGGACTGCCCCTGCCGGCACGCCCTGGACGGCCTGCAGGTGTCCGGGAACCACCCGGCCGGGTGACACCCCGGCGGCCTGCGGACGTGAGCCGGGCCCGTTGACGTCCGCTGTGGACGTCAACGGGCCCGGAAGCCGAGCCGCCTCAGAGGCTGAACCGCCCGACGAGCTGTCGCAGCTCGCCGCTCATCCGGGCCAGGTCCTCGGCCGCCCGGCGCGACTCGTTGACGCCCGCGCTGGTGGTCTGCGCCGCTGTCGCCACGCCGGTGATGTTGGACGCGATCTCGTTCGCCCCGGTAGCGGCTTCGGCCACGTTGCGGCTCATCTCGCTGGTCGTGGCGCTCTGCTCCTCGACCGCCGAGGCGATCGTCTCCTGGAAGCCGTTGATCTCGGTGATCACCTCGCCGATGTGAGCGATCGCCTCGACGGCGGCGGTCGAGTCCTGCTGGATCGTCTGGATCCGCCGGGAGATGTCCTCGGTCGCCTTCGCCGTCTCCTGGGCCAGGTCCTTGACCTCGGTCGCCACGACCGCGAACCCCTTGCCCGCCTCGCCGGCCCGGGCCGCCTCGATCGTCGCGTTGAGGGCCAGCAGGTTGGTCTGTTCCGCGATGGACGTGATCAGCTTGACCACGTTGCCGATCTCCACGCTCGACGCGCCGAGCCGGCCGACCGTCTCGTTCGCGATCTGCGCGCCGGCGACGGCGGTGGCCGCCACCCGGGCGGCCTCGGTCGCATTGTGCGCGATCTCCCGGATCGACGCGCCCATCTCCTCGGAACTGGTCGCGACGGTGTGCACGTTGCTGGAGACCTGCTCGGCCGCCGCGGACACCACCCCGGCCTGCACGCTGCTCTCCTCCGCCGACGCCGCGATCCGGGCCGAGACACCCGTCATCTCCTCACTGGCGGTGGCCAGTCGCTCGGAACTGCGCGCCACCTCACCCATCGCCTCACGCAGGTTCTCCGTGGCGGCGTCGAGGGACTGCGCCATCCGACCCAGCTCGTCCCGGTCGTCGACCCTGGCGGACCGGGTGAGATCGCCCTTGGCCAGCCCCTCGACGACGTGGGACACCCGACCCACCGCGCCGGTGATGAGCCGGGAGACGAACCCGGCGAAGAGCACTCCGATCAGCAGGCCCACCACCAGGACGGCGATCAGCGTGGTACGGGCGCTGCCGTAGGTGGCCGCCGCGTCCTTGTCGCGCTGGCCGGCCCGCCGCTTCTCGATGTCGACCAGGGTGTTCACGTCGCCCACGAGCGCCTTGTTCAGCGCGGCGAACTCGACGGTCCGCAGCCCCAGCGCGGTGGTGACGTCGCCGGTGCGAAGGGCACTCAGGTACTTGCCGTCCCGCAGCTGCCGGTATTGCGCCAGGTCGGCCTTGAGCTTGTCGAACGCTTCCTGCCGACCGGTCATCGGGCCGGAGGCGTACGCCGCCAGTGTCTGATCGAGGGCGGCGTCGGCGGCGGAGACCACGCCGAGCTGGTTGTCGAGCGCCTTGCCCGGCCCGGCGGCCAGCATGGTGTCGCTCTCGATACGCATCTGCATGTACGCCTGGCGGATGTCACCCATCCGCGCGGTCTGGGCCACGCTGCGCTGGTACAGGTCCGCCGACACCTGCCGCATCTGGCCCAGCGCGTTCAGGCCGGTCACGCCCACCGCGACGGCCACGGTCGCCAACGTCGCCACGACCAGCAGGATCTTCGTGCTCACCCTCCGGTCGGCGTACCACCGCGTCACGGGGTTGTACCCGCCGCGCCCTTCGGGCCGCCCCCGGCCCGTCACGTCCGTACCCAACACATCTCACCCAATCGCTCGGTCCTGGCCCGGATGGGCGTTGACGAAGCCCTCTATCGGCCGGTCGACCTCCGAGATGAACGCCAGGAAGTGACGTGAAGATCACGTGAACTGTCGGGCACGTCTCGCGGCCGGAAATATCGCTGGCGGGACTCGGGATACTGGACCCATGGCGTTGGTGAGGGCTTTCCGTCGCGGCGCGCTCGAGGCGCCCCGACGACGTGCCCGGCGACGACGTCCGGTCCGCTGACCCCACGGCTTCCGGTTCACTGACCTCCGCCGCGCTGATCGCGGTCGTCGACCGTCCCTCTTCCGCCGCGCCCACCGGCCGGTCGGTCGTCGACCGTCCCCACTTCCGCCCCACCCGCCGGCCGGTCCCTCGCCGGACGGTCCGTCCGCCTACGGCCACCGGCGGCACGTCCACGTCCGCCAGAGCAATCGCTTCCACTCGAGGAGTACCGCATGCAGGCTGTCGAACAGACCCTCGCGCTGCGGCTCCGGACGGCCCTCGTCGCCGCCTTCGGAGCCGACTACCACGAATGGGACCCGCACTTGCGGGCCGCCACCAGACCCGAGTTCGGGCACTTCCAGACCAACCTGCCGCTGCGGCTGGCCGGGCCGGCCGCGCTGCCCGCCCACCAGGTCGCCGAGCGGCTGCTCGCGCGGCTGCGCGTCGACGACCTGTGCCTGCCGCCGGTCCCGGCCGGTCGGGGCTTCATCAACCTGACGCTGCGGCCGGAGTTCCTGGCCGCCCAGGTGAACACGCTCCTGACCGACGATCGGCTCGGCGTGACGCCGGCCGCGCTGCCGCAGCGGATCGTCGTCGACTTCTCCTCGCCCAACGTCGCCAAGGAGATGCACGTCGGACACCTGCGCTCCACCGTCATCGGGGACACGCTGGCCAGGGTGCTCGCCTTCGTCGGTCACGACGTCGTCCGGCAGAACCACCTGGGCGACTGGGGCACCCAGTTCGGCATGCTCATCGAGGAACTGCTCGACTCCGGCCACGACGGCGGCGACCTTGACCTGCGGGCACTGGGCGCACTGTACCGGCGGGCCCGGGCCCGGTTCGACGGCGACGACGCCTTCGCCTACCGGGCACGGTCCCGGCTCGTCGCGCTCCAGGCCGGCGACGAGCGGACCGTCGGCATCTGGCGGCGACTGGTGGCCGTTTCACTGTCGGCGTTCGACGAGACCTACACCCGGCTGGGCACCCAGCTCACCGACGCGGATGTCGCCGGCGAGAGCAGCTACCACGACGACCTCCCGCGGGTCGTCGCCGATCTGGCCGAGGCCGGTCTGCTCACCGAGTCCGACGGCGCCCTGTGCGCGTTCCCGCCCGGCTTCACCACCCGCGACGGCACTCCCCTTCCGCTGATCGTGCGCAAGGCCGACGGCGGCTTCGGCTACGACGCCACCGACCTGGCCGCGATCCGGCACCGGATCGACAGCTTGCGCGCGGACCGACTGGTGTACGTCGTCGACACCCGGCAGTCGCTGCACTTCGACCAGGTGTTCGCCCTGGCGAGGGTCGCCGGCTGGTTGCCGGAACGGGTCACCGCCCGGCACGTCGCCTTCGGGATGGTGCTGGGCGCGGACGGAAAGCCGTTCAAGACCCGCAGCGGCGACACCGTCTCCCTCGCCTCGCTGCTCGACGCCGCCGAGGCGAAGGCCGCCGCGCTGCTCGACGAGCGGGGTTCGGCCCTCGCCGAGCCGGCCAGGTCCGCCGCCGCGCGGGCCATCGGCATCGGCGCGGTGAAGTACGCGGACCTGGCGAACGACCTCGGCCGCGACTACGTCTTCGCGCTCGACCGGATGGTCGCCCTCACCGGCAACACCGGGCCGTACCTGCAGTACGCGCACGCCCGGTTGGCGTCGCTACTGGACCGGGCGGGTGGTGCGCCGGGCCGGGTGACGGTGCTCGAGCGGGACGCCGAACAGCGGCTCGCCCTGCTGCTGACCGGGTTCGCCGGCGCGGTGGAGACGGTCGCCTCGACGCTCGAACCGCACCGGCTCTGCGGCTACCTGTACCAGGTGGCCACCGCGTCGTCGGTGTTCTACGAACAGTGCCCGGTCCTGCGGGCCGAGGGGGACGTCCGGACCAGCCGGCTCGCGCTGTGCCTGGCCACCCGACGGGTACTCGCCACGGGCCTGGACCTGCTGGGCATCACCGCGCTCACCAGGATGTAGCCGGCCGGCGGCGGGAGACCTGTTCCCGAAGACGTCGAACGCCCCGGGCCGACTGGTCCGGGGCGTTCGGCCACGCTGCGAAAGACCTCCCCGCGCGCCGGGGAGATCCGCGCTTCGGGGATACATGAAGGGCCCGGCCTTACCGCCGGGCCCTTCGCGGTGTGAGTTTCCCCGAAATGCCTTCTCGCAGGGCACAACGTCGCCGTTGACCTTGGTCAGCAGGGTCGGAACACGGTGGATCGTTCTGGGACGCGGTCAGCATCGCCGTGCGGCACGCCAGCGTGGAGTGTCAGCCGGCTACCTCGGCAACATTGGAGGCGGGGTGGTCGAGCGCCGTGAGGTCAAGCAGGTACCGGTACGGCTGTTGATTGAGCCCGGCCGGCCAACGGTCGATGTGGTCAACGTCGTACCGGCGCCCAGTCCGGGCTGATTCCCAGTCGATAGGGGCGTGCGAGTCGTCAGCAGATCCGGTCTGCACGACGATCGTGTCCACCCGCCAGGGACGGGTAAGTGGGCCGTGGCGCAGATAGCGCCACGCCACCCAGACGGCTCCGCGGACGCGGACGGCTGACATCGGCATCGGGGGGACCTCGCGTACGACGCCGTGAACGTGATGCCGGCGGGGTGCGCGCAGGCCGGGTCGGCCCGCACCCCTCAGCGAGAGATCACGGTGGCCATACACGGCGGAGACCGGCTCTCCTCCCGGAGCGGAGATTCACGACGGAGGCATGCTCCGACCTTCGACCACCAGACGGCGCTCCAGCCACCTTGACCTGCGTTTTCTTGTCGCACCCGACGATGTGGGACGCGGACGCGCCGAGCGCCATGTAAAGAACTATTGACATCATGTCGAGGCCGCTTTACCTTGAGTATGTCAAGTTTGCTTTACATGGGGGGCGGGAATGTCGTTCGACGAGAAGCGCGCGTGGGTACAGGCGGTGGTCGCCGTCTGCGGATACGGCACCTATGCGGCGATCGTGCTCGCGCAGGTGGGGCAGACCTCGCTGACCGAGGTGCACTACGTCGGCACCATGCTGTGGACGGTCGGCGGGGCCATCGTGGCAGGGATCGTGCTGCACATCCTGTCCGGCATGGTGTTGCCGGGCGGCACCCGCTCCGACCAGCGCGACCGGGAGATCAACCGGTTCGGCGAGCACGTCGGGCAGTCGTTCGTCGTTGTGGGAGCGGTCGGTGCGCTGCTCATGGCCATGGCGGAACTGCCGTACTTCTGGATCGCCAACACGCTGTACCTGGCGTTCGTCCTGTCCGCGCTCCTGAGCTCCGTGGCCAAGATCGTCGCCTACCGCCGGGGCTTCCAGTGATGGCAAAGGCGACCCGGGTCACCAACCGGATCCGGGCGCTGCGCTTCGCCCACGGCGAGATGACCCAGGCCGAACTCGCCGACCGGATCGGCGTGACCCGACAGACCGTCATCGCCATCGAACAGGGCCGGTACTCACCCTCCCTGGAGATCGCGTTCCTCATCGCCCGGGCCTTCGGTGCCCCGCTCGACGAGGTGTTCCAGTACGCCGAGGATGAAGGAGAAGGTCGATGAAGGCGATCGTCCAGGACCGGTACGGATCAGCAGACGTCCTGCGCTTCGAGGACGTCCCCACTCCAGCCGCCGGAGACGGAGAGATTCTGATCCGGGTCCGCGCGGCAGGCGTCGACCAGGGTGTGTGGCACCTCATGGGCGGCCTGCCGTACCTCGTCCGCACCGGCTTCGGCTTCCGCCGGCCCAGGATTCGGATCCGTGGGATGGATGTCGCCGGCAAGGTCGAGGCGGTGGGCGCGGGCGTGACCCGTTTCCGGCCGGGCGACGAGGTGTTCGGCAGCCACACCGGCGCCTACGCCGAGTACGTGTGCGGCCCGCAGGACCGGTTCGCACTGAAGCCGGCGCGCCTGACGTTCGAGCAGGCGGCGGCCGTGCCGATCTCGGCGGTCACGGCCCTGCAAGGGCTGCGCGACGCCGGTCGGGTGCGGCCGGGCCAGACGGTACTGGTGATCGGCGCGTCCGGCGGGGTTGGCTCGTTCGCGATCCAGCTCGCGAAGCACCTCGGCGCGCACGTCACCGCGGTGTGCAGCGGCGGGAAGGCGGACCTGGTGCGCGCCCTCGGCGCCGACGCCGTTGTCGACTACACCCGCGAGGACATCACCGACGGCACCCGGCGCTACGACGTCATCCTGGACGTCGCCGGCAACCGCCCGCTCCGGCAGCTCCGTCGCGCGCTCGCGCCGCGCGGCACCCTCGTCATCGCGGGCGGTGAGGGTGGCGGACGGTGGCTCGGCGGCGTAGACCGGCAGCTGCGCGCCCAGCTGCTGTCGGCGTTCACCCGCCAGCGCCTGTGCGCACTGATGTCCCGTCAGCGCCTCGACGACCTGCTACTGCTGAGCCACCTGCTGGAATCGGGCGACGTCACGCCCGTCGTCGACAGGGCCTATCCACTGAGCGAGGTGCCCGAGGCCATCCGGTACCTCCGTGCTGGCCACGTCCGCGGCAAGGTCGTCATCACCATGTGACAATGGTCAGAGAGCATCCTCGTGGCTTCACTCTCAGAGCCGATGCGCCTGCCGAAGGCCAGATGGAGCATATGGGGCCGCCCGCCACCGCAACCGCCCGCGCCAACGTGCGCCCAGGCGACCCGCAGACCCGCACCCACCTGCTCATCGGGGCGCTCTGCGAGGGCGGCATCTTGCTGGCCCGCGCCGCCAAGCCCGAGACCACCCTGGCCCTGGTCACCCACGAGATCGACACATTGCTCGCCGCCCGCGCACGACCCGAGGCACCCGGCACCCCGGATGACCCGGCCATCGCCAGCTCGCGCCGCCAGCTGACTCCCTTGGTGGACGATGTGCGGACACACGTAGGGCCCGGTCTGACGACCGGGCCCTACGTGATCAAGCTGTGAGCTCTCCCCGGGAGCCGGATTCGAGGAAAAGAATCCGTGCTTTCGGGGAAAACCCCCTGGTGGAGGTAGTGACCGCTTACTTGAACCCGGCCGAGCAGGTCAGGCAGTTGCGGGAGACGCTCGCCCGACTCGCGGGACCCGATGCGTCCGCCGACGAGCCGGACCTCGGCACCGGGCCCGGTTAACCGTGAGCCGCTGACAACCGGGGACGAGTAGAGATCCTGGGACGTCCTGATGGACGCGGTCCCGATGCACTTCCACTCCCCCGAAGCTCGACACCAAGCAGCGCCGGGCGGCCCGCCTCCGAACCCCGGCGCTGCGCGGTGAGGCCCCGGCCGTACGTGACACAGGACTCCGTGCGGCCGGGTGCCACCAGTCAGGGGCTGGAGGGCACGATGCCAAAGCATGATCGTCTTGAACCACGTCAGCGGCATGCACAGCACCGGAGGGTGCGGCGTTGGTGGGCGCCGTGGTCGACTCGGTGCTCGTGCGGTTTCCGAGGGATGTCTTGCCCGGTAGCCGCCGCCACCCGCGTCGTAACCGCTCCGACGCCCGACACTCCCCCGCTCCGCTCGGATTGGATGCCTGACAGCCCCGCGTGGAACGCCACGACTTCTCTGTACTCATCACTACTGCTGACCCGGGCACAAGCCTGGCGCGGCGACGGCGGTCGACGGCCGGTGGGGATGACGAACCAGCCGAGGCGATCGCACGCGCAAGTTAGACCGCCTTACGCCGAGCCGTACGACACCGAACCCGGTCACCGCGACATCCCGAGATCAGAAAGCTGGTGGCCAGTCGCGAATGCCTACACCGCTCGCCATGCCTCTTTCGGCCGCTGGAGCGGGGTAACGCGATGAGTTGGGCGATGTCGCCGGTTCCCGGTTCGGACGAGGAGTACCTCCTCGTCGACCTCGCATGGTGCGGACCCTGCGAGCTGGCACTCCTGCCCGCTCTGATCACCGGCCGCAGGTTCTACGCCTGCCGCAACATCCACTGCCCGTGCCCGGTCGTACCAGCGGGGCTGCTGGACGAGTGGGCATGGCGAGCGTTCCTGCACCGGTTTACGCAGCCCGACATCGACCGGACGACGCACGAGAAGCGGCAGATACTCGAACGCGCCCTGGAGCGGGTGACAGTCGGGATGGGTCTCGGCCAAATCCGGTACCACTGGCGGGAGCCGTCGTGACGGCGACCGACCCACGTGCCACCAAGCCACAGGCATTCCGTCCGTACGTGAATGCCACCGGAGCAAGGCCGCTACTACGCTCCGTTACGGTTTGGCAAAACAGCACACAGCGTCAGCGTGCAGACATCTCCCGACCTACGCATTACGAGTCGGTCGCAACCCCATCGTCATCGTAGTCTCGGTCCTCGTTGACCTGCCGCTGTGGCTCGCCGGTGTCCGCCATCGTCCGGCGGCTTGGCTGCTCGATTGGCTGCTCGGAAGAGCTGGTCGGGCGGCTGAACGGCAAGCCAATACCCGCTGCGTCGAGTGCTTCGATGTAGCCGCCAAGAAGATCGCCCATGTCGTCCACGAGCGAATCGGTCACCTCGCGCGCCTGCTCCAGATCGCCTACCCGCAGCGCCGACTGGATCTCGCCAACCTGCTGCCAGAACGCGTACAGGCTGTCACCTTGGACAAGCACGCCGGGAAACCGCCGAGCAGGGAGCCGAAGCACAGCAAAGTTGTGCTGCCCGGTGTGCAGGTCGACCTCTACACGCTCCATAGCGCGACACTAGGCGCCCTCCCAACCGATGACCACTTGACCCCCAGAGCAGGGCAGCCAGGTTCCGTGAGGGTGGATACGAGGTTAACCGGTACCACAACGTCTGGTTCGGCTACATGCGGTCGCCACGGTTGCTGTACTTCTCTGCTGTACTTCATCCGACCAGTTGCCATCGAAGCCCGGCACGACTCCGCGACGGAGGCGATCGACGTCTTCCGTGTCACTTGTCGGCAGCGCGGTCGCCTGAAGCCAGAATGGTTGCTGTACTTCTCTACCGTAACCACCCAGTGCAGCGCCGGTGTCGGCGCCAGCCGAGCTGCCAACGCGAGCACCTGGAGTGCCGTCGGAACCTGGACCACGTCTCGCCCCGCGGCCGTTAGGCCACAATCACCGCCACCGTCGACTCTGCGTCTCGCAAGGCTCACCTTCTGACGCATAGCCGACCGTTGTAGTGACGGATTTGATACTCAAGGTGAGACTGACGCCGTGACCGCCCTCCCCCGAACCACATTCCCCAACCGCTCATGCCACGGGCACCGTCGCCAGGGCCTCGCCAGGCGAGCCTCACCATCGGCGCGCGGCCGTATTCGCCGCTCTGCTCAGCGGGCCCCACCAGGCAACTGCCACCGCAGCGCTGGCACCGCTAACTCCGCCGCACACGGCTTCCTCAATGCTTTCCAAGGGACGAAACTCTACGCCGATCCGGGAGAGGGCGGCCTAGTCAGAAGTGTCGGCGTTTACCAGTTAGCCAGCAAAGGGCTGCAGATATCATGGCGATGAACACACATAGTTATGAAGACCTCGGCGATGAATTGTTCCAGATGCTGTGTCAGGCATTGTTAGTTCGGGAATTCGCAAACATACAATGCTATCCAGTCGGGATGCCCGATGGAGGACGAGACGCAGTCGCCGTCGATCCAGCGCTCAAAGGCTCCGTTATCTTTCAGGTAAAGTTCTGCCGAGAGCCAGCGAAGCTAGATGACCCGGTAGCCTGGATTTGCAACGCAATAGACGGCGAGAAGGAAAAGGTTGAGCGGCTAGCAGCCCGAGGCGCGCAGCGGTTCGTTCTCATGACGAACGTCCAGGGCAGTTCACATCTGGACGTTGGTCAGATGGACCGCATCCAAGAGCACATGAACAGCAACCTTGCCATTCCAGCGACCTGCTGGTGGAGGAACGACCTAGACCGCCGCCTGGAGAATGCGTACGACCTGAAACTTCGGTACCCGGCCGTCCTAAAAGGTGCCGACATTATTCGCTTGCTATGGGAGCGAGCCGCTAACGGAGATGCAGAAGGGCGGCGCCAATCCGCCCTTAGCGCATATCTATCATATTTCTATGGAGAAGACTCCACACTGCGTTTCAAACAGGTGGAACTTGTTTCGAAATCGCTCCTAGATCTGTACATCGATGTACCCGCGACAGTTAGGCGCTCGGCAAAGAAAGACGTAGTCCGATCGCGAGCCGTGTTTCGGCAAGCCCTCAGGAGATCACTTCAGAGTCGTCCGAATAGTGCGCGGTTGGGCGGGAACGCAAGGCGCGAACTAGTACGAACATCAAACGGCGACTTCTTAGTTCGATCCAACGCAGGGACATTCGTCCTCGCCGCTATAGGCGGAGCGGATTTGCTCACTGCTCCAGAGTTCATTCCGCAGTTCCCCTTTGTAGTGCTAGAAGGAGCACCAGGCCAAGGCAAATCGACACTTACACAATACCTTGCTCAGCTACAACGAGCTCGAATTCTGAATAAGAAGTACGAAGTCGAACGCTATCCTGCGCGTCATCGCCAAGCACCACTTGCTATACCATTCAGGATCGAACTCCGAGACCTAGCAGCTTGGATGAAAGGCATCGATCCCTGGGATCCTGACTCACAGGATACAGTGCGCCACGGGAAGCCGCGCTCGCTTGAGGGGGCCCTCGCGGCCCATGTTGAGCGGTACTCCGGTGGATTGACTTTCGATGTTACTGATCTTCACCGCATTCTTCAAACTACTCCGACGGTACTTCTTCTCGATGCGCTCGATGAAGTAGCCGACCCCGAAGACCGCGCATTGGTGATATCCGCAGTCTGTGAAACGCTTACTCGATTTGAGGGAAACTTGATCATCCCTCAAGTCGTCGTCACGAGTCGACCCACAGCAATTGAGGGATCGCCGACTTTTCCCGTCGAGAGCTTCCTACATATGGCACTCGCACCACTGGACGAGATGCTGGCACTCGATTACGCCGACAAATGGGCACAGGCTCGGCGACTTGACGAGTCCGATCGAAAGCGCCTTCCTCGCACGCTGCGCGACAAAATGCGCGCCCCCCACATCGCACAACTGGCCAAGAATACGATGCAGTTGTCTATCCTGCTGAGCTTGGTACAGCGACGCGGTGCTAGCCTGCCGGACAAAAGAACGGAGCTATACAATGCCTACTTCGACATCTTCCTGGACCGCGAGTCCGAAAAGAGTGCCGTAGTTCGGGATAACCGCGACCTGTTATTCGACATTCATCGCTTCTTAGGATTTCACCTTCACTCCATTGCGGAGAAGGAAAGGAGAAGCGGAAGAATCAGGCACGACCGACTAAAGTGGCTGCTACGTGACTACCTGACCAAAGAAAAGCAACCGCACGATCTCATTGACTCGCTCCTCGCCGGGATGGTTGAGCGCTTCGGCGCGCTGGTATCGAGGGTGCAGGGTCAGTACGAATTTGAAGTTCAACCTCTACAGGAGTACTTCGCCGCGAGGCACTTAAATGATACTGCGCCGCCGTCACCAACAGGACGAGAGAAACCGGGAACGAAGGCGGACCGCTTCGATGGGATAGCCCCTAATCCGTACTGGTTTAACGTCACGCGCTTCTTAGCCGGATGCTTCAATAAGGGTGAGCTGGCCGACCTAGCAGACCGCCTCTGCGACCTCATGGATGACCCCAGCCAGCGAGGACGACCATTTGCGCGAAGCCTTGCTGTTGCCCTGTTGCAAGACTGGGTATTTAGCCAGTCCCCAAGAGCTACTCGCAAAGTGGTCCGCACGGTGTTTGACGAGATCGGCTTGGCGTGGGCAGCCGCCGGCTACCTTGACTTGGCGCGCTCGAACGAAGGCGAAGTTCTTGCCCTTCCCCCAGGTGGGGGGGCCGAACACCTGACGGAAATCTGTTGGGACCTAATCTTGAAGGCAGAGCAAACTGAAAGGACGGCGTCTATCTGCCGCTTACTCGCGGCCAATAGCCCCCTAGAAAGCCTTGCAGGAAAATGGTACACCGAATTTCAGGCGAAGCCCGAAGAAGAACGGTCGAACTGGTTCGTGATCGGTTCGTGGTTGGGGGTTCCGCGCGGACTTAGTTACGCGCAATGCCTTGCGCTTGCAAGCAACAAGGAAGCTCCTTGGCGCCCATTGTTACCATCGTTCCTGATACAGGGAAGAGCTCCGATTGATGATCTCCCAGACGCAGTAGTCGGCGATGTCTTTTCCGACTGGCTGAAGTATCCTGGCATGTTCGGAAAAGGCCTGACCCCGGGCGGGATGGATTCGGTGACCTATTTTACGGCTTGGGTCACTAGTCCACAGAGTTGGCTGGATGAGTTGAGGGGTTATGGATATGCTTCGGCGGAGCAACTGTATTCGCGCCTGACCTCCCCTTCCAAACCATCTACGAGTCCGACAATCAATTCCATTCGAGAAGTGGGGCGCATCTTTTCTGGCTTGCTTAACCAGCAAATACACGTCGCTCTGGCACCCTGGGTTGAGGCCGTTTCCTCTATAGATGCAGCTTTTGGACGGACGTGGACATCGGCAGAACTTGGCGTTATTGCTGGCGCGATCCGCAACTCGGCGGAGCGAGGTCGGGGCGGAGAAAGTCTACTCGATAATGCCGTGCCGCTCCCCGTTCGGATTCGATATGCCAAGCGATTGTCTGGCGACCCGACATGGTGGCGGGAGCAGCGACTGTCCGCTACCGATGAATACGATGTCGGCGTTTGGTGCCTAGCCACTGCATTGTGGACCAAAAGCGGATGCCTGGTGCAACTCGGCGATGTTTTTGACGAGGCAATTAATTCTCTCTCGACCGACATGCGCCAAGTTGTCTTAAGCTCGATTTCCTCGTATAGGCGAAGACTGATCGTAGAGCCGAGGTCTGGAGCTTCGGATAACGTAAGTCTAAAGTTGTCGGCAGACACATTAACGGTCATCGCGTACCGCCTTCCACGCGGAGGCGACCTAGTGCCTCACCTCCTTAACCGGATGGAGAGCCCATTCGTCGCAGATCTTTGCTTGGAGTGGCTAGTATCTCCCCAAGCTGAATCAATTCCCCCCAAAAGGATTGTGCAATATTTCAGGGATGCACAACTCGCGGAGGGCGACGTTCCCTACGGTTCAGACATCAGAGGCTCAGCAAGCCGTCGATACGAGATATCACGACTAATCTTGGATGACCCATGGGAAATTCCGACCCTTCTCGTTGGGGCTGCCACCGGTATCGTCCTCCGAAAGAAGCTCAAATACCCTCCAGCTCTTGAGGTTGCAGCAAGGGAGCACTGGTTCGAAGAGGAAGAAGAAGACGACGACGACGATTTCGACTTCGCCATCAATTCCTCCCGCCGCCGGCGCTGAAGGTGCATTGATTGGGGACTACGTTCACAATCCCTAGCCATCCCGTCCGCCGTCGACCCGCCCTCCGGGGAGCAGGCCGCCGCCCGGGCCGCCACGTCGAACTGACCGTGACGTGCGTACGGGCGCTGGCGGTCCGGGCGGTGGTCTGCTCGGCTCGCCCGGGTTGACGGCGGGCGGGATGGCACGCACAACCACCCACCCAACGCGACGGCCGCACGGAGCCCCGGCCATCCCGGGGCCGGAGCGCCCCCGCCGGAGGCAAGAGCCCGACCACCGCGGCGCCCAACCCGCGCTACGGCGTGGCGTGGCCGCCACGCCGCGCACCAGCTCCCCGCCGGCCAGCTGCCGGTCCATCGACCTCACTAGAGCCCTCGGCGCTGTCCGTGCTTCGGCGGCCCCGAGGCTTTGCTCTGTTCGCGCCAGCCGATGGGCGTGGGCCTGGTCGCTGCGGAGCGACAGCGGCAGCGGCGACCAGGCGCCCGATCGGCGGCGCGTGCGGCCCGGTTCGGCCGCCTTGATGCCGCGCAGAAGATCCTCACGAAGATTCGTGAGCCCGGCACTCAGGCCGAGGCTCGTACGCGGTCCTCCAGGCTCGTTCAAATGAGTCAAGGTAGATTGCCGCTGCACCGTCGTCGTATCGGCGGCGCAAGTGGAAGACCGGGGCGTACGAGGCCGGACAGCCGTACACATGAGTGTTGACGATGAGAGCGTCGTCTGCCCGGTAGAACGAGTTGTAGAGCACGGTGTCGTGCAGCCGCAGTTGGACATTGCGCTCGTCCGCCAACGGCCGGAACAACAGGATCGCGTTCCGAATCCGCGCCGCCACCACCTGATCGATCCCCTCGTCCACGCCGCGCCGCGTGACGTGCTCCCCCTCGGCGTCGCCGAGCGCGATCCGTACCCGTACCCCTGCCCGGGCCTTGTCCCGCAGCAGACGTTGTACCGCTACATCCTCGGCAAGGAACAGGGCGCTGTAGGCAAGGATCCCGACCTCCCGCTCGGCTCGCTCGAACAGATGCCGCCACGCGTCCACAGGTACGGCGGACCGATGCGGGTAGGTGAGGACGATCTCTTGGCCACCTGGATCGGGCGAGGCGCTCCAGGCCGCGGCCGGCCACAGGTCCCGCTCCTCCCACCCCGTGAGCGCGACCAGGGCGGCCCGATGCCGCGGATACGGCACACGTCCACCCATCCACCGCTGGACCGTCTTCGGGTCGACGCCGAGCCGCGCCGCGACGTCGGTCGCGTCCATGCCGATGCCGTTGAGGGCGCGGGCAAGCGGATGTCTCACGGGCACCTCGTCTCGGTTGCCGTCGATGCCAGCGTAGCCAAGAAGTCCCAAGACGTCCCTCCGATGCGGTACTGAATCAGCCGTCACGCGTCGAGGCTGTGCTTGATGAACTGGCCGGATAGCGCGGAGGTCAGCAAGCCATGACAGGACATGAGCCGCCGCAGCGGTCGGAGGACGACGGGACGGCACAGCAGGCAGCGGACCGCTTGGCGTTGGCGCTAGAAGACGTCGGATTCGATGTCGGACGCGAGTTCCCGTTGCTGGGAAACGCTGTGAGCCGCAACGGTCTGCCGGTCGTCATCCTCGACAGAATCTTGCCCACCGTTGCAACCCGGCTGGCTCACGTCATCGAGCAGGCGGCCCGCGCCGGGGTCACGCTGCCCGGCGACTGACCGCCTCGACGGCCGTCCGCATCACCGTTGGATCCCTCCCCGCACTACCCTCAGGCTCTGGTAGAGCAGGGAGAGGCGGAGGCCGGTGGGCACACGGGCGACGTCATGGGGCGCGTACAAGAGCATCGCCACGGCGCTACGCGCACGCATCGAGGGTGGCGAGTTCGCCCCCGGCTCTCCTCTCCCCTCAGAGGCTGCCCTGTGCTCCGAGTACAGCGTTGCCCGCAACACGCTCCGCCGCGCCCTGGAGCAACTCGCCCGAGACGGACTCATCTCCACGATCCCCGGGCGGGGTCGGACGATCGCGACGCCGGGCGAAAACCCAGCGAAGCCCATTCCGCAGTACCGCCGCATGGCAGCCGAGCTAAGAGCGATGATCGAGCGCGGCGAACTGCGACCGGGCGACGCGGTGCCGAGCGAGGCGGCGCTCGCCGAGCGGTACGGCGTCGCTCGGGGAACCGCCCGGCATGCCCTCGTCGAGCTGGAGGGCGCCGGGCTGGTCGATGCGGTACACGGCAAGGGCAGGTTCGTAAAGCGCCGTTGATCGACAACGTCGCTACGCTCGGACGGGTGGAACGTCTCCCCTGGGCCCGCGACCTCGCCCGGCGTCTGCTCGCCGAGCCCCTGCCTCGCCGATGGGCGCACACGCAGGGCGTGGGCCACCGGGCAGAGTCCATCGCCAGCATCGCGGGCGAAGACACCGAGCTGTTGATCTGCGCTGCCTGGCTGCACGACATCGGCTATGCCCCCGATCTCGTCAAGACCGGTTTCCATCCCCTCGACGGCGCCCGCTACCTGCGCGACGTCGAACGAGCCGACGACGCTCTCTGCGCCCTGGTCGCCAACCACTCCTGCGCGGTCATCGAGGCCCGGAACCGCAACCTGCTACACGAGCTGACGACCGAGTTTCCCGAGCCCAGCGGCCCGATCCTCGACGCGCTCACGTACTGCGACATGACGACCAGCCCCGACGGGGGTATCACGAGCGTCACGGAAAGGCTGGACGAGATCTTCTCCCGGTACGAAGAGGGCACTGTCGTCAACCTGTCGATGCGGGAGGCGCGTCCGCGCATCCTCGACGTAGAGCGAAAGATCGGCGCCCTACTCGCTTCATCCCCCGCGAACCCGTGACGGAGACGCTAAACAGCTACCTGCCCTACCTGCCGTAGACGGCCCTGTTCGTCCCTGCCCCAGCGCCGCCCTGCGCTGTCCAGAAACTCGATCTCCACCGGCTCGGGCTCGGCGTACGTCCGTAGCCACTCCTGCGGCGCCGCACGCCGGATCGTCTGCCCCGGTGGTACGAGCCCGACGAACTCCACGCCGTCGCCGTCCGACTTCCCCGGCAGCGGCAGCTCGACCTCGTAGATCGGCATGTCGCTGGCGTTGTGGATGTGGAACGCCAGTTCCTTGCGCCCGTCGGTCCGCACGTACATCTCGACCCAAGCGCTGATGCGGGCAGCCTGGGCGCGTCGCTCGTCCTCGGAGCGGTCTGCCTCCCGCCGGTGTTCTCGCCGCAACAGCACGAACCCGGTCGTGAAGGCGCCCACCGTGCCGACGGCGGAGAAGACATCCGCGCCCGCGCTGACCCAGTCACTCGCGCTACCCAAGGTGGGGTGTCCCGTCTCCGCTCAGGTAGTGCTCGATCCGCATCCGCATCGAGCGGTCCATCTGAAGCGCCGGGATCCGGTCCGGTGATACCCAGTGGACCTCGCGGGACTCATCGCTCGGCGTCGGCTCCCCGCCCACCGGCCGCGCGGTGAAGACGACCGAGAACTCCTGACGCGCCTCGCCGTTGCTGGTGTAGAGGATGACGTGGCGCGGGTCGGTGTAGATCCCGACGAGGCCGGTGATCTCGACCTGCACGCCGGTCTCTTCGAGGGTTTCCCGTACCGCGGCACCCGGCAGCGACTCGCCGAGGTCCATCGCGCCGCCCGGCAATGCCCAGTTGTCGTTGTCCGTGCGGCAGATCAGCAGTACCTCGCCCGCGTCGTTGACGACGACGACGTTGGCGGACGGGACGACGCTGTTGGCCTTCGGGGCGTTCGGGTCGTCGAAGTAGTCGATGCGTCGTCCCATGGTCGTCTCTCTCACTCCAGCGGGGTCGCGCCGTTCCAGACGCGGTCGAAGCTCTCCAGGTACGTCGTCACCATGTCACCGCCGGCGATGCGGCGCAGGTGCAGCACCGGGGCCTGCGACGCCGGGAACTGGTAGATATGCGTGTTGACCAGTACCTGATCGTCGGCCCGGTAGATCGAGTTGTAGAGCACGGTGTCGTGCAGCCGGAACTCGACGCCGTCGATCTCACGCAGCGGCGCGTACAGCACGAGGGCGTTCCTGATCTTTCCCGCCATCGTGTCGCCGATGCCCTCGTCCGCGCCGCGTTGCGCGACCGACTCGCAGTCCGGGTTTCCGAGCAGGATGCGGATCCTCGCCCCGGCGTCGACCTTCTTGCGGAAGACGCGCTGCACTCCCGCGTCCTCGGCCAGGAACAGACCGCTGTACACCAGCACGCCGATCTCGCGCTCGGCGTTGTCGAAGAAGTTGCGCCACAGGTCCGACGGAACCGTCCACCGGTGCGGGTAGATGTTGACGATCTCGCTTTCGGAGGCGTTGGCGACCTGGTCACGGGTCAGGGCGTCCGGCCAGAGGTACGCCTCGTCGACCCCGAGATGCGCCGCGACCGCGTACCGGTGCCGCCGGTACGGTATCCGGCCACCAATCCAGCGTTCCACGCTCTTCGGATCGACGTCGAGTGCTGCGGCGAGTTCGGCTGGGGTGATGCCCCGCTCAAGCAGTGTGGTGCGCAGGCGATCGTTCGGCATCGTCATCTCAAGGTAGGACGTCCCGGCCAGAGGCTCACGATAGGCGAGACATCTTCGATACGTCCAGCCATGCCCTGACCACGTCCCGTGTGGTTGCCGCACTCTCAATGGCATCGGCGCAGGCCGCGCCGACAAAGCCGAGCCGCTACACCCGCCGAGATCCGAATTTGATCGCCGTAGCCAACAGCCGAGAATCTGAACATGATGTACATGTGCAGATAGGCGGTCGGTCGCTGACGCGGGTGGCGTGGCTCCCCACGGAAGGAGGTACGTCATCACCGCCTGTCGCAATCCGGCCAACGATCCCCGCTGCCTCTGCGGAGCCGGACTGGACGACGACCGCTCGACGCTGTGCCGCAAGTGTTCCGCCCGGAATCGCTGGCAACGCCGCAAGCAAGGCACCCGGCGACACGAGCGCCCCGATCAGGAAAGGGGCCGCCGGTGATCCTCTCGGTATCGGCCGCGCTGGTCGCCGGCCTCCTGGTCTACCTGCTCTGGCGGTACGCCCGCCTGCCGCTGTGGCAGGCCGCCGTCTGCGCGCTCTTCGGGTACCTGTTGGCGACTTCGTCGCTGGCGCCCTACATCAACGACGGCCTGCACTCGGTGGCCCGTTTCATCTCCCACCTGCACCTGTGACCGGCACCGCCAACGCGCGCCCGAACCCTTGTCTCCCAACGAAAGGAGGTCCGCCCCACCGCATGACGTCGACACCGAAAGCACCACACCCGACCCTCGATGAGGAGGCCGTCCGACACCACCTGCGCACCGCTCTCGACCGCCGGACCCCGCTCGCGATCTGGACCGCCGTCGCCGACATCCCCGTACTCCTCGCCGAGGTCGAACGCCTCGCCTCGCTGCTCACCTGGGCCCGTACCGAGTTCGCCAACCTGCTCGCCGCCGCGTACGCGACGCTCGCCGCCGAGCGCGACGGCGAAGCCGATCCCCTGTCATACCTACGCGACGAGGTGTCCGCTCACGCTCCCGACAGCCTCGCGGACGGTGACCGGTGAGGGCCTACGGACGTCGGCACCGCCGCTGGCGCAACCACAACGCTCAGCCCCTGATGCTGGTGACCGACGAACCGCGTCTGCTCAAATCACTCGCGGCGGCCGGGCGGCTGCTGTTCCGGTACCGCTCGGAGCTGGCGCCGCCCGCGACGGCGGCCACGCTCGACCTCGGCGCGCTGTGGCTGCACCACGCCCACCCCGGTACGTGGCCATGGCTGCTCGCCACGACCGGCGCCGCCGCGCTGCTCGCGCTGACGCACGGTGCGCCCTGGGGCGTCGACCGGCGCGAGGAACGCCGGTATGCCGCCGTCACGACGGCCCTGGCCGGTGGCTGGCTCGCGGCCGCGACGGCGCTCGGCCCCGCACACGACCCGCTGCAACCCGCTCTGTTACTCGCCACGGTGGCGGCCGGTGTGCCCTGGTGGGCGCACCGGCGCCGCCGGGCCCGGGTCCGGGTCGACCGGACCATCCAGGCGTGGCCCGAGCTGGCCGAGGCGGCCGGGCTCGCCGGTTCCCGCGTCCTGTCGGCCGTGGTGGACGTGTGGGGCTGGCGCGCCCGGGTGGCGCTGCGCGGTGGCCAGACGGTGGCCGACGCGGTGGCCCGGGTCCCCGCGATCGAGTCCGGTCTCGGCACCCGTCCCGGCGCGGTCCGGGTGGAGGCGGACCCGGCCCACGCCGGCCGGTTCCTGCTGCGGGTGCTCGCCGCGGATCCGCACGCCGAGGCGGTGCCGTGGGCGGGGCCGGCGATCGGGTCGGTGGCCGAGCCTGTCCCGCTCGGCGTGTTCGAGGACGGGACCGACGTCCGGGTACCGATCCTGCGCCGGCACGTGCTCGTCGGCGGTATCGCGGGATCGGGCAAGAGCGGAGTGCTCAACGTTCTCGTCGGCAACCTTGCCGCGTGCCAGGACGCCGTGCTGTGGGGCATCGACCTCAAGGGCGGCATGGAGCTGCGCCCGTGGGCGCCCTGCCTGGCCCGGCTCGCCACGACCCCGGACGAGGCGACGGCGCTGCTGCGCGACGCGGTCCGGGTACTTGAGGCGCGCGCTCGGGCGATGGGTGAGGACGCGGCGCGGCTATGGGTACCGGAGTCCCACGCACCGGCCCTGGTGATCGTGATCGACGAGTACGCCGAGCTGGCCGAGAACGCACCAGCCGCCGTCGAGTTCGCCGACTCCGTCGCCCGGCGCGGCCGTGCCGTAGCGGTGACACTGCTCGCCGCCACCCAGCGACCGACCCAACAGGCGATGGGCAAGGGCGCCGTGCGCTCACAGATGGACGTACGGGTCTGTCTGCGGGTCCGGGAGCGCCGGGACGCGGATCTCGTCCTCGGTCAGGGCATGGTCGCGGCCGGCTGGCTCGCGCACACGCTCGACGCTCCCGGCAAGTTCCTCGTGTCGGCCGAGGGGCTGTCCGATCCCCGTCGCGCCCGCGCGTACCTCGTCACCGACGACGACGTACGCGCGACCACCGCCCGGTACGCCGAGACCCGGCCCGCCCTCGACCGGCTCTCCTCGACCGCGATCGAGGCCGCCGACGAGCCGGAGGCGATCACCGGACCCCACGACCAGGACGACCCGGAGCGGATCCTGTGGGACGCGCTCCGGGCCGCCCCGGACACCGGCCTGTCCATCCCCGAACTCATGAAGCTCACCGGAATGAGGCGCACATGGATCTACGACCGCATCCAGGCGCACCCCGCCGACGTCCAGGCACATCAGGTCAGCCGGGGCCGGTGGCGCGCCACCGACGCCCACCACTCCCCCGGTGCGTAGCCGAGCCCGTCCGCGTCCGCGCGGACGTCCGTCCACTCGCGCGCGTCTGCGCCGTAACACGCGCGGACGGACGACGGACGGACGTCCGCGCGGAACGCGCGCCCGCCACGCCACGAGCAGAAAGGAGGCGCCCACGAAACCGACCGCCACCGAAGCGACATGACGAGGCGCAGGACACGCGTCACCCCACGGACCCGGCGCCGAATCCGGGTGGACGAGGACCTCCTCGTCCAAGCCCTGGTCCTCATCGCCGAAGAGATCACCCGACAGCGCACGCATCCCGACAACACCTGACGGAGGAACGACATGGCGCCCAGCACGCGCCACCACGACCGGCCGACGAGCACCGCCCGCAAGCGCGCCTTCAGCTACCTGCGCGTCTCGTCGGCCGGTCAGGTCAACACCGACTACGACCCCGAGGGCATCTCGCTGCCCGCCCAGCGTTCGGCGATCCAACGCCGCGCCGCCGAGCTGGGCGCCGACATCGTCGCCGAGTTCGTCGAGCCGGGCCGCTCAGCGACCTCGGTTGACGGGCGGCCGGTGTTCCAGGAGATGATGGCCCGCCTCAAGGCCGAGCAGAGCATCGACTACGTGCTCGTGTACGCCCGGTCACGGCTGCACCGCAACAGCATCGACGCCGCGATCACCAAGCGGGACCTACGCCGAGCCGGCGTCACGCTTATCTCGATCATGGACTACACCGAGGACAGCGCGATCGGTGACCTCGTCGCGACCGTGCTGGACGGCGTCAACGAGTACCAGTCCCGGGCGTCGGGCGCCGACATCGCGTACAAGATGGGCCAGAAGATCATGCGGGGTGGGTCCGTCGGCCGCGCGCCGATCGGCTACCTCAACGTGCGGGAGACGTTCGAGGGGCGCGAGGTCCGGACCGTGGCGGTCGACCCGGAGCGTGGCCCGCTGGTCCGGATGGCGTTCGAGCTGTACGCCACCGGCACGTACGGGTTCCATGCGCTGATCGAGGCGCTGACGGACGCGGGGCTGCGCACCCGGCCGACACGCCGCTACCCGGCCGGGACGCCGATCTCGATCAACTCACTGGGCAACCTGCTGCGCGACCGCTACTACCTCGGCTACGTCACCTACCGGGGCCGGGAGTACCCGGGGCGGCACGAGCCGCTCGTCTCCCCTGAGGTGTTCGATCGGGTGCAACAGATGCTCGCCGCTCGCCGCGCCGGTGGCACCCGGGAGCGCAACCACAACCACTACCTCAAGGGCACCGTGTGGTGTCACCGTTGCCACCGTCGCCTAATGATCATGCGGGGCAAGAGTCACACCGGTGAGCTGTACTTCTACTACTTCTGCCAGGGCCGGCAGCAGCACACCTGCGACCTTCCCTACCTGCCGGTGGCGCACGTCGAGGCTGCCGTGCTCGACAACTACGCCACGGTGACCCTCCCCGCCGAGCTGCGCGAGCGGATCGCCGACCGCCTGGACGCGGCACTGTCCAGCTCCGCCAGAACCCGCGAGGAACTTCGGGCGCGCGTCACCGCACAGCTCGCGAAGCTCGACGCGCAGGAGGACCGGTTCCTCGACCTGGTCGGCGACCCGGACTGGCCGCAGGCGAAGATCGCCGCCCGGATGCGCGCGATCCGCGACGAGCGGGACCGGCTGGCCCGGCAGCTCGACGACGGCGAGGCGCCGGGGTTGGACGCCGCCCGGGAGACGCTGGCGTACCTGCTGGACCTGCTCGCCGACCCGCAGGAGCTGTACCGGCAGGCCAGCCGCCGGGCCCGGCGCGTACTGAACCTGGCGTTCTTCACCCGGATCTACCTCGACGCCGACGATGACGGCCCCTACGTCGCCGCCGACGAGCTAGGCGAGACGGTCGCGCCGCTGGTCGAGGTCGCGCGGCAGCCGCTGGACAAGGTGACATGCCCACCGGCCGCAAACGCCAGCGGCGGCGCCACCCTTCCGGGTAACGCCGCCGCTGCTGGGCAACTCCTCCGCGCCGCTCTTGCCGACGTCGGTTCGAGTAGCCCCTCTCTGGTGGAGGTGCCGGGAATCGAACCCGGGTCCTTCGTCGTGTTGCCAGGGCTTCTCCGAGCGCAGCTCGCTATGCCTCTACTCGGCCCCTCCGATCACGCGAGCGAGTCGGTGTGACGGGCCCAGTCGCGATTCATCTCGCCGCACGAGCCCCGCGACAGGGCTCGATTGGCCAGCCTTCTAGCTGATGCCGGCAAACCGGGGCGAAGGCGTCCCCGGACCGACAAGCTCATCCCTAGCCTCAGGCGGCGAGGGCGAGCTGATCGCGCTTGATATTGGCGCTTATTTTTTCCCGACGACTGATTCACGAGACAACGTCGGCTTCCTCGGCTCGCTTCACCTGCCTCGACGCACGAAGTCGAAACCAGTCACCCCCGTGATCGTTGCAGTGTTGCTGGTACTGCAGGGCTGCTTGCGGCAGCTATATCAGTCTAACGCCCCAGTGGCCGAGATTCATCCCGCCGGCCCAGGGAGACCTGGGTCACTCCATGCCCTTGCCGCGGCGGCCCACCGCCTTCTGGATCTCCCGGTTGGCGTCGCGCTTGGCCAGGTCCTGCCGCTTGTCGTAGGACTTCTTACCGCGCGCCAGGCCCAACTCGACCTTGGCCCACCCGTCGGAGAAGTACACCGACAGCGGCACCAGCGTCAGGCCGCTCTCCTGCAACTTGCCGACCAGCCGGGAGATCTCCAGCCGGTTGAGCAGTAGCTTGCGGACCCGCCGCGGCTCGTGATTGGTCCAGGTACCCTGCGCGTACTCCGGGATGTGCATCCCGTGCAGGAACACCTCACCGTTACTGACGTGACCGAACGCGTCCACCAGCGACGCCCGACCCGCCCGCAGCGACTTGACCTCGGTGCCGGTCAGCGCCATGCCAGCCTCGTACGTGTCGAGGATGGTGTAGTCGTGGCGCGCCTTCTTGTTGGACGCGACCACCTTGCGACCTTTCTCGCGCGGCATCGCCCCCACCTTCCCTGAACCGGTGCGCAACCACACAATGCTACCCGGCGGCGCACCTCACCGGCGAACGAGATCATCCCGGGACGGGTCAGCAGAAGCAGCCGGGCAGCCAGGACAGCGGGTTCTCCGGCGTACCGTCGCGGCGCACCTCGAAGTGCAGGTGCGCGCCGGTCGACGCGCCGGTCGAGCCGACCCGGCCGATGAGCTGCCCGCGGTGGACCGTCTGCCCGGCCGACACCAGGATCGCCGACTGGTGGCCGTAGCAGGTGGCGAGATCGCGGCCCTGGTAGTTGCCGTGCGAGATGCAGGTGTAGTTGCCGTACCCGCCGTTCCAACCGGCCCGGACCACCCGACCGTCGGCGGCGGCGTAGATCGCCTGCCCCATCGGCGCGGCGATGTCCACGCCGGCGTGCAGCTGCCACACCTTGTAATAGGGGTCGTAGCGCATACCGAAGTCGCTGGACTTCCAGCCGGCGGTGGGCATGATGAAGAACGCGCCGCCGCCCGAGGGCGGGGTGGCGTCGCGGGGCGGACTCGCTCCCCCGCCGCTGTTACCGCCCCCGCTGTTGCCGCCGCCGTTGTTGCCGCCGCCGCTGTTCTCGCGCTGGCGGGCCGCCTCGCGTAGTTCGGCGGCGATCCGGTCGCTCTCGGCCTTCAGCGCGTTGTAGCTGGCGAGGACCGCCGACCGCTCCTGGTCGGCCACGGCCATGGCCTGCTGGCGCTGGGTGACCAGGTTCTGTACGTCCGCGGCGGCCTGCTCGGCCGCCGCCGCGGCGGCCCGCGACGCCGACAGGGCCTGCTGGGCCTGCAGACGGCTCTCATCGGCGCGCCGCCGGGCCGCCTCGGCGGCGTTCTCACGGTCCTTGGCCTCCCCGCGGGCCACCGTCAGCGCGGTGAGCGCGCGGCTCTGCGCCGCCGCGATCTCGTTGAGGTACCCGATGCGGTCGAGGAAGTCGGTGGGCGAGCCGGACTCGAGGATCGCATTGATGGCGAGGAAGCCGCTGCCCTGGTAGGTCTGCGACACGAACTCACCCACCTGGGCCCGGGCCTGGTCGACCTTGACGGCCGCCGCCTCGAACCCCTTGGTCGCCTCGGCCTTGGTCGCCTCCGCCGCCGCTGCGTCGCGGTCGGCCTGGCGGGCCACCACCTCGGCGGCGGCGACCCGCCCCTGCGCGTCGGCGAGCGCGCTCTGCGCGGTCGGCAGCTGCGCGTTGGCCTGGTTGTACTGGGCCACCGCCTGCTGAGCGCGCGCGGTGGCCGCCTCCAGGGTGGAACCGGTGCGTGCCAGATCGGCGTCGACGCGACTCTTGTCATCGGACGGGGCGGCGCCGGCCGGCACCGCCCCGAGCAGCGTCACTGCCACCACCAGGGCGATTGCCGACGCGGCGCCACCCGGACGGCTCGTACGAGACCTATCCAACGGTAACCCTCCAGTAGTACTAGAGAGTTACCGTACGCCATGAATAGGGCTTAAGAGTGCATCTTGGCTAAAACGGACTAAATAGAATGTGTCAGACGCGCACGTAGAACCGGAGCGTGACCCAGCCGGCGACCGCGTTGACCGCCGCACCCACCCCGGCGAGCAGCGGCAGCATCAGGTAGACGTTGCGGTCGGGAATCGGCGGGAACACGTTCTGCAGCGCCTTCAACGAGCCGTCGAGGAAGAAGTTCTTCGACACCCACAGCGCGATGAAGGCCAGGATCGCGCCGATCAGGCCCGCGAACATGGCCTCCAGGACGAACGGCGCCTGGATGAACCAGTTGGACGCGCCGACCAGCTTCATCACCGCGACCTCGCGCCGCTTGCTGTACGCCGCGATCTGGATCATGTTGCCGACCAGCAACAGGGCGGCGAGCCCCTGGACGACGGCGACGACCAGCGCGGCGTTCTGCAATGAGTTGAAGATACCGAAGATCTTCCCGAGCAGTTTGCGCTGGTCGATGATCTCGCTGATCCCGTCCCGGCCGTTGTACTTGTCGAAGATCGCCTGGAACTTCGTGGCGTCCCTGAGCTTCACGCGGAACGACTCCGGCAGCGAGTCCGGCTTGGTCGAGCTGACCAGCGCGGGCGCGTCCTTGAACTGGTCCTGGAAGCGCTGGTAGGCGACCTCGCGGCTCTCGTAGATGACGTTCTGCACCAGTGGGTCACTCTTCAGGTCGGACTGCAACGACGCGCGCTGCTCCTCGGTGACCTCGTTCTTGAGGAAGATCGAGACCTCGACCTTGCCGTAGAAGAAGTCCTGCATGCTGTTGACCTGCATGTACAGCAGCAGACTGGCGCCCAGCATGGTGAGCGAGACCGCCATCGTGATCATCATGGCGATCGTCATCGTCACGTTGCGCCACAGTCCGGTGACGACCTCGGACAGGACGTACTTCGCGCGCATCCGGCGGGGTTCCTTCCCAAAGTGTTACGCGTTCGGCTCGGCTTACGACTTCGTGACACGGGCCGGCCGGCCCGGCAGGTCAGCCGTAAACGCCGCGCGGCTGGTCGCGGACGATCCGTCCGCTCTCGATCTCAACGACCCGGCGCCGCATCTGGTTAACGATGTTGGAGTCGTGGGTCACCATGACGACAGTCGTACCGGTCCGGTTGATCCGGTCGAGCAGCCGCATGATCTCGATGGACGTGTCCGGGTCGAGGTTTCCGGTCGGCTCGTCGGCAAGCAGGATCAGGGGGCGGTTGACGAACGCGCGGGCGACCGCGACGCGCTGCTGCTCACCACCGGAGAGCTCGTGGGGGTACCGGTGCTCCTTGCCGCCGAGCCCGACCAGCTCCAGCACCTCGGGGACGACGCGGCGCGCCACTCCCTTGGACTTGCCGATCACCTCCAGCGCGAACGCCACGTTCTCGTACGCGGTGCGGTTGGGCAGCAGGCGGAAGTCCTGGAACACGCAGCCGATCGAGCGTCGGAAGCTCGGGATCTTCCACGACCGCATCGTGGTGACGTCACGGTCGTTGACGTACACCTTGCCCGCGTTGGGGGTGATCTCGTGCAGCAGGAGCTTGATGATCGTCGACTTGCCGGAACCGGAGGGACCGATGAAGAAGACGAAGTCGCCCTTGTCGATCGACACCGATACATCGTCCAGCGAGGGCCGGGACGCCTTGGGATACGTCTTCGTCACATGCTCGAGCTGAATCACGGGTCGTGAGTCTACGCGGGGTGACCGAAACGCCAAAAGCGTCTGAGTGTGACGGCATGCGTTCGCCCGAAATACGTGCCCAAACGGTCAGCCCGATCCGTGTCAGTGCAACGGCTCGACTGCGGGGCGTGACATCGCCCATTCCGAGGCGGCCACGTTCATGCCGAGGCGGCCACGTTCATGCCGAGGCGGCCACGTTCATGCCGAGGCGGCCACGTCCATCATCGCCCGCCCCGGCCCAGCGCACCACCCGAGCGCCGGACACGCCTCCACACGCCCGGCGTGCGCTCAAGATCCTCGCAATGTCGCGAACATTGCTGCTATCCGACGCCGGGTAGCAGCAATGTTCGCGACATTGCGAGGATCTTGGAGCTGGGCAGCGCGGCCGGGGCGGGAGTGCGGTGTGGCGTCAGTTGACCCCGGCGGCCATCTCGCGCTGCTTGCGCCAACGGATGCCGGCCTCGATGAAGCCGTCGATGTCGCCGTCGAAGACCGCCGTGGGGTTGCCCGTCTCGTGCTCGGTGCGCAGGTCCTTGACCATCTGGTACGGGTGCAGCACGTACGAGCGCATCTGGTCACCCCAGGAGCCGGCCACGTCGCCGCGCAGCGCGTCCAGCTTGGCCGCCTCCTCCGCCCGCTTGAGCGCCAGCAGCTTGGACTTGAGCACCGCCATCGCGGTGGCCTTGTTCTGCAGCTGGGACCGCTCGTTCTGGCAGCTCACCACGATGCCGGTGGGCAGGTGGGTGAGCCGGACGGCCGAGTCGGTGGTGTTGACGCCCTGCCCGCCGGGGCCGCTGGAGCGGTAGACGTCCACCCGCAGCTCGTCCTCGGGGATCTCGATCTCGTCGGTCTGCTCGACGACCGGGACGGTCTCCACCGCGGCGAAGCTGGTCTGGCGCCGACCCTGGTTGTCGAACGGGCTGATCCGCACCAGCCGGTGGGTGCCCGCCTCGACCGACAGGGTGCCGTAGGCGTACGGCGCCTTGACCGTGAAGGTGGCCGACTTCAGCCCCGCCTCCTCGGCGTACGAGGTGTCGTAGACCTCGGTCGGGTAGCCGTGCCGCTCCGCCCACCGCAGGTACATCCGCAGCAGCATCTCGGCGAAGTCGGCGGCGTCCACACCACCGGCGCCGGAGCGGATGGTCACCACGGCCTCGCGGGAGTCGTACTCCCCTGAGAGCAGGGTGCGGATCTCCAGCTCCTCGATCGCCCGGCGCAGCGATTCGATCTCCGTGCCGACCTCGGCCAGCGACGACGTGTCGTCCTCGGCCTCGGCGAGCTCGAGCAGGACCTGGGCGTCGTCGAGGCGCGACCGCAGCCGCTCCAGCTTGTTGATCTCGCCCTGCGCGTACGACAGGCGCGACGTGACCTGCTGCGCCCGCACCTGGTCGTCCCAGAGGTCGGGCGCGGAGGCCTGCTGCTCCAGGTCGGCCTTGTCCCGACGGAGCCGGTCGAGATCCAGGACGGTCTCGATGTTGCGGAGGGTGGCGTCGAGCTGCTTGAGGGCGTCGGAGTAGTCGGCAACGGTCACGCCGTCAAGCGTAGTCTGCTATTTCCCCGGGGCCGATTTCAGCCACGACAGGGCGGCCTTGTGGTAGGCCACGGCGAAGTCCAGGGCCGCCGCGTTGAACTCGTCGCCGGCCTTCCGGGTGTCCCGGGCCTGCTCCCGCGCCTCGGCCAGGGCCACCGTGTGGTACTCGGTGGCCTGCTCGTAGAGCTCCTGTAGCTGGGCGGCCGACTGCATGGCGCCGAACGCGACCCGCAGTGCCACCGGGTTGCGCAGCGCCTCCCGCCCGGACGGCTCGGCGAGCCAGCGGGCGAACGCGCGCTTGCCGGCCGGTGTGATCGCGTACGGCTGGCTGGAACGGGCACCCGGCTTGCCGAGCCGGACGTACCCCATGTCGGCCAGCGCCGGCAGCTCGCGGTAGACCTGGCTGCGGGTCATCGACCAGTAGGGCCCGAGCCGACGCCCGGCGGCGGCCATCAACTGACCGCCGGTCATGGGACCGTCGTGCAGCAGCCCGAGCAGCGCCGCGGCCGTCGCATTGAGACCTGATTCCGCCATAACTCCACGCTCCCATCTATTCGGCCAGGCGTCCAGGATTTGGCAGAATCCACAAAGAACAGTCTGTGCGCGACAGTCGTAATAGGACCAGTTCCTTCAATATAACCCCTGATCAGCGCAGGTGTAACCGTGGTCCGGGCGTATTGGTCAACTGTCGCCCGAATGGGTGAAACTGTCTCGCGTTCTCGATACCTTTAGTCAGGCTGACAGCGACAACCGGACGACAACGTTGCTGCCCCGATACGGCCGCTCGACCCATCAAATTTCGCAAATTACCGACGGTACGGGTCTGTACCCGCGCGGCGACCCGGACGAGACTCTTGACAGCCGGACCGAAGCGCGCCTACGGTCCTGGCAATTGTTAGTCAACCTACCTTACTGTTGGAGCGATGGTGACCCGCCTCGCCGGATCGTCCAAGCTGCTGCGCGCGATGAACGAGAGCGCCGCGCTCTCCCACCTCCTCGACCGCGGCCAGCTCACCCGGGCTGACCTGCGGGAACTCACCGGCCTCTCCAAACCCACGATCTCCGAGGCGCTGCGCCGGCTCACCGACGCCGGCCTCGTCGGCGTCGTGGGGCACGTCAGCGGCGGCCCGGGCCCCAACGCCGAGATCTACGCCGCCAATCCCGACGCCGCGTACGCCGTCGCCGTGTCCGTACGCGACAGCGGCGACGCCGGCGACCCGTCGCTCACCGCCGCCGTCAGCGACCTGTCCGGCCAGGTACGCGGGCGCGCGGAGGTCGCGGTGGACTTCCTGCGTACCGACCCGGTCACCGCGGTCGCCGGGATCGTCGACCGGCTGCGCGGCGAGGCCGGGATACCCGCGGACCGGCTGGTGCACGTCCAGCTCGCCGTCGCGGCCTCGTACGACGCGCGGACCGACGCGATCCACCACGTCGGCGTGCCCGGCGGGTGGAACCGGCCCGGCCTCGTCGGCGAGATCCGCACCCGGCTGGGCACCCGGGTGGGGGTGGACAACGACGTCAACCTCGCCGCGGTGGCCGAGCGCCGGCGCGGCGTGGCCCGCGACGCCGACGGGTTCGCCCTGCTGTGGCTCGGCGAGGAGGGCCTCGGTCTGGCCATCGACCTCGGCGGCACGCTGCTGCGCGGGGCCCGCGGCGGCGCGGGCGAGATCGGGTACATGCCGCTGTTCGCCCCCGACGGCGTGGACCGCAAGGTCGACCTCCAGGACCTCGTCGGCGGCCCCGCCGTGCTCGCGCTCGCGGCCGAACACGGTATCCGGGAACGCACCGCGGCGGCGGCCGTAGCGGCCGCGGTGGCCGGCGGGGAGCCGTACGCGGTGTTCCTCGCCGCGCTCGCCGACCGGGTCGCGGTCGGCCTGGCGGCGGTGGTCGCGGTGCTCGACCCGCCGCTGGTGGTCCTGGCCGGCCAGGTCGCACAGGCCGGCGGCCCGGCGCTGGGTGAGGCGGTCACGGCGGCGATGGGGCAGGCCGCGCCGCTGGAGACCAGTATCGCGGTCACCGCGATCACCGACGACGCGGTCCTCCTCGGCGCCCTCGACGCCGCGCAGGCCGCGGTACGCGAGGCGCTGATCGCCTCGGTGCACGACACCACCACCGCCTGACCCGCTCCCCCAACCCCCACCCATCCGTCGCTTCCGAGAGGAAACCCGATGACCGGTCGACGGCGCGGTTCCGCGCGCCCTCACGCGCCTCGGCGGGCACTGACCGTGCTCACCGCGGCGGCCACGGCCGCGCTCCTGGCGGCAGCATGTACCCCGGCACCGAAGCAGAACGGCATCGCCAAGGCCGGTACGGAGGCCTCGGGCACGGTGGAACTCTGGCACTTCTTCACCGAGCGCGAGGCCGCGGCGATCGACGGCGTGATCAAGGACTTCCGGACCAGCCACCCGAAGATCAAGGTCGTGGTGAAGTCCGGCCAGGACGACTCGAAGGTGACCCAGGCGATCGGTGCCGGCAAGGGGCCCGACGTCGGCCTGTCGTACTCCACCGACATCGTCGGCACGTTCTGCTCCTCCGGCGCCTGGCGCGACCTCACCCCGTACCTGGAGCGCGACCACGTCGACATGTCCCGGTTCAACGCCGCGACCAGGCAGTACACCGAGTTCCAGGGCAGGCGGTGCGCGATGCCGGTGCTGGCCGACGCGTACGGCATCTACTACAACAAGAAACTGTTCGCCGAGGCCGGCATCGCCGGCCCGCCGAAGACGCTCGACGAACTGGCCGACGACGCCAAGAAGCTGACCAAGCGCAACCCCGACGGCAGCATCCAGACCGCCGGCTTCCTGCCGCTGTTCAACTTCTACGAGAACTCCCCCGCGCATCTCGCCCCCGCCGTCGGCGCCAGGTGGCTGGCGGGCGACGGCAAGTCCGCGATCGGCACCGATCCGGCCTGGCAGAAGTTGCTGACGTGGCAGAAGGACCTGGTCGACTGGTACGGCTACAACAACCTGGAGAAGTTCCGGGCCAGCCTCGGTGACGAGTTCAGCCCGGACAACGCGTTCCAGAAGGGCCAGGTCGCGATCAACGTCGACGCCGAGTTCCGGATCGCCTTCGCCAAGGACCAGGCCAAGGACCTGGAGTTCGGCGTCGCGCCGCTGCCCACCGCCGACCCGTCGCTCTACGGCAGCGGCTACATCACCGGCAACATCGTCGGCATCTCGAAAAGCTCGAAGAACCCCGAGGCGGCCTGGGAGCTGATCAAGTACCTGACGGCCGACAGCAAGACGATCGTCCGGCTCGCCAACGAGCTCAAGAACGTGCCGACCACGACCGACGCGCTGAGCGACCCCGGGCTCCAGACGGAACCGGAGTTCAAGACGTTCCTCGACGTCTTCAACCACCCGAAGTCGTCCACCACCCCGCCGTCGCCGTCGGGACCGGCGTACCAGGAGACGTTCCAGAAGTTCCTGGACTCCTGGCAGTCCGGCAAGGTCACCGACCTGCGCGCGGGGCTGGTAGACGTCGACCGGCAGGTCAACGCCGTCAGCAACCTCGGCCGCTAGCCATGAGCGAGCGCAGCGAGCGAATCATGGGGTCAGCGCCGTGGTGCCTCATGGCAGAGCCGAGCGCCAGCGAGGCTCTGTCATGAGCGAGCGCAGCGAGCGAATCATGGGCTCTGTCATGAGCGCTTCCGCCCCCTCGGTCCCGGGCCGGCGCGCGTCCGGCCGGCCCGGGCCGCGGGCCCGCCGGACGCCGGCACGCCTGCGGCAGCGCCTCACGGTGCTGTCCTTCATCGCGCCCGCGCTGGTCGGCATCGTGGTGTTCTTCCTGTACCCGCTGGCGTCGGCGGTGTACTTCTCGTTCACGAAGTTCGACCTGTTGTCCGCCCCCGAGTGGGTGGGCCTGCGCAACTATCGTCACCTGGCCGAGGATCCGTTCCTGCTCCAGGCGGCCCGGAACACGCTCTGGCTGGTCGTCGTGCTCGTACCGGTCCGCATCGCCGCCGCGATCGGCACCGGAGCGCTGCTCACCTCGCTGCGCCGCGGCGCGGACGTGTACCGCACGATCTTCTACCTGCCGGCGCTCGTACCACCGGTCGCCGCGACCATCGCGTTCGTGTACCTGTTCAAACCGGGCAGCGGGCCGGTCAACGTCGTCCTCGGCCATCTCGGCGTCGACGGGCCGCTGTGGTTCAACTCGCCGACCTGGGCCAAGCCCTCGCTGGTCCTACTGGGCCTGTGGGGCGTCGGCGACGTGATGATCATTTTCCTCGCCGCGCTGCTCGACGTGCCGCAGAGCCTGTACGAGGCGGCCGCGCTGGACGGCGCGGGGGCCGTGAAGCGGTTCCGGTACGTCACGCTGCCCTCGATCTCCCCGGTGATCCTGTTCGCGGCGGTCACCGGCGTGATCTACACACTCCAGTACTTCACCCAGGCGGCCGTCGCCGGGTCCGTTGCCAGCGGGCAGGCCACCACCGGCGCCGGGATCTCGCAGAACTTCGGCTACCCCGAGGGCTCCACGTTCACGTACCCGCTGTGGCTGTACGTCGTGGGCTTCCGCTACAGCGCCCTCGGCTACGCCAACGCGATGGCCGTCGTGCTCTTCGCCGTCGCGCTCGCGGTCACCGTGCTGCTGATGCGCCGCGGCCGGGCGTTCTCCGGGGAGGGGGCCGCATGACCACACGCCCGAGCGGTGTGCTCGTCTGGGTTGCCCGGCACAGCGTCGCCATCGCGTGCGCGATCATGTTCCTGACCCCGGTCGGCTACCTGGTCCTGATCTCGCTGATGTCCAGCGACCAGGCGCTGACCAGCGACTACTGGCCCCGGACCTGGCACCCGGAGAACTACGTCCGGGTACTTTCGTCCACCCCGCTGCCGCGCTACCTGCTCAACACCGTGATCTACGCGGTCCTCGCGACCGGGCTGATGCTGCTGGCCAGCGTGCCCGCCGCGTACGCCCTGGCCAAGCTGCGCTGGCGCGGTCGCAACGCCATGTTCCTCACCGTGGTCTGCATGATGATGCTGCCTCCCCAGGTCGTGACGGTGCCGCTGTACCTGATGTGGGCCCGCTACGGCCTGACCGGCTCGCTGTGGCCGCTCATCATCCCGATGCTCTTCGGCGACGCGTTCTCGATCTTCCTGCTACGCCAGTTCCTGCTCACGATCCCGCCGGAGTACCTGGACGCCGCGCGGGTGGACGGCTGCGGCGAGTGGCGCGCCCTGCTGCGGGTCGTCATCCCGATGGCCCGGCCCGGCATCGCGGCGGCCGCGCTGTTCCAGTTCTTCTACGCCTGGAACGACTACTACGGGCCGCTGCTGTACACCAGCGAGAACGAGTCGAACTGGACGCTGTCGCTGGGGCTGGCCTCGTTCCACTCGGTCCACCACGTGGACTGGAACCTGGTCACCGCGGCCACGGTGCTGACCATGGCCCCGATCATCGTCATCTTCTTCTTCGCGCAACGCGCGTTCGTACAGGGAGTCACGTTGACCGGGGTGAAAGGCTGAACGCATGAGAATCGCTGTCGTGGGGGGCGGGTCGACCTACACCCCCGAACTCGTCGACGGGTTCGCCCGGCTACACGGCTCGGGGCTGGCGGTCGAGGAACTGGTCCTCGTCGACCCGGCCGCCGAGCGGCTGGCGGTCGTCGGGGCGTTCGCGAGCCGGATCTTCGGCCACTACGACCACCCCGGCCGGGTCACCTGGACCTCCGACCTGGACGCCGGGCTCGACGGCGCCGACGCCGTCGTGATCCAGCTCCGCGTCGGCGGCCAGGCGGCCCGCATCAGCGACGAGACGTTCCCCCTCGACTGCGGCTGCGTGGGCCAGGAGACCACCGGCGCGGGCGGGCTGGCCAAGGCCCTGCGTACCGTGCCGGTCGTCCTCGACGTCGCGGCACGCGCGGCCAGGCGCGCCAAGCCGGGCGCCTGGATCGTCGACTTCACCAACCCGGTCGGTATCGTCACCCGCGCCCTGCTCGACGCCGGGCACCGCGCGGTGGGGCTGTGCAACGTCGCGATCGGCTTCCAGCGCCGGTTCGCCCGCCTGCTCGACGTCGCGCCCGAGTCGGTCGTGCTGGACCACGTCGGTCTCAACCACCTCACCTGGGAGCGGGCCGCCTACGTCGACGGCGTCGACCGGCTGCCCGTACTCCTCGCCGCGCACCTGGACGAACTGGCCGAGGAGGTGCAGATCCCCGCGCCGGTACTGGCGGCGCTGGGCTGTGTCCCGTCGTACTACCTGCGCTACTTCTACTGCCACGACGAGGTGGTACGCGAAGAGCGGGGCGCGGCCACCCGGGGCCAGCGCGTCGCCGAGATCGAGGCGGAGCTGCTGGAGATGTACCGGGACCCGGACCTGACGACCAAGCCGGAGCTGCTCGGCCAGCGGGGCGGGGCGTTCTACTCCGAGGCGGCGGTCGGCCTGATCGCCGCGCTGCACGGCCTCGACCCCGACGGTGTGCACTCGGTGAACGTCCGCAACAACGGCACCCTGCCGAACCTGGCCGACGACGCGGTGATCGAGGTCAGCGCCCGGGTCGGCGTCGGCGGACCGGTCGCGCTGCCGGTCCGGCCGCTGGCGCCGGAGCTGGCCGGCCTGGTCGCCGCGGTCTCCGGGTACGAGGAGCTCGCCGTCGACGCCGCGGTGCGCGGCGGCCGGGAGCGGGTCTACCGGGCGCTGCTGGCACACCCGCTGGTCGGCCAGCACGAGTACGCCGAGGCGCTCACCGACGCGCTGCTCGCGGCGAACGCCCAGCACCTGGCGTGGGCCCGGTGACGCCGCTCTTCCTCGCGGTCGACGGAGGGAACTCCAAGACCGACGTGGTGCTCGGCACGGTGACCGGCACGGTGCTCGCGTTCGCCCGCGGGCCCGGTTCGTCGCCGCACAGTCTCGGGGTGCCGGGCGCGATGCGGCTGCTCGACTCGCTCGTCGCGGACGCCCGCGCCGCGGCCGACCTGCCCGCGGGTACCCGCGTCGACCAGGTCTCGGTGTACCTCGCCGGCGCCGACCTGCCGGTCGAGGTGCAGCGGCTGCACGCCGCGGTGGACACGATGGGCTGGGCGCGCTCGTGCGTGGTGGACAACGACACGTTCGCGCTGATGCGGGCCGGCACCGCCAGCCCCGACGCGGTGGCCGTGGTCTGCGGCGCCGGCATCAACTGCGTCGGCCGGACCACCGACGGGCGCAGCGCCCGGTTCCTGTCGCTGGGCGAGATCTCCGGCGACTGGGGTGGCGGCCAGCACCTGGCGGAGCTGGCGCTGTGGTACGCCGCGCGGGGCGAGGACGGCCGGGGCCGCCCCACCGCCCTGTCGGCGGCCGTCGCCCGGCACTTCGGCCGGCCAACCGTGGAGAGCGTCAGCGAGGGGCTGCACCTGGGCGAGATCCCGGTCGACCGGGTCGGTGAGCTGAGTCCGGTGCTGTTCGCCGTGGCCGCTGCCGGGGACGCGGTGGCCGGCGAGGTCGTCGGTCGCCAGGTCGAGGAGGTACTGGCGCTGCACCGGGTCGCCGCCGGCCGGCTCGGGCTGCGCGACGCGCCGCACGCGGTCGTCCTGGGCGGTGGTGTGCTGCGCGCCCGGCACCCGCAACTGCACGAACCGGTCCTCGCCGGCGTCCGGGCGTACGCGCCGCGCGCCGAGGTGACCGTGGTGACCGCCCCTCCGGTGGTGGGCGCCGCGCTGCTCGCCCTCGACGCGCTCGGCGCCGGTCCCGGGGCCGAGCCGGCGTTGCGGGCCGCGCTGCGGCGGCCCCCCGACACGCGGCTGCCCCGGACGGCCTGACGGTGTGCGCCCGGCGGGCCTCGGCCGGCCCGCCGGGCGCACCGACGGGCTACAGCCGGCTGCGCATCTCCCACAGCTCCGGGTAGAACCGCAGCTCGACCCGCGAACGCAGGTACGCCCCGCCGGCGCTGCCACCGGTGCCCGGCTTGGTGCCGATCTGCCGCTCGGCCATCAGCACGTGCCGGGCCCGCCACAGCGACCACGCCTGGTCGTGGTCGACCAGCGCCTCCGCGAGGTCCCACAACTGGCCGTAGCGCTCCCGGTCACCGGCTATCGCGGCGTACGCCTCGAAGCGCTCCTCGGCGGTGCCGACCGCGAACCCGGCCTTGGACAGCACCGCGAGGAAGGCGTCCCACAGGCTCGGCTCGTCGAGCCGCCGCAGCAGCCGGGTCTGCTCACCCTCGCTCAGCCCCCGGAACCGGCTCAGGTAGGACGGGTCCTTCAGCCCGGACAGGAACTCGATCTCCCGGAACTGGCTGGACTGGAAGCCCGACGCCGGCGCCAGCTTGTTGCGGAACGCCAGGAAGTCCTGCGGCGTCATCGTGTCGATCACGTCGACCTGGCCGACGAGGACCCGTTCGATGACGCGGCAACGCTCCAGGCGTACCCGGGGCAGGTAGGTCTCCCCGGCCAGCATCCGGTCCCGGGCGTCGGTCAGCTCCCAGAGCAGCAGCTTGAACCACAGCTCGTACGCCTGGTGGATGGTGATGAACAGCAGCTCGTCGTGGGCGGCCGGGTCGGACTCGGGCACCTGCTGGTCGAGCAGTTCCGCCACCCGTAGATAGGTGCCGTACGTCAGCCGGCCGCCCTGCTCACCGAAGTGCGGGTCGCTCATCGTGCCGCCTCACTCCGGTCCGCGCCACGGCGAGGCTCCCGCCGACGGTGCCTACTGGCTCGCTCGCTCACGCCTCACGCACCCATGTGGGGGTAGGTGTGGTCGGTCGGCGGCACGAAGGTCTCCTTGATCGTGCGGGGCGAGACCCAGCGCAGCAGGTTGTGCCACGACCCGGCCTTGTCGTTGGTGCCGCTGGCGCGGGCGCCGCCGAACGGCTGCTGGCCGACGACCGCGCCGGTGGGCTTGTCGTTGATGTAGAAGTTGCCCGCCGCGTAGCGCAGCGCCTTCGCCGCCCGGTCGATCACGGCGCGGTCGGTGGCGAAGATCGAACCGGTCAGCGCGTACGGCGCCACCGACTCGGCCTGGCGCACCACCTCGTCGAAGTCGCCGTCGTCGTAGACGTGCACGGCGAGGATCGGGCCGAAGTACTCGGTGGTGAACACCTCGTACGTCGGGTCGGTGCACTCCACGACCGTGGGGCGGACGAAGTAGCCGACCGAGTCGTCGGCGGTACCACCGGCGATCACGGTGCAGGAGTCGGTGTTCTTGATCCGGTCCAGCGCCGCGGCGTTACGGTCGAACGAGCGCTTGTCGATCACCGCCCCGCCGAAGTTGGTGAAGTCGGTGACGTCGCCGTACGCCAGCGAATCGGTCGTCGCGACGAGCCGGTCGCGCAGGCCGCCCCGCCACAACGAGGCCGGCACGTAGGCGCGCGACGCGGCCGAACACTTCTGCCCCTGGTACTCGAACGCCCCCCGGACCAGCGCGGTGGCGAGGCCCGCCGGGTCCGCCGAGGCGTGCGCGATCACGAAGTCCTTGCCGCCGGTCTCGCCGACCAGGCGCGGGTACGTGCGGTAGCCGGCGATGTTCTCCCCCACCGTCCGGGTGAGGTACTGGAAGACCTTGGTGGAGCCGGTGAAGTGGATCCCGGCGAGGTCGGGATCTGCCAGCGCCACCTCGGACACCGCCAGCCCGTCCCCGGTGACCATGTTGATCACACCGGGCGGGAGCCCGGCCGCCTCCAGCAGGCGCATCGTGAAGTGCGCGGCGAACTGCTGGGTCGGCGCCGGTTTCCACACCACGGTGTTGCCCATCAGGGCGGGCGCGGTGGGCAGGTTGCCGGCGATCGCGGTGAAGTTGAACGGCGTGATCGCGTAGACGAAGCCCTCCAGCGGCCGGTGGTCCAGCCGGTTCCACACGCCCGGCGACGACAGCGGCTGCTCGGCGAGGATCTTGGAGCCGAAGTACACGTTGAAGCGCAGGAAGTCGATGAACTCGCAGGCGGAGTCGATCTCGGCCTGGACGGCGCTCTTGGACTGGCCCAGCATCGTGGCGGCGTTGAGGGTGTCTCGCCAGGGACCGGAGAGCAGGTCGGCGGCGCGCAGGAAGACGGCGGCCCGCTCGGCGTACGGCAGGTCACGCCACATCGGCGCCGCCTCCTTGGCGGCGGCGACGGCGGCCGCGGCGTCCTCGGTGGTGGCGTTGCGGGTCACGCCCAGCACGTGCGCGTGCCGGTGCGGCTGCACGACGTCGATCGCGTCACCGCCGCCGAGGCGCTGCCGGCCTCCGATGGTCATGGTGAGGTCGAGCCGGTCGGCGGCGAGTTCGGTGAGCTTGCGCTGCAGGCTGGCGCGCTCGGGACTGCCCGGCACGTAGCCGCGCACCGGTTCGTTGCGCGGTTCGGGGACAGCGAAGACAGCATCCATGACACGCTCCTACGTCGATCTCGGCAGCATTGGCGAGGCCGGGCCCATCCTCGCACGCGTTCGCGGCCGGCCCGAACCGACCATGATCCGCGACCGGTCCGAACCGACCACGATCCGCGACCGGCCCGAACCGGCCACGATCCGCGACCGGCCCAGACCGGCCACGATCCTCGGTCGGCCCGGGCCGACTATGACACGTCCGAACCTTAGTGGCCCGACGTTGTCATATTTCGCCTCCGGAGCTGGAGTTGTCCACCCTCGCCGGTGGCCGGACAGCGGGGCCGGGCCGGCCGCCGCGTACCCTTGCCGGTGGCCGACCGTGAGGGAGCACTCCAGAATGACCGACCCGCACCACTCGGGCTCCGCCGGCGAACCGACCACCGCGACGGACGTCGAGCACCGCGGTCCGGTGGACCAGGACCGCGCCGCAGCCGGGCTCGCCGGGCGCATCCCCGCGACGCTCGTCCTCGCCGTCCTGGCGGTGGCCTGGCTCGCCGCCACGCTCTGGTCGGTCCACGGCACCCTCGCCGGCTCCACCGGCATCCAGTCGATCAGCCAGGCCGCCCTCGCGCTGCCGTTCGTGGTCACCGCGAGCCTGGTCGCCGGCGCCGCCATCGGCCTGCTCGGCGCCGACCTGCTCGGCACCCGGGTGCCCCGCCCGCTGGCCGGCCTGGCCGGTGGCTTGGTCACCGGACTGGTCGTGGCGGGCCTCGTCCTCGCCGGGTACGGCACGACCTCGTCATTGATCGTCCTGGCCGCCGGCGTCGGCGCGGCCAGCCTGCTCGGAGGCGCGATCAGCGCGCTACCCCGGCCCGCCGTGGTCGGGGCCGCCGTGGCCGGCGCGCTGGCCTGGCTGCTGCTCGGCCTGATGGAGGGCGCGTTCTACAGCCGGTTGCTGAAGATCTTCGGCGCCGGGTCGAGCACGGCCTCCCGGGTCGACGCCAGCCACCGGCTGGCCCTGACCGCGGCGGTCGTCGGCGGCCTCCTCGCCGGGATCGTCGCGTACCGGTACCTGCGGCGCCGCGCGCGTGACCCGCGCTGGCCGGAGTTTCTCGTCGCCGGTGCCGGCCCTGGCCTGCTGCTGCTGGTCGCCGACCTGGTGGCGCTCGCCGCCGGCACGCGGCTGCGGGCGCTGGCCGCCGCCTCCAGTGAAGCGGACCGGGCGGCGCTGTACTGGTCGAGCAACGTCGGCATCAGCACCGCCATGGTGGTGCTGTTCGTCGGGGCGATCGTCGCGACGATCGCGTTCGGTCGTACGCTCGGGCCGGCGGACGCCGGGTTGACGGCGCAGCCGGCCGAGGCCGACCGGGATCAAACCAGCTGACCCAGCTCCGTCGGGTCGTACCACTCCAGCTCGTGATCCTCGGCGCCATCCACGGTGAACTGCGCGTCCGGATCACCGGCGAGCGCCTCCTCCACCACGTCCGCGGCCGCCGCGACGTCGGTCTCGGCCTCGGCTCCGTCGACGTGGACCGCCGCCACCGCCGCGAACGGCACGGCGTCGGGCACGCCGACCAGGCTCGACCCGAGTTCCTGGTCGGCCTGCCGGCGTACGGCCGTCACGGGCAGGTCGACGGAGACCACGACCCGGCGGCGGGGTGTCTTCGGGTCCTCTCGTAGCAGGCGGAGGGCGCTCTGGGCGGCGCGGGTGAACGCGACGTACTCCAGCTCCTCCTCGTCACCCTCGGCGTACCACTCGCGCAGGGCCGGCGTCACCGCGTGGGCCTCGGCGGTCGGCGCGAGCACGCCGCGCTCCTTCAGGATCGCCAGGCCGGCGAGCGTGGCGGGCAGGTAGACCCGGAGATGGTCGGTCACGGCGGGGACTCCAGTCGGCCGGTTTGAGGGAAACGCCGGTCACTTTGGTACACCCTGCCCGGCCTGCACGGAAGTGTTTCACACCGCGTCGGCGTGCTTTCACCCGAGATTCGGCCCCCTCCCCCGCGGGCCGGCCGGTCCGGGGCCGGATCGCGGCCGGCAGGGCGGATCCCGGCAGGGCGGATCCGGGCAGGGCGGATCCCGGCCGGCAGGGCGGTCCGGACAGTCGGCGACGGCACAGGCAATCGGTGGCAAACTAAGCCGACAGCCCACCACCCGTCGATACGGAGACCACTCGCATGGAGCCCCGGTTCCTGCTCATGTCCGACGTCGCCGAGCAGCTCAACGTGTCGATGTCGCAGGTGTACCACATGGTGCGCAGCGGTGAACTGCCCGCGATCAAGGTCGGCGGGCGGGGCCAGTGGCGGATCGAGCGCAGCAAGCTCGAGGAGTACATCCAGCGCAAGTACGACGAGACGGCCGCCTGGGTGCGGCAGAACCCGCTGGCCGGGCGCGAGGAGTTCGACGAGGACTAGGACCGTCACGCCGCCCTACGTCGAGATCCCGGCAGGTCCGCCACCGCGCGGATCCGCCGGGATCTTCGCTTTCGCGCGGCTACCCGACCCGGTTGCCCGATCCGGTTGCCCGATCCGGTTGCCCGATCCGGTTACTGGTTTCGGTCGCGCGCCTCGATTACTTGACCCGCCGTCGTAGCCTCAGTACAAATGTCGAAGGCAAACGAAGGCAAACGGACGGTTTCGGAATCAAAATCGAGCACGGCGCCGATCGAGTCGCCGAGGAGGCCCGCATGACCGCCATCCTGAGTTCGCCCGGACCGGCCCCGGCGCCGGTCCGAATCCGGCGCGCGCCGGCGCTCGAACCGCCGGTCGACGACGACCGGCGCGCCGACGATCACCCGGTCTGCACCGGGCAACTGGCCCTGTTCAGCGCCGCGTCCGGCCCGCGTGGCACCGCTCCGACCGGCACACCCGACCCGACCGGCGACCCGGACCGGACCCGGACGACCGCCGGGACAGCCACGGCCGCGGCGCAGCGGCCGTCCAGCCCGCCCGCGGGGTCGGCGCAGATCGCCGCGAGCCGGTTCGTCGCCGCCTGCGTGGAGGTGCTCAACGGGTTCCGCCCGGTCGGACACCTCCGGGCACTGACGGCGCCGCTGGAGTTCACCGCGGTCACCACCCAGCTGACCCGCCGGGCGGTACGGCTGCGGCTGCCCGGCCGCGCCCCCGGCGGCCCGGCACGCCTCGGCAACACCACCGGCCCCGGCAGCCCGGCACGCGCCGGCAACACCACCGGCCCCGCGCGAGTCGGCATCCGCCGGCTGCGGGTGTGCCAGCAGCACGCCGGGGTCGCCGAGGCGGTCGCGGTCCTCGGCCACGGCGAGACGTCGTGGGCGATGGCGCTGCGCTTCGAGTACCACCGGCACGGCAGTTGGCTGTGCACGCTTCTGGAGGTGGTCTGACCCGGTAAAGGCCGAGGGCCGCCCCCGGGAACTCTCCGTCCCGGTGGGCGGCCCTCGCCGCGGCTAACCAGCCGTCACGCGCCCTCGGGGGCGCCGTGGCAGCGCTTGTACTTCTTGCCCGAACCGCAGGGGCACGGCGCGTTGCGCGACGGCCCGTTGCTCGCCGACGCCTTGCGCTCGCCGGCCGCCACCGGCGACATCGGCCCGGAGCGGCGGGGACCGTCGGAGGAGCCACCCAGCCCCAGGGCGGGCGCCTGCTCCTGCTCGATCTTGACGGCACCGGCGCCGGCCTCACCGTCGATCGTCGGCGCGGAGTACTGCAGGTTGCGCGGCGTGTGCGCGCCCAGCCCCTTGGCGCGGATCTCGACGTGCGACTCGCTGTCGGGCAGCGGTACGACCGGGGCGCCGCCGTCCGGAGCCTCCGCCGCCGGCACCTCCTCGACCTGCACCTTCAGGTTGTACAGGAAGCCGACGGCCTCCTCCTTGATGCCCTCGAGCATCTGGGCGAACATGTCGAAGCCCTCGCGCTGGTACTCCACCAGCGGGTCGCGCTGGGCGTACGCCCGCAGCCCGACACCCTCCTGGAGGTAGTCCATCTCGTAGAGGTGCTCGCGCCACTTGCGGTCGATGACCTCGAGCAGCACCCGCCGCTCCAGCTCCCGCATGACCTCGGCGCCCAGCTCCTCCTCGCGCCGGTCGTACGCGGCGTGCGCGTCCTCCTTGAGCTTCACCTCGAGGAACTCCTTGTCGAGGCCCTCCAGGCCGCCGACCTCCTCGACCAGCTCGTCCTTGGTGACGCCGAGCGGGTAGAGCTGCTTGAGGCTGGTCCACAGCAGGTCGAGGTCCCAGTCCTCGGCGTACCCCTCGGCGGTCGCGCCCTGCACGTACGCGCCGATCGTGTCGTCGATCATGTGCTGGACCTGCTCGTGCAGGTCCTCACCGTCGAGCACCCGCTTGCGCTCGGCGTAGATGACCTGGCGCTGCTTGTTGAGCACCTCGTCGTACTTGAGGACGTTCTTACGGATCTCGGCGTTCTGGGCCTCGATCTGGACCTGCGCGCTGCGGATCTGGCGGGTGACCATCTTCGACTCGATGGGCACGTCCTCGGGGATGTTGAAGCGCTCCATGACCGCCTCGACCGCACCCGCCCGGAACCGGCGCATCAGCTCGTCCTGCAGCGACAGGTAGAACCGCGACTCACCCGGGTCACCCTGCCGGCCGGAGCGGCCGCGCAGCTGGTTGTCGATGCGGCGGGACTCGTGGCGCTCGGTGCCCAGCACGTACAGACCGCCGGCGGCGACGACCTCCTCGGCCTCCTCGGCGCACAGCTTCTTCCAGCGCTCGAGGGCGTCGTCCCAGGCGGCGTCGTACTCGTCGGTCTCCGGCTCCAGGCCACGCTGGCGCAGCTCGGCGGCGGCCAGGAACTCAGGGTTGCCGCCGAGCAGGATGTCGGTGCCGCGGCCGGCCATGTTGGTGGCGACGGTGACCGCGCCCTTGCGCCCGGCCTGGGCGATGATCTCCGCCTCCTGCGCGTGGAACTTGGCGTTGAGGACCGCGTGCGGGATGCCGCGCCGGCGCAGCATCTGCGAAAGGATCTCGGAGTTCTCGACGCTGACCGTGCCGACCAGCACCGGCTGGCCGATCGAGTGCCGCTCGACGATGTCCTCGACGACCGCGTTGAACTTGGCCTTCTCGGTCTTGTAGATCACGTCAGGACGGTCGGCACGGACCATCGGTCGGTTCGTCGGGATGGACACGACGCCGACCTTGTAGACCTTGTTGAACTCGCCGGCCTCGGTCTGCGCCGTACCGGTCATGCCGGCCAGCTTCTCGTAGAGCCGGAAGTAGTTCTGCAGGGTGATCGTGGCAAGAGTCTGGTTCTCCTGCTTGATCTCCACGCCTTCCTTGGCCTCGATCGCCTGGTGCATGCCCTCGTTGTAGCGGCGGCCGTGCAGGATGCGACCGGTGAACTCGTCGACGATCAGGACCTCACCGTCGTTGACGATGTAGTCCTTGTCGCGCTTGTACAGCTCCTTGGCCTTGATCGCGTTGTTCAGGTAGCCGACCAGCGGGGTGTTGACCGACTCGTAGAGGTTGTCGATGCCCAGCCGGTCCTCGGCCTTGGCCACGCCGCGCTCGGTGACCGCGACGGTGCGCTTGCTCTCGTCGACCTCGTAGTCACCCTCGCCGTCGGTGCCGCGCTGCATCTTCGCGACCAGCTTGGCGAACTCCATGTACCACCGGGCGGACTGCTCGGCCGGGCCGGAGATGATCAGCGGCGTACGCGCCTCGTCGATCAGGATCGAGTCGACCTCGTCGACGATCGCGAAGTTGTGACCGCGCTGGACCAGGTCCTCGGCGGACCAGGCCATGTTGTCGCGCAGGTAGTCGAAGCCGAACTCGTTGTTCGTGCCGTAGGTGATGTCGCAGGCGTAGGCGGCCTTGTGCTCGGCCGGCATCTGGTTGGGCAGGATCACGCCGACAGTCAGGCCCAGGAACCGGTGGACGCGCCCCATCCACTCGGCGTCGCGCTGCGCGAGGTAGTCGTTGGTCGTGACGATGTGCACGCCCTTGCCGCTCAGCGCGTTGAGGTACGCGGGGAACACGCCGGTCAGCGTCTTGCCCTCACCGGTCTTCATCTCGGCGATGTTGCCGAAGTGCAGCGCCGCACCGCCCATGAGCTGCACGTCGTAGGCCCGCTGGCCCAGCACCCGCCGCGCCGCCTCGCGGGCCGTCGCGAACGCCTCGGGTAGCAGGTCGTCGAGGGTCTCCCCGTCGGCCAACCGCTCCCTGTACTGGTCGGTCAGCTCCCTGAGCTCGGCGTCCGTCAGCTCCGTGTAGTTCTCCTCGATGGAGCTCACGGCGTTGGCGATGGCCTGGAGCCGGCGGACCATACGTCCTTCACCGGCACGGAGGATCTTCTCGAAAATCGACACGGGTCAGCGCTCCCTCAACAGCCTGCGGCCCTATCGTATGCGGCCGTCGACGCTCACCGCCGCCCGCGTTTCACCCAGGGGCACCCTTCCACGCGGTCGGGCACTGTATTTCCGCTTCAGACGAAAACGCCCCGCCGGAGGCCCGGCATTCCCGCCCGCAGCCGCCGAGCGTACCGGACGCCAGATCACCAAGGCACCCCGTTGGAGATCTTGGAAGCATCCGGTCGGTCCGGGCCAATGGGGCAGAATCCTCCGCATGGATGTGATCGAGGCCGGTTCGGTGCGCCTGCGCCGGCTGGTGGCCGACGACGTCGGCGACCTCACCGCCGCCTGCAACGACCCGCTGGTCCAGCGCTTCGTGCCGATGCTGCCCGCCCCGTACACCGAGGCGGACGCCCGCGCCTACGTGCGGGAGACGTCGCCGGCGAGGTGGGCGGCCGGGGGCGCCGAGTTCGCCATCGCCGACCCGGCCACCGGGCGGCTGTTCGGCTGCGTCGGCGTCTACCCCGTCGGGCCGGGCCGGGCCGAGCTCGGGTACTGGGTGGCCCCCTGGGGACGGGAACGGCGGGCCGCCACCGACGCGGTACGCGCGGCGACCGCCTGGGCGTTCCGGCACGGGTACGCCCGGCTGGAGATCCGCACCGACCCGGCCAACGGGCCGAGCCAGCGGGTGGCGCTCGCCAACGGGTACGTCCGGGAGGGCGTCCAGCGTGGCGGCGGGCTCGGCCGCGACGGCGGCCGGGAGGACCTGATCGTGTGGGGGCGCCTCGCCGACGACCCACCCGGGCCGGCCCCACGGCTGCTGCCCGACCTGCCCGGCGGCGAGCTCAGCGACGGCACGGTGGCGCTGTGCCCGATCGCGGTCGACGACGCCGACGACGTGTACCGCACCCACCTCCTGCCCGAGGTGATCGCCGCCCAGGTGCCGCCGGAGCCGTTCAGCCGGGAGCGGGCGCTGCGGCGCTGCGCCCAGGCCGAGGCCAACTGGCTGGCCGGGGCGCAGGCGACGCTCGCGATCCGGGACGCCGTCACCGACACGTTCGCCGGGGAGATCGGGCTGTACTACCACGAGCCACCGACCGGCCAGGCGATGATCGGGTACGACCTCGACCCGGCCTGGCGCGGCAAGGGCTACGCGAGCCGGGCGGTGCGACTGCTCGCCGGGTGGGCGTTCGCGTACACCGGCATCGTGCGCATCATCGCCGGCACCGCACCGGAGAACGTGGCCTCCCAGCGGGTGCTGGAGGCGGCCGGCTTCCGGCGGGAGGGCTACCAGCGGTCCCGGCTGCCGGCGGCGGGCGGCGGCCGGCTCGACGACCTGCTGTACGCCCTGCTCCCCGAGGATCTGACCGCCGACCCCGCCGGGGCCTGACATCAGGCGACCGGCGGGGTCGGCGGCGGCGGAGGGAAGGATCCGCCGTCAGGTGGCGAGGCTGATGACGCCGTAGTCGTAGGCGTGCCGGCGGTAGACCACGCTCGGCCGGCCGGACTCCTTGTCGTGGAACAGGTAGAAGTCGTGGCCGAGAAGTTCCATGTGGAAGAGCGCGTCGTCGACGGTCATCGGGTCGGCCGGGTGCTCCTTCTCCCGGACGATGTGCCACGGCTGGTCGTCGGCGGCGTACCCGTCGACGGCGTACCCGTCGACGGCGTACCCGTCGACGGCGTACCCGTCGACGGCGTCCACCGGCGGGGCGGACACCGGTGCGGCGGCCGCCGGCCGGGCGAACCAGGTGTCGGCGTCGACGTGCGCCAGGGACGCGGTGGCCGCGGCGACGGAGACCGGCGCGCGGCGGCCGCGATGCACCCGGCGCCGGTCGGCGGTACGGCGCAGCCGGGCGTTGAGCTTGGCGAGTGCGGTATCGAGAGCGGCGTAGAAGTCGGCGGCGCAGGCCTCCGCGCGCACGACCGGACCGCGCGAGACGCACGTGATCTCCACGCGCTGGCAGTGGTCGGACTGGCGCGGGTTTCGCTCGTGGAACAGCTCGACATCCACCCGAATGATCTTGTGGTCGTACCGTTCGATCTTCTGCAGCTTCTCCGCGACGTGCTGACGGTAGTGGTCAGGCACCTCGACGTTCCGGCCTTTGACAACAATGTCCACGCTTGACCTCCCCCACATTGAGTGCGGTGCGCCGACCGGACAGCTCCGGCGGCATTGGGTGGGTTTTCGTCCTGTGGGACACCGGGTGTTCGCCCAGTGGGATTCGCGGGCCGGCATGTCCCGCCTCTCGGACGGCGCTGCCGGCCACCGTGTCTCGTCACCTCCCTCGCGCCGCGGCCGCGCACGGTCACGCGGGCCCCCGACGGGTGGTGTTGCCTGTCTACGACACTACTGGTGAATCTCGACGCTAACCTCCGGAAAGGCGCACGTCACCCCTTAGGTGACCAGGAACCCCAATAGCAACCGAGTGTTACCGATCTGCCACACGACGCTGGGTCGCGGCGAGCACCGCGGCCACCGGTACGTCGATCCCGGCCTCGCGCAACCGCGCCGCCACGGCCGCGAGCGTCGCCCCGGTGGTGACCACGTCATCGACCACCACCGGGCGGGCACCGGCCGCCACCGCCGCCCGTACCACCGGCAACCGGGCGGGTACCGGCACGAACGCGTCTCCCGCGAGGCGCAGCCGGTCGGCGCTCGACAGCTCGGCCGAGTCCGGGCGGGACCGGGCCCGCAGCGGGCACGCCACCCCCGCCGGCCAACCGCGCCGGGTCAGGTCCCGGGCCGCCGACCGCGCCAGCCGGAGCATGTGGTCGCCGTAGCGTTCCCTGGCCGCCGCCGCGGTCGCGGGTACCGGCACCAGCAGCACCGGCCCCGGGCCGGCACCGAGCGCCGCCACCACCACGTCGGCGAGCCGCTCCCCCAGCGGCCGGGCCAGGGTGTGCCGACCCCGCTCCTTGTACGCCAGCACCGCCCCGCGCAACGCCCCGGCGTACGCGGCGAGGGCCACGCAGCGCGGCATCCCCGGCGGCTCCGGCTGCGGCCGTACCCGCTGCGGCCGCACCGCCCGCAGCGCCGCGGCGCAGTCACCGCACAGCCCCCGGGCCTGCCCGGCGGCCCGGGCGCACCCGACGCACTCCGCCGGCAGGACCAGGTCGACCAGGGCCGACCAGGTCCCGGCGAACGGGTTGGACCGGACGGTCACCGGTCAGTCCACGAAGAACGGCGCCGTCGGCAGCGACGGCTTCACGGGCGTACCCGACGGGGCCGGCGACGGGGCCGGGTCCGGCGGCCACTCGTCGACGCTGCTGGAGTAGACGCGGTAGGCGTGGGCGTTCGCCTCGATCATGATCGGCCCGCGCACGCCGCGCCCCGGGTCGTCGCGGCGGATGACCGGGTCGGCGACCACCCGGGTCATCGTGAGCCCGGTCAGGTTGCGCAGCTGCATCTGCTCGACCAGCGCGCTGTCGATGGTCAGCTCGACCAGCGCCGCCTGCCCCGTCAGCCGACCGGCGACCACCAGCCACCCCTCGCGGCTCCACGCCACGTCGACCGCGTCGGTCAGCCCGGCCTGGACCTCCTCCAGCTGCGAGACCGAGGGGCTCGCCCCGTCGAACACCAGCACTCCGACGTACACCCGGCCACCGGCGACCAGCGCGACGCGCCGGGTGTCCCGGGCCACCGACACGGCGGTCACCGGGCCGCCGAGGCCGGCCGGCGTGCGGTTGGTCGCCTGCCTGGACGACGCCGGCACGGAGAAGAGCTTGCCGTCCGCCGCGACCAGGAACATCGGGTCGTTACCGGCCGGCGTGCCGAGCCCGACCGGCCGGCTCATCGCGCCGGCCACCAGGTCCGTCGGGCCGTACTGGGCGACCTTCGCGGTCTGGTTGTAGGCGCCCAGCCACAGCCGTTGCCGGCCGTTCTCCTCGCGTACCAGGGCGACCTGCTGCGCGGCGCCGCGCAGCACCGCGGCGCTCACCACGCCCGCGTTGTCGTCGCTGTTGAGGGCCGGTACCGCCAGCGGATCCCCGCCGATGTGCCGGACCCGACCGTCGACGACCCCGAACCGGGGCGGATCCTTCTGCCCGTCCGGGGTCGCGGCCGGGTTGTCCAGCCCGGCCCCCAGGTCCGGATCCTGACGCTGGCCCTCGATCTGCAGCTCCACCGTCCTGGCCAGCGGGCGCAGCGACCATCTCAGCTGCCCCATCAGCTTGGGCAGCTGGCCCTGGGCGCTCGCGGCCTTCGCCGACAGGTTGATCCGTACCGTGCCGGACGCGTCCAGGACCGGGCGGTCCTTGTTCTCGATACCGGGCGGCAGCGGGTTGACCACCGGCTTCAGGAACTCCGACGGGCCGTCCCGCAGCCACTCGGTCAGCATGACCAGCCGGTTTTCCGGCGACGCCGACTTGCCGATGTAGCGCAGGTCGGGCACCAGGTTGCGCCCGCCGGCGTTGTCCCAGAAGTAGATCGGCTGCAGGTCGTACAGCTCGCCGAGGCCCTCGTCGCTGAGCAGCATGCCCGCGGGCGGGTTGGCGATGCGCAACTCGGCGCCGCGCTCGGCGGGGACGACGGTGAACGGGTAGGTCTGCGCCACCGCCACCTTCGGCTCGACCGTCCCCCGGCTGTTGAGCACGCCGATCGGCTGCAGGACCACGTCGACGCGGGTGCCGTTGGCCGTCGGCGTGGGCGGCAGGTACCGCGTCACCCGCACCACCGTGATGTCCTGGCCGCGCTGCCAGGTGGCCTCGGCGGCCACGGTCATGAACGCCTTGACCGGTTCGACAGCCTTGTCGATCTTGTCAGGCTCCGGTCCGGCCTCGTTGACCCAGGCGGCCGCCTTCAGGTACCGCTGGACCAGCGCCAGCGGGTCGGTCACGCCGGCCGGGGTCTGCTTGGTGACGCTCCGGTTGGGGTCGGTGGAGTCCCGGTCCCGTCGCGCGTCCTTGACCACGGTTGGCGGCCCGGAGCTGGGTACGCCGCAGCCGGCCACCGGCAGCACGGCCACGGCCACAGCGGCGGCGGCGGCGGCGAGCAGCCTGCGCCGGTTCACCGGTCCCCCCGGTCCTCGGCGGCGGCGCCCCGGGGCGCCGCCGGGGTGCCGTCGTCGCCGGCCAGGCCGGTCGTCAGCGCCGGAGACGGCTGCGGCGGGCCGTCGGGCGCGGTGCGCATCCCGTCCGGCCCGGCCGGTTCGGTGAGCGGCGCGTCGGCCGGTACCAGGTTCAGCGGCGACGAGACCAGCCGGTCACCGGCGCGGATCGGCAGGGTGAGCCGGAACTGGGCGCCCTGACCCGGCGCCCCCCACGCCTCCAGCCAGCCGCCGTGCAGCCGCGCGTCCTCCAGGCTGATCGACAGGCCGAGCCCGCTGCCGCCGGTCTGCCGGGCCCGCGACGGGTCGGCGCGCCAGAACCGGTTGAACACCAGCTTCTCCTCCCCCGGCCGAAGGCCCACCCCATGGTCGCGCACGGTCACCGCGACCGCCGACTCGTCCGCGCCGAGCGTCACCCGTACCGGCCGTCCCTCGCTGTGCTCCACCGCGTTGCCGACGAGGTTGCGCAGGACCCGCTCGATCCGTCGGGGGTCGATCTCGACGATCACCGGGACGGTCGGTACGTCCAGCTCGACGGTGCAGCCGGCGCGCTCGGCGACCGAGGCCAGACCGTCGACGACGCGCTGCACCACGGGGACCAGGTCGGTCGGCTCGGCGTCGAGCATCGCGAACCCGGCGTCGAACCGGCTGATCTCCAGCAGGTCGGTCAACAGCCCCTCGAAGCGGTCCAGCTCCGCCTGGAGCAGCTCGGCGCTGCGGGCCACGGCCGGCTCGTAGTCCTCCCGCGACGCGAAGATCAGGTCGGCGGCCATCCGTACGGTGGTCAGCGGCGTGCGCAGCTCGTGCGAGACGTCGGAGGTGAACCGCCGCTGCAGCCGCGACATCTCCTCCAGCCGGACGATCTGGCGCTGCAGGTTGGCCGCCATCTGGTTGAACGACGCGGCCAGCCGGGCCAGGTCGTCCTCACCGTGCACCTCCATGCGCTGGTCGAGCAGGCCGGCCGACAACCGCTGCGCGGTCCGCGCCGCGACCCGGACCGGACGGACGACCATGCGGGTCACCAGCGCGGCGACCATGGCCAGCAGGCCGACCAGGGCCACGCCGGTCGCGAACAGGGTGGTGCGGACCAGGTCGACGGTGGCGACCTCGTTGTCGAGCGGGAAGAGGTAGTACAGCTCGAGCTGGCCGCCCTCGCCGCTGCTGTTGACCGGGGTACCGAACGCGAGGTAGCGGCGCTCCCCCTTGCCGTCGACGTCGGCGGTGACCCACTGCCGGGTCACCTTGCCGCGGCCGACCTCCCGGCGCAGGTCGGCCAGCCGGGGTGAGGACACCACGTCGTACGCCCCGGCCTTCGGCCGGGCCAGCGACTGGGCCTGGGTGGCCAGCGGGTCCAGCGAGCTGTCGCTGGCCCGCATGACGACCTGGACCTGGCCGCCGCCCTGCTCGCTGTTGCCGAGCGCGGCGACCACCGTCGGGACGGTGTTGAGCAGCGCGGGGTCGCCGGGCTGGGTGACGCCCTTGAGCTGGCTCGCCGCGTACGCCACGCCCTGGTCGACCTGCTTGCTGGCGGACCTGACCTTGGCGTCGAGCAGACCGGTGGTGATGCTCGACGCGACGACGAAACCGAAGATGCCCACCACGAGCGCCGACAGCACGAGCGTGATCGACACGACCCGCAACTGCAGCGAGCGGCGCCACGCCCGGCGGGCGCGGGTCCACACCCGCCCTGCCTGCCGGATCGGGCCGCGCCGCACGGCCCGTACCCACGTCGAGCCCCAGACGGCGGCCAGGCCGTCGGCGACCAGGCTCAGCAGGCGCCGGGTCACCGGGCCGACCCGGCGACGGACAGCCGCCACCAGCCGGCAGGCGCGGCGGGGCACGGCGGAGCCGCCGGTACGGGAGTCGGTGGCGGGTGTTCCAGGCACGGCCTAGCCCGTGCCGGCCTTGTAGCCCACGCCGCGCACGGTAAGGATGATCTCCGGCCGCTCCGGATCCGGCTCGATCTTGGCTCGCAACCGCTGTACGTGCACGTTGACCAGGCGGGTGTCGGCGGCGTGCCGGTAGCCCCAGACCTGTTCGAGCAGCACTTCCCGGGTGAAGACCTGCCGGGGCTTGCGGGCCAGTGCCACGAGCAGGTCGAACTCCAGCGGGGTCAGCTTGACCTCGGCGCCGTCGCGGGTGACGGTGTGCGCCGGCACGTCGATGGTGATCTGGTTGCCGGACGGGCCGATCGTGAGCAGTTCGGGGGTGACGTCCTCGCCCCGGCGCAGGCGGGCACGCATGCGGGCGACCAGTTCCTTGGGCTTGAAGGGCTTGACGACGTAGTCGTCGGCGCCGGACTCCAGACCGAGGACGACGTCGACGGTGTCGCTCTTGGCGGTGAGCATGACGATCGGCAGCCCGGACTCGGCGCGGATCGCCCGGCACACGTCGATGCCGCTCATCCCGGGCAGCATCAGGTCCAGCAGCACGATGTCCGGCCGGGCCTCCCGGAACGCGCCCAGCGCCCGCTCGCCGTCGGCCACGAAGGACGGCAGGAAGCCTTCGCTGCGCAGCACGATGCCGAGCATCTCGGCGAGCGCGGGATCGTCATCGACCACCAGTACACGGGCCCTCATGCGGCCCAATGATTCCATCTTTGCCGCGGAACGTGGGTGACGCTCCCCCATCAGAGCCGATCATGTACGTTTTTGCGGCGTTTTGGCCATTGTTTGGAGACCGACGAGACGGGCATCTCGGGCGCCGGGACCGGCCGACGCTCCGACCCACGCGACCGGCACACCCCGACATGCGCGATCGGCACAACGCCCGCGAAGTCGTGGCCTCGAACCGGGGCCGGGACCACGACGTGAGCGGGCGCTGTGCCGATCATGGTCGGGCGGGGCGTGCCGCCCCGCCCGACGAGCGTCCCGTCAGAGGAGCTTCATGGCCTCCGCGTAGTGGCACGCCGACGCGTGCCCCTGCCCGCGGTCGACCAGCGCCGGCACCTCGTCGACGCACTTCTGCCGCTCGGCCTCGCTCAACACGTCGGCGAACTTCGGGCAGCGCGACCGGAACCGGCAGCCGCTGGGCGGGTTGACCGGGCTGGGCACGTCGCCGGTGAGCGTGATCCGCTGGCGGGCCCGCTCCTTACGTGGGTCCGGCAGCGGGATCGCCGAGATCAGCGCCTGGGTGTACGGGTGCGCCGCCTTGGTGAACAGGTCCTCCTTCTCGGCGATCTCCACGATCCGGCCCAGGTACATCACGGCGACCCGGTCGGCGATGTGCCGTACCACCGACAGGTCGTGCGAGATGAACAGGTACGACAGGCCCAGTTCGTCCTGGAGGTCCTCGAGCAGGTTGATCACGCCCGCCTGGATCGACACGTCCAGCGCGGAGACCGGCTCGTCGAGGACGAGTGCCTTGGGGCGCAGCGCCAGGGCACGCGCGATGCCGATGCGCTGGCGCTGGCCGCCGGAGAACTCATGCGAGTACCGGTTGCCGTGCTCCGGGTTGAGCCCCACCATCCGCAGCAGCTCGCGGACCTTCTCCCGCCCCTGGCTACCGGAGCCGTACAGGCCGTGGATCTGCAGCGGCTCGGCGACGATCTCGTTGACCGTCATCCGGGGGTCGAGCGAGGCGAACGGGTCCTGGAACACCAACTGGAGGTCGCGCCGCAGCGGCCGCATCTGGCTCGGCGAGAGCTCGACCAGGTTGCGCCCGTGGTAGACCACCTCGCCGGAGGTCGCCTTGATCAGGTTGAGCAGCAGCCGGCCGGTCGTCGTCTTGCCGCAGCCGGACTCCCCGACCAGGCCCAGTGTCTCGTTGGGCATCAGGTCGAACGAGACCCCGCACACCGCGTGCACGTCGCCGATGCGCCGGCGGACCAGCCCGCGCGACCGTACCGGGAAGTGCTTGACCAGGTCACGTACCGCGAGAACGGGCTCAGGGGCGCCCGCAGGCGTCCCGCCCCGACCCGCGTCGACCACGTTCGCGGCCGTCATTGCTGTACCTCCAGGTCCCGGGGATTGACGTCCTCGGTGTCAACTGACGTCGGCCGGAACAGCTGACCGGCCTCCATCCCGACCAGCCGCTCGTGGAAGTGGCAGGCCGCCAGGTGGTCGGCCGCGTCGGTGGCGTACAGGTCGGGCTCGCGCTCCTCGCAGACCGGCTGGGCGAGCGGGCACCGCGGGGTGAACGGGCAGCCGGGCGGCAGGTTCATCAGCGACGGCGGCGACCCCACGATCGGCGTCAGCCGCTCCCGGCCGGCCTCGTCCAGCCGCGGCAGGCTGCCGAGCAGGCCCAGCGTGTACGGCATCCGCGGCTCGTAGAACACCTCGTCGACGGTGCCCTTCTCGACCAGCTTGCCGGCGTACATCACGCAGATGCGGTCGGCGTGGCCGGCGATGACCCCCAGGTCGTGGGTGATGAGCACCAGGGCGGCCCCGGTCGCCTCGCGGGCCGCCTCGAGCGCCTCCAGCACCTGGGCCTGCACCGTCACGTCGAGGGCGGTGGTCGGCTCGTCGGCGATGATGACGTCCGGGTTGTTGGCCATCGCGATGGCGATGACCACCCGCTGGCGCATGCCGCCGGACATCTCGTGCGGGTAGTTGTTCACCCGCTGCTCCGGGAACGGGATGCCGACCGTCGCCAGCAGCTCGACGGCCCGGTCGTGCGCGGCCTTCTTGGAGACGTCGTTGTGCGCCAGGACCGCCTCGGCGATCTGGTAGCCCACCGTGTACACCGGGTTGAGCGACGTCAGCGGGTCCTGGAAGATCATCGCGATCTTCTTGCCCCGGATCCCGGCGTAGTCCTTCTCGCTGCGACCGAGCAGCTCCTCGCCGCGGAACCGGACCGATCCGCTGATCCGGGCCGTCTTCGGCAGCAGGCCCATGATCGCCATCGAGGTGACCGACTTGCCGGAGCCGGACTCGCCGACGATCCCCATCGCCTCCCCCGGCGCCAGCCGGTAGCTGACGCCGCGGACGGCCTGCACGACCCCGTCGTCGGTGGGGAACTCGACGGTGAGGTTCTCCACCTCCAGGACGGCCTCGCCGCCACCGGACTTCCGGGCCGGGTCGATATTGATCTCTGGTGTCATCGGCGTTGCCTCGTCTGTCGGGGGTCGAGCGCGTCGCGCAGGCCGTCACCGATGAAGTTGACCGTCAGCGCGATCAGGATGATGAACAAACCGGGGAAGTAGAACAGCCACGGCCGGGTCTGCACCGCCGACTGGGCGTCGCTGATCAGCAGGCCCAGCGAGGTGTCGGGCGACCGTACGCCGAACCCGACGTACGACAGCGCCGTCTCGGCGAGGATGCCGGCTGCGACCAGCAGCGTCGCGTACACGATGACCACCGCGAACGCGTTCGGTACCAGGTGGCGCAGGAGGATCCGGCTGTCCGAGGCGCCCAGCGCCCGGGCCGCCTCGATGAACTCCTGCTCGCGCAGGGAGAGCACGACGCCGCGGACGGCCCGCGCCACCAGCGGCGCGCTCAGCCCGCCCAGGATCAGGGCGATCATCCACCAGGCGCCACCGGAGGTGTTGCCCAGCGCGGCGGCCAGCGCGATCGACGGGATCGTCAGGATCAGGTCGGCCAAGCGCATGAGCACGGAGTCCGCCAGGCCCCGGTAGTAGCCGGAGATGCCACCCCACAGCACGCCGAGGGTCGTGGCGACGAGGGCGATGCAGAGCGCCACCCGTACCGAGATCTGCAGCCCGCGCAGCACCTGGGCGAAGCCGTCGTGCCCGAGGCCGTCGGTGCCGAACGGGTGGGCCAGCGACGGCGGCTGCGAATTGTCCGGGGTGATGTCGATGGACTTGTACTTCCACACCAGCGGACCGACGAACGCGAGTAGCACGATCAGGGCGAAGATCGCCAGACTCGCCACGGCCAGGCGGTGCCGCATGAACCGGCGCATCGCCTGCTGGAGCTGGCTACGCTCCTTGACGGTGAACTCGCGCTCGGCCGCCCCCGTGGGCGACGTCGGTTGAGGGGCGCCCGACGTCGTCACCGAACTGGCGCGCATCTCGCTCATGCCGTCACCTCCTGCCCATTTGTCGAACTCATGATTCGCTGACCTGACCTACTCATAGCGGATCCTCGGGTCGAGCACGCCGTACAGCAGGTCGGCGACCAGGTTGAACAGGATGACGATGACCGCGGAGATGAGCAGCCAGCCCATCATCGCGTTCGCGTCGTGGTCGGCCACCGAGTCGAGGAAGAACTCGCCGAGGCCGTGCCACTGGAACACCCGCTCGGTGATGATGGCGCCGCCGAGCAGCGCGGCGATGTCGAGCGCGGTCACGGTGGTCAGCGGGATCAACGCGGTCCGCAGGGCGTGCCGCACCAGCACGCGCCGGGGGCTGAGCCCCTTGGCCCGGGCGAGGCGGACGTAGTCGCTGTTGAGCACCTCGAGCATGGAGGCGCGCTGGAACCGGCTCCACGCCGCGTAGCCGACGAGGCCCAGCACGATGGTGGGTAGCACCATGTGCCCGGCGATGTCTTTGACGTGTCCCCAGGTGGAGTCGTCGGCTATGAAGACCGACTTGTCGCCGATGGTGAAGAAGGTCTGGGTACCGGTGGCCTGGTTGTACGAGATCGCGGCCGACTTGAGCAGGATGGCGAACCAGAACGTGGGCATCGCCAGGAACAGGAAGCCCATGAACGTGAACGTGTAGTCGGTCACGGAGTACTGCTTGACGGCGCTCACGACGCCGGTGATCACTGCGAAGATGAGCGCGAGCAGGACCGAGATCAGCACCAGTCGCAGCGTCACCAGGAGCCGGTCCCCCAGCTCGTGGCCGATGTCGGTGGTCGCGTGGACCGACGGGCCGAAGTCGCCGTGCAGGAGCAGGTTCTTCAACCAGTTCAGGTACTGGATGTGCAGCGGCTGGTCCAGACCGAGCCGGTGTTCCTCGTTCAGGATGGTCTGCCGTGGCGGCGGCGGGTTGCGCAGTTTCATGGTCTCCAGGGGATCGCCCGAGACCTTCGCCATGAGAAAGACCAGGATCGTGGATCCGATCAGGATCGGGATCGAGATCAAGAATCGTCGTACGACGTACGCGAGCACGCGTACCTCCCAGCTGTGCCCACTTAGTGTCGGATCCCGGACGCGAACGCCCGGGATCCGACCCTACCCAATGTGCAAATGGTGTTTACGTGTGCGCCGTTACGTTACTTGGCGGAGGCGCGCAGGCCCCACTCCTGAGTGTTGTACGGCGGACCGACGTTGGTCGCGTTGTCGCGGATGTTCGCGTACTGCGAGTACACGGCGAGGAACGTCGGCTTCTGGAACAGCGGAAGCACGTAGTAGTCGTTCGCCATGATCTGGTCGGCCTGGTTGAGGTAGTCGGCGCCCTTCTTCGGGTCGGTCTCGGCGGCCGCCTTCTTCAGCAGGTCGTCGCTCTCCTTGCTGACCCACTTGCCGTAGTTGCTGTCGCTCTCGCTGCCCCACAGCTGCTGGGCACCCGAGTACGGGTACGGGGTGCCGACCCACGCGAAGATGATCACGTCGTAGTCACCCGCGGTCAGCGTCTTGCCCAGGGCCTGGGTCGGCGTGATGTCGACCTTGATACCCAGCTGCGACATCTCGTTCTGGAACAGCTCGGCGCTCTGCTTGCGCAGTGCGTTGCCGTTGGTGTACGAGATCCGCAGGGTGACCGGCTCGCCGGCCGCGGTGGTCAGCGCCGTGCCGACACCCTTGTAGCCGGCGTCGGTCAGCAGCTTCTTGGCCTTCTCGACGTCACCGGTACCGGCGCCGCTGGAGGTGACCACGTCCTTGTAGCCGTCCTGGCCGGGCATGAAGTTGTGGTTGTTCAGCGGCTTGGCGCCCGGCACGAACTGACCGATGGTCTTGTCGATCACCGCCTGGCGGTCGACCGTCGTGAAGATCGCCTGGCGCAGGACCTTGTCGGCCAGGAACTTGTTCTTCAGGTTGAGGTCGAGGTGCTCCCAGGTCAGACCCTTGCCCAGGGTGTACTGGACGTTCGGGGCCAGCGCCTTCACCTGGTTGACCAGGTCCGAGTTCGGCTGCGGGTAGATCGCCTGGACCTCGTTGTTCTGGAGGGCCGGAACTTCCTGCGCCTGGTCGGTGATGATCCGGAAGACGATCTTGTCGAGGCTCGGCTTGGTCTTGCCGTACCACTTCGGGTTCGGCACCAGGGTGACCGAGACGTCCTTCTGGTACCCGTCGGCCGGGATCTGGAACGGACCACCCGAGTAGGCCGGCTGGGTCTCGTTGAGCCACTTCCAGGACGTCGCCAGGTCGCCGTGCTGCTTGGCGACGTGCGCCGGGTAGATCGGGCCGAACAGGCCCTTCCAGTCGGCGTACGGCGAGTCGTAGACCACGGTCACGGTCTTGCCGTTGTCCGCGCCGGTGATCGACTTGATCAGGTCGTAGCCGGCGTTCGACGCGGCGCTGCAGTCCTTGCAGTCCTTGCCGTTCTGGGTCTGCCAGCCGTAGGTGAAGTCGTCGACCGTGATCGGCGTGCCGTCGTTCCAGACCGCCTCAGGCTTGATCTTGTAGACGACCGTCTGCGGGCTGGTGCTCGTCAGCTCGGCCGAGGCCAGCATGTCGGTGTTCAGCGTCGGCTGGAAGTCCGGGTTGGTGTTGAACGCGCTCGGCAGCACACCGTCGAGGACTTCCTGGAAGTCGAAGGTGTTGGAGTCCGCGTCGTTGAGGTTCCAGCCCGTGATCTTCTTCTCGATCGTGTAGGTGAGCGTGCCACCCTTTTTGATCTCGCCACTGTTGCAGTCGTTCGGCTTCGTGGCGCAGTCCGCGAAGCTCGTGGAGACCGACTTCCCGTTGTCGGAGCTGCCGCCACCACCACACGCCGAAGCCACCAGCAGTGAGACACCGGCGACGACAACCGCGCCCGCCAGCCTCTTACCTGTGTGCATCTTCCCTCCAGTCAGCTACCGCAGCCGCGCCGGCGCGCCGGGACCGCGGCATGGTGCGATCCCAGGCCGACAAGGGCTGCGATGTAGTGCCTAAAGCAAACGTCGCCATGGGTCCCGTGCAAAGAGCGTGCCGAAATTCGTGACTGTCCCGTTATCCGGACGCTGCACCCGGGTAATGACCGTCATCCGTACGTGCGAGCACGGATAGCCGAACGGGTTACCCCGATCGGCCGGTCGGCGAAACAGTGCCGGACATGTCCGTCATGCTTCACCGTTCGCCACGCGATGAGCGCCCCGGCCCGGGCCTCCCTGGCGCCTGTCGCCCGTACCGCGCCACGCCGTCCCCGCAACCGTATTACCGCTTACCGCGGACACATCACCGCGGATCGCTCGATCGCCACGGACGCGTCACCGCGGCCCCCGCGACCACCACGGACGCGTCACCCCGGCCCGCGCGCAACCGGTATGATGGCCGATCGCTCACTGCCCCAACAGGGACCGGCCCCAGAAGTCGTCGGGCGTGCGGACCCCCGGAGGGCAGGCGAACACCCCGCTGGAGACGTGGCGCAGATACTCGTTCATCGTGTCGTGCCGGGCCAACCGGGTCTGGATCGGCACGAACTGCCGGCGGGGGTCCCGCTGGTAGGCCATGAAGAACAGGCCGGCGCCCAGGCGCCCCAGCCCGTCGGAGCCGTCGACGAAGTTGTACCCGCGCCGCAGCAGCCGTGCGCCACCGTTGGTGTCCGGGTGGGCCAGCCGCACGTGCGAGTCGGCCGGGATCAGCGGTTTGCCGTCGGCGCCCTTCGCGGCCAGGTCGATCGGGTCGAACTCACCCTTCCCGCCCAGCGGTGCCCCGGTGCCCTTCGTCCGGCCGACGATCTCCTCCTGCTCGGCCAGCGGGGCACGGTCCCAGGTCTCGATCATCATCCGGATCTTGCGGGTCACCAGGTACGACCCGCCGGTCATCCACTCCGGGCCGTCGCCTGGCTGTACCCACAGGTGCTGGCGCAGTGCGTCGGCCTCCTCCGCTTTGAGGTTGGCCGTACCGTCCTTGAAGCCGAACAGGTTGCGTGGCGTGGCCTGGTCGCGGGAGGTCGAGGAGGTACGCCCGAACCCGAGCTGTGACCAGCGGATGCTCACCGCGCCGAAGCCGATCCGGGCCAGGTTACGGATGGCGTGCACCGCCACCTGCGGGTCGTGCGCACACGCCTGGATACACAGGTCTCCGCCACTGATGGCCGGTTCCAGCGCGTCGCCCGGGAAGCGCGGCAGTTCGGCCAGCGCCTCCGGCCTGTGGTCGGCGATGCCGAAGCGGTCCCGCCCGCCCGCGTCGCGGAACAGGGTCGGCCCGAAGCCGACGGTCAGCGTCAGCGCCGACGGCGGCAGCCCGAGCGCCTCGCCGGTGTCGTCGGGCGGCGCCTCGGCCGGCCCGTTCACCGCGCCGACCGGCCCGGCGTCCTGGCCGGCGGTCATCCGCGCCCCGGCACGGGTCCACTCGCGCAACAGGTCGACCAGGTCGGCACGCTTGTCGGTGATCACGTCGAACGCCACGAAGTGCAGCCGGTCCTGCGCCGGCGTGGTGATGCCGGCCTGGTGCTCGCCGAGGAACGGCACGGCGCCGGCCGACTCGGCCGGGTGCCGCTCCCCCGCCACGACGTCACGCGCCCACGCGCCGGCCGCGCCCCCGGCGACCGCACCGGCCACGCCGGCGCCGCCGACCGCGAGCATCCGCCGCCGCGAGAACCTGCCCGCCATCGCACTCCTCCCGAATTCCCGATCGTGGACACCTGGGCGAGCTACGGGTGGCACAGCTGTCCAGGATCCACGACTACTTGGCGATCACGGCCGCGACCTTGCTGATCGGCTCGGCCAGGCCGTTGATGACGTCCGACAACTCCTTGATGTCGGCCTGCGACAGCTCGGTGTAGGACTTCCAGCCGGTACCGGCCTTGTGCTTGCCCAACGCGGCGTCGACCGCGGCGAACTTGCCGGTCAGCTCGTCGGCCAGCTTCGGGTCGCGCGCGGTCAGCGCCTCGCGCAGCGCGTCGGTCGCGGCCTTGGCGCCCTCGACGTTGGCGGCGAAGTCCCACAGGTCGGTGTGCGAGTACCGGTCCTCCTCGCCCGTGATCTTTCCGGTGGCGACCTCGTCCAGCAGTTCCTTGGAGCCGGACGCGAGCTGGACCGGGGACAGCTCCACCGACTTGGCCCTGGTCACGATCTCCGTGACGTCGGCGACCAGCTTGTCGGCGACGGCGCCGTCCTTGCTGACGTCGCCACCGACCCACAGGTCCTTCTCGATCTTGTGGAAGCCGGTCCACTCCTGGCCGGCCTCGACGTCGTTCTCCCGGGCGTCGATCGCCGGGTCCAGGTCACCGAACGACTCGGCCACCGGCTCGATGCGCTCCCAGTGGGTACGCGCGACCGGGTACAGCTCCTTGGCCTTCGCGACGTCGCCGGCCTTGACCGCGGCCGCGAACTCGGTGGTCTTCGCCAGCAGACCGTCGGCCTCGCCCGCCACGTACGCCCGGTACGTCGCCACGGCCGCGGCGAGCTTGGGGTCGGACGCGAGGGCCTTCGCCTGCCCGCTGACGGTCAGCTTGGCCCGGATGCCGTCGCCCTTCATGCCGGGCTTGCACGCGCCCTCGTACTCGCCGGCGGTCAACTCGACGTGGACGTCGCGGGTGGCGCCCGGCCCGATGTTCTCGACCTCGCCCTTGATGCTGCCGTCGCCGGCGTACACGTAGAACTCGGTGATCTTGCTGCCCTTGTTCGTCACCGAGAACGTGTGGGTGCCGGCGGGCAGGTCGACCTTGGCCACCCGGCACTCGGTGTCGGTGGCCGTGACGGTGATCTTGTCCGCCTTCGCCGTCTTGTCCCCGCACGCGGCGAGACCGGTCAGCGCGAGCGCGCCGAGGGCGGCGCAGGCGGGCAGGTGATGGGTGCGCATGAGGGGCTGCTCTCCTGGGAGTCGGGGTGGGTCGGGGCGCGAGAGGACGCGCAAAGGCTCGATGGCCCGGAGCGGGTGGCGCTCAGGCGCCGGTACCCGCGGACGCGGGCGCGCCGGCGTCGGACTCCGTGGTCGACCGGGGCGCGGGCGCGCCGGCCGCGGCCCCACCACCGGCACCGGAGTCCGTGGCGGTACCGGAGGCCGCGGCGGCCTGGGCCGGGGTACGGGCCGGGCGCAGGAACAGCACCAGCACGGGCACCGCGTAGCCGAGCCAGGCGACGACCTCGAACACGCTCATCGTGGGCGTCAGGTTGAACATGCCGCCGATCAGGGCCGAGTACCACGCGGCGGGGTCGACGACACCGGAGACGTCGAAGGCGTGGTTGTCGCCGCCGGGCAGCACGCCGGCCTCGTGGAAGTCGTGCACGGCGTACTTGAAGATGCCGGCCGCGACGAGCACCAGGAGCAGCCCCGTCCACTTGAAGAAGGTGGCGAGGTTGATCCGGATGGCGCTGGCGTACAGCCCCCAGCCCAGGGCGACCGACGCGGCCACCCCGAGGGCGATGCCGACCAGCGGCCCGGCCGAGGTGGTGGCGCCCTGCGCGGCGGCGTAGAACAGCATGGCCGTCTCGAGCCCCTCGCGTACGACGGCGAGGAAGGCCATGCCCACCACGGCGAACCCGCCGACGTTGATGGCGTCGGTGAGCTTCGCGCGCAGCTCACCGGAGAGCTTCCGGGAGGTGCGGCGCATCCAGAAGATCATCCAGGTCACGAAGCCGACCGCGACGACCGACGTGACCGCGTCGAACAGCTCCCGCTTGTCCGTGGGCAGCAGGTCCTGCGCGACGAAGGTCAGCAGGGCGCCGAACCCGACCGACAGCGCGACGGCCGCGGTGACCCCCGCCCACACCTGAGGCAGGCGTTCCCTGCGCCCGGACTTGACGAGGAAGGCGACCAGGATCGTCACGACGAGCGTCGCTTCGAGCCCTTCGCGCAGCCCGATGAGGAAGTTGCCGAAGATGGCGTTCGACACGGCGGGCTCCTGATACTCGACGATGGCGCGGCGGCGGGCAAACAGTAAGGCAAGGCTAACTATGGTTAGGTTAGGGACACCTTACTGCCCAGGAGCGGCCGGAAGTCAAGACGAAGAGACGCGCGGCACGACCACGGGAACCGGGCCACGCCGGCGCGGGCACGTCCGGGCGCCGCCGCGAACACGAAACCGCCCGGCCGCGGATATGGAAACTGCCGGCCGCGGTGGACCGCGGCCGGCAGTTCCGGATGGCGCTCGCCGCGCGCGAGGCGCAGCTCAGTAGCGGTAGTGGTCGGCCTTGAACGGGCCCTCGACCGGGACGCCGATGTAGTCGGCCTGCTCCTTGGTCAGCGTGGTGAGCTTGACGCCGAGAGCGTCCAGGTGCAGCCGGGCGACCTTCTCGTCGAGGTGCTTGGGCAGGGTGTAGACCCCGATCGGGTACTGGTCGGTCTTGGCGAACAGCTCGATCTGGGCGATCACCTGGTTGGTGAAGGAGTTGCTCATCACGAAGCTGGGGTGGCCGGTGGCGTTGCCCAGGTTGAGCAGCCGACCCTCACTGAGCACGATGATGGCGTGGCCGTCTTCGAAGACCCACTCGTCGACCTGCGGCTTGATGTTGACCTTCCGCACACCCGGGACCTTGGCCAGCCCGGCCATGTCGATCTCGTTGTCGAAGTGACCGATGTTGCCCACGATCGCCTGGTGCTTCATCTGGACCATGTGCTCGGCCCTGATGATGTCCTTGTTGCCGGTGGTCGTCACGAAGATGTCGGCGATGCCGACGACGTCCTCGAGCGTGGTGACCTGGTAGCCGTCCATCGCCGCCTGCAGCGCGCAGATCGGGTCGATCTCGGTGACGATCACCCGCGCACCCTGCCCGCGCAGCGACTCCGCGCAGCCCTTGCCGACGTCGCCGTAGCCGCACACCACCGCGACCTTGCCGCCGATGAGCACGTCGGTCGCCCGGTTGATGCCGTCGATGAGCGAGTGCCGGCAGCCGTACTTGTTGTCGAACTTGCTCTTGGTGACCGAGTCGTTGACATTGATCGCCGGGAACAGCAGCGTGCCGGCGTTGGCCATCTCGTACAGCCGGTGCACGCCGGTGGTGGTCTCCTCGGTCACGCCCTTGATGCCGGCGGCGATCCGGGTCCAGCGCTGGCCGTCCTGCTCGAGTGAGCGGCGCAGGGTGTCGAGGATGACCGCGTACTCCTCGCTGTCGTGCTCGCTCACCGCCGGCACCGCGCCGGCGCCCTCGAACTCGGCGCCCTTGTGCACCAGCAGGGTCGCGTCGCCACCGTCGTCGAGGATCATGTTCGGCCCGACCGTCCGGGCGGAGCCCGGCTCAGCGTCGGGGTCGGGCCAGGTCAATGCCTTCTCGGTGCACCACCAGTACTCCGGCAGCGTCTCGCCCTTCCAGGCGTACACCGGCACGCCCTGCGGATTGTCGGGCGTGCCGTCCGGGCCGACCACGATCGCCGCGGCGGCGTGGTCCTGGGTGGAGAAGATGTTGCACGACGCCCAGCGGACCTGCGCGCCCAGCGCGACCAGCGTCTCGATCAGGACGGCGGTCTGGATGGTCATGTGCAGCGAGCCCGTGATCCGCGCGCCACGCAGCGGCTGCGCCGCGGCGTACTCCTTGCGGAGGGCCATCAGACCGGGCATCTCGTGCTCGGCGAGCTGGATCTCCTTGCGACCGAACGCAGCAAGCGACAGGTCTGCCACCTTGAAGTCGCCCTCGGCGACGGACTGCGGGCGGCCGGATGCGGCCACGTCTGCCCGCGGCTGAGTTGCACTCGTCATGAATTCTCCAGATCTGCCAGTACGTAGGATCTGCCAGTACGTCGGCGGGCGGCAGCGATCCAGCCTACGCCTCACAGACAGCGGGCGGGGCGGTGGATCTATTCCACCGCCCCGCCCATCCCCCCGGTCCGGTTCCCCACGTGACTCAGACCATCATCGCGATGACACTGCGTGGTTGATACGGTACCGAGCGCGACCGAATGGTCAAGCCGAAAGGGGCTGCCCCCGGGTTGCAAGTCGGGTGCAAAAAGCCCAGGTGACAGCCTTCATCAGCCAATCGTCGCCTGGTAGATCTCGCCCGTGCCGGCCACCGTGGTGGGGTGACCGGCCGCCCCGAACGCCGCCCGACCGCCGGTGAGGACCAGCTCCCCCGCGCCGTCGGCGACGCGCACCTCGCCACGCAGACAGAAGACGACACGGGGACCGGTGCCGGGCAGCGTCAGCTCGCCGCCGTCGGGCACCGCCCGGTACAGCGCGAAGTCGTCGACCGGTACCGGCCAGGTCACCAGCCCCGGTGCCACCTCGCGGGGCGTCACGACCGGGTCGGCGAGCACCTCGAAGCGCAGCACCCGCAGCAGCTCGGGCACGTCCACGTGCTTGGGCGTGAGACCGCCCCGCAGCACGTTGTCGCTGGCGGCCATGATCTCGACGCCGGTGCCGCGCAGGTACGCGTGCAGGTTGCCCGCGGGCATCCACACCGCCTCGCCGGGGCGCAGCCGGACGTGGTTGAGCAGGAGCGCGACCACCACACCGATGTCGCCGGGGTAGCGGTCGGCCAGCTCGACCGCCAGCTCGTGGCCCGCCCGCCCGCGCGTCACCGCGACGACGTCCGCGACCAGCGCCGCGCGGTCGGCGTCCGCCAGCTTCAGCAGGCCGGTGACCGCCTCCCGCAGCGCCACCTCCGGGTCCCCGCCGCGCAGCGCCGCGACCGTGGGCGCCAGCCCGGGTACGTCCAGGCCGGCCAGCAGCGTGGCGCTGGCCGACGGGTCGCGGAACCCGCACAGCGCGTCGAACGGCTCGACGGCGACCAGCAGCTCGGGCTTGTGGTTGGCGTCCTTGTAGTTGCGGTCGGACGCACCGCGCGGGACGCCGGCCGCCTCCTCCGCCGCGAATCCGGCGGCCGCCTGCGCCTGCGTCGGGTGCGCCTGCAGCGACAGCGGTTCCGCGGCCGCCAGGATCTTCAGCAGGAACGGCAGTCGGGCGCCGAAGCGGGTCACCGTGCCGGCGCCGAGGACCCCGGCCGGGTCCTCGGCGATCCGCGCCGTCAACGGCTGCCCGCCGACCGTGGACGGGCTGTCCGGGTGCGCACCCATCCACAGCTCCGCCTCGGGACCGTCGGCCGGCACGGGGCGGCCCTGCAACGCCGCGATCGCGGTACGCGAGCCCCACGGGTACCCGCGGATCGGGTTGTTCAGCAACTCCACCGGTCAGCCCTCCGTCAGCGCGGAACCGGCTTCCTGCCCGGCGGCCGACCTCCGGTAGATGTCCGGCTCGATGTAGATCACCTTGGCGATCGGCACCGCCGCGCGGATCCGCCGCTCGATCGCGTCGATCCCCCGGGCCACCGCCTCGGCGGTGTCGTCGTGCCGGACCGCGATCTTCGCCGCCACCAGCAGGTCGTCCGGGCCCACGTGCACCGTACGCAGGTGGATGATCCGCTCGGTCTCCTCGCCGTCGGAAATCGCCCGCTCGATCGCGGCGACCGTGTCCGCCGTGGCCGACTCCCCGACCAGGAGGCTCTTCATCTCGGCGGCCAGCACGAACGCGACCGCCACCAGCAGCACGCCGATCGCGGCGGTACCGACGCCGTCCCACACGCCGTTGCCGGTCAGCAGCGTCATGCCGACGCCGAACAGGGCGAAGATCAGGCCGACCAGGGCGGCCGCGTCCTCCAGCAGGATGACCGGCAGCTCCGGGGCGCGGGACCGGCGGATGAACTCCACCCAGCTCGCGTCGCCGCGGATCTGGTTGGTCTCGTGGATCGCGGTCCGGAACGACATCGATTCCATCGCGATGGCGGCGACCAGTACCGCGATCGGCACCCACTGCCACTTGTCGATCGGCTCCGGGTGGGAGATCTTGTGGTACGCCTCGTACAGCGCGAACAGGCCACCCGCGGAGAACAGCATGATCGACACGAGGAACGCGTAGATGTAGCGCTCCCGCCCGAACCCGAACGGGTGCTCGGGCGTCGCCTTGCGGGCGGCCCGCTTGCCGCCGATCAGCAGCAGCACCTGGTTGCCGGAGTCGACGACCGAGTGGATTCCCTCGGCGAGCATCGACGACGACCGGGTCAGCGCGAACGCGATGAACTTGGTCACCGCGATGCCGAGGTTGGCCGCCAGCGCCGCCACGACCGCCTTGTTACCGCCCTCGGCGCTCATGCCGACATCTCGCTACGCTCGCTCACGGTTGGGACAACTCCTTCAGCTCCGAGACGGCCGGCACGGCCATCGGGTCGAGACCATGCGCCATTCCCAGGTACATCGAGGCGAAATCGGGGACGGCCACGAGCGAGGCCAGCCGCTCCAGCGGCGAGGCACCCTCCGCGGTCACCACGCTCACCCGTACCCCCCGCCGCTCTGCCAACGCCTGCACCGCGTCCGCGCGCCGTTCCTCGACCGCGAGCGGCTCGCCCTGGTCGTCGGCCTCGTCGGAGAGCCCGCCGTCGCGCAGCAGCACCAGCCGCAGCCGGGTCGGTCCCCCGTCGCCGTCCTCGGCCGGGTCGGCGAAGATGTCCCGGTCGGCCTCGGCCAGACCGCCGTACACCCCGTCGAGCAGGCCGACCCGGCCCCGGCCGGCCTCGCCGAGCGCGCCGGCCACGGCCGGGTAGCGCGCGTTCGAGCTGAGCGTGTCGGCGAACCGCCGGGCCGCGAGCGTCGCCAGCGACGACGACCCCCAGATGACCGGTACGGAGTTGGCGAGGTCGAGCGCCAGCGACTTACCGGGGTTGACGAACGACTCCAGGGCGGGCCGGCACCGGTCGGCGTCCATGTCCAGCCGGGTCGCCGTCTCCGCCAAGTCCGCCTCGTTGACCTTGACCAACCCGAGGGCACGGGCGGCGAGCAGCACCGGCACGGTCAGCGCCCACAGGCTGGCGCGGGCCGGGGCACGCCGGGGCACCGGGATGAACGGCGCCCGGGCCCGCTCGGCCATCGCCTGCAGCTCGGAGTCGGGGGCGCCGATCGCGACCAGCCGGGCACCGCGCCGGGCGGCCGCCTCGGCCGCGGCGAGCGCCTCGGGCGAGCGCCCCGACGCCGACACCGCGATGACCACGTCACCGACGCCCACCCAGCCTGGAACGCCGGCGCTGCGGTGGGCGAGCACCGGCACCGGGCAGCGGGCACCGGCGACGGTAGCGAGGATCTCGCCGGTGCGCGCGGCGGTACCCACGCCCGCCACGACCAGGGCGCGGGGCCGCCCCTCGGCGGCGATCGAACCGAGGTTGGCCTCGGCGGCGAGGGCCGCCGACTCGCGTACCTGGGCACCGGCCGACGCGGTGGCGCGCAGCATCCCGCCGGGGTCGGCGGCCGCGAGCGCCTCGGCGTCGTCGAGCAGGTCGAGGTCGAGGTGCCGGTGCCCGCGCACGCCGGCCTCGCCGTCGAACGGGCGGGTCATGACGAGGCCCCTGGCTCTCCGTCGGTGGCCGGGCGGGCCTCGTCGAGCAGCAGCACCGGGATGCCGTCGCGGATCTCGTAGACGCGCCGGCACTCGGTGCAGGTCAGCGTCTGCGCGTCGGCGTCGTGGTCGAGAGGCGCATGGTGGGAGTCAGGACAGCGCAGGATGTCCAGCAGCGCCGGGTCGAGGGACACGGTCGTTCTCCTTATTGGTTTCCGCGGTGACCCCGCACGATGGCGAGGACCTGGTCACGTAGCTCGGCCATCCGTTCCGGCATCGGGGCCTCCACGTTGAGCCGCAGCAGCGGCTCGGTGTTGGAGGGGCGGAGGTTGATCCAGCTCCCGTCCGGGAGGTCGACGGTCAGCCCGTCGAGGGTGTCCACGCGCGCCCCGTCGACGTCGGAGAGCGCGGCGCGGACCTCGGCGGTCCGGGCCTGCTGGTCGGTGACCGTGGAATTGATCTCTCCCGAGTCGGCGTACCGGACGTACGTGCTGACCAGGGCCGACAGCGGCTCGCTCTGCTCACCGAGGGCCGCGAGGACGTGCATCGCGGCCAGCATGCCGGTGTCGGCGTACCAGAAGTCGCGGAAGTAGTAGTGCGCGGAGTGCTCGCCGCCGAAGACCGCGTTGGTGCGGGCCATCTCGGCCTTGATGAAGGAGTGCCCGACCCGGGTGCGCACCGGGTCGCCGCCGTGCTCGATCACGATCTCGGGCACCGCCCGGCTGGTGATCAGGTTGTGGATGATCGTGCTGCCCGGGTGCTTGGCCAGTTCGCGGACGGCGACCATGGCGGTCACGGCCGACGGCGAGACGGCCTCGCCACGCTCGTCGACGAAGAAGCAGCGGTCTGCGTCACCGTCGAACGCGATCCCCAGGTCGGCGCCGTGCTCACGGACGGCCTTCTGCAGGTCGACCAGGTTGGCCGGCTCCAGCGGGTTGGCCTCGTGGTTGGGAAACGACCCGTCCAGCTCGAAGTACAGCGGCACGATCTGCAGCGGCAGCGGATCGAGCACGGCGTCACCGAGCACCGCCGGCACCGTGTACCCGCCCATGCCGTTGCCGGCGTCCACGACCACCTTCAGCGGCCGGATCGTGGACAGGTCGACGAGGGTACGCAGGTGCGCCGCGTACGGCGCGAGCAGGTCCTGCCGCTCGGCGCGGCCGTCACCGGTACCCGCGTCGAGCGAACCGTCGAGGATGCGCTGTGCCCGGTCGCGGATCTCCGCCAGTCCGGTCTCCTGCCCGATCGGGCGGGCGCCGGCCCGGCACATCTTGATGCCGTTGTACTGCGCCGGGTTGTGGCTGGCGGTGAACATCGCACCGGGAAGGTCGAGCGCGCCCGAGGCGTAGTAGAGCAGGTCGGTCGAGCCAAGCCCGGCCTCGACCACGTCGGCACCGGCCCGGCCGGCGCCCCGGACGAACGCCGCCGCGAGCCCCGGCGACGATTCCCGCATGTCGTGGGCGACCACCACACGTGAGGTGTCGTCACCACCCGCGCGCAGCGTCTGCACGAAGGCCGCGCCCAGCGCCTCGGCCACCGCCTCGTCGAGCTGGTCGGGAACGATCCCGCGGACGTCGTACGCCTTCACGATGCGACTCAGGTCGGACACGGATGCGAGCTCCTCGCGAGATGGTCGTCGTTGGTACTAGGAGCCTACCGATCGCGCGCGGCGCCCTGCCGACGAGACCAGCCGGCGAGCAGGGCACCTGCCGGGCCACGGAACCGGTACCGCCGGACCGACCGTGTCGGTCGTGAATCCCCGGCGCCGCTCCGGCGGGCCGGTTGACCCGGCGGACCGATCCGCTCGGCCGGCGCGCCGAGTTCGGCTACGACGCGAACGGTCTGCGGCTGTCGGCCACCTCGGGCAGCGGCGCCAAGGCCAGCACGCAGCGCTGGGCGTGGGACGTCAGCGGCACGCTGCCGGAGATCGCGCTGGACCCGGTGACCGACGCCGCCCTCGTGGTCACCTTCCTCACCGGCCTCGGCCCTCCGTCGGCCGTCTTCCCCCGATGGCCGGTCACGTGGTGTCACGGGCCCGCCGCCGGCGTACGGGGGACGTATCCGGCCGGCCGACCGGACATCGAGGAACACACCTGAAGCCGACCACGCGGAAACAGTCGCGGTACGGGCCGCTGAACCAACGCCGGTCGGCTCAACCGGGTGGTGGTGACGACCTGGAGTTGTGGTGCCTGCCACCCGCCTCCGCGGCGGCGGTGCAGCGGCACCACAACCCCAAGATCGCTACTGGGAGCGGCTCAGCTTATCGCGTCCGGACATCTCCATCGACGGCGACGGTCGGGCTTCCCGACGAGCGCGAGCCGGCCCCGCACCGGCGGCGAACGCGCGGTCGAAGACCGGCATCACGAACCGGGGGTCGGCGGCGTTGAGGACGCGTGTGATCTCATGCTCGCGGCACAGCACGGCCACGGCCGCCGCGGTCGAGAGGTCGACGCGGACGGCCACGAGAAGGGCCGGCCCGGGCGCGCCCTTCAGGGCTGACTCGCCGCCACACACGATCGTCAAACCCGCGACAACCGCAGCTACATTGATCGCCTCACCCCCGAGGATGGCAACATTGACCGTTACCGCTCCCCCGGAGACCCCGACCCGGCCGATCGCTCACAAGGGCCTCAAACTCGGCGCCATCGGCCTACTGTCGAGCGTCGTGTTCGGTGTGGCGTCGACCGCCCCCGGCTACAGCCTCGCCGCCACCATGGGGCTGGTCGCCGACGAGGTCGGCACCCGGGGGCCGATCATCATGCTGCTGGCATTCGTCCCGATGCTGTTCATCTCGTACGCGTACCAGGCACTCAACAACGTCGACCCGGACTGCGGCACCAGTTTCACCTGGGTGGCCCGCGTGTTCAGCCGGCGGCTGGGGTGGGTCACCGGCTGGGTGATCGTGATCGCGGACATCATCGTGATGGCCAACCTCGCCCAGATCGCCGGGCAGTACACCTTCTCCCTGCTGGGCCTCACGGGCCTGGCCGGCAGCACGACGGCGGTCACCGCGCTGGGCTGCGCGTGGATCCTGGGCATGACCTGGATCTCCTGGCGGGGCGTGGAACTGTCGGCGCGCACCCAGGTCGTCCTGCTCGGCCTGGAGCTGGTCGTCCTCGCGGTGTTCTCGGCGGTCGCCCTGGCGAAGGTGTACGCGGGCACGGCGGGCGGCCTCGCCATCCACCCGTCGCTGGACTGGTTCAACCCGTTCGGCGGCGGCATGGACGTCAAGGCGCTGTCGGCGGCGTTCCTGCTCGCGGTCTTCATCTACTGGGGCTGGGACTCGGCGGTCGCGGTCAACGAGGAGACCGAGAACATGCATGTCACCCCGGGCCGGGCCGCGGTGCTGTCCACGGTGGTCCTGCTGGCGACGTACGTGGTCGTCACCGTCGCCGCGCAGGCCTACGCCGGCGTCGGCGCTGACGGCATCGGCATGACCAACCCGGCCACCATCGACGACCCGCTCTCCGGGATCGGCGAGGCGGTCCTGGGCGGCTGGGGCGCCAAGTTCCTCTTCCTCGCGGTGCTGTCGTCGGCCGCCGCGTCGACGCAGACCACGATCCTGCCGACCGCGCGGACGACGCTGTCCATGGCCGCGTACAGGGCCGCGCCGAAAGTCTTCGGTGACGTGCACCCGCGCTACCAGACCCCCACCGTGTCCACCTGGGCGATGGGCTTCGCGTCGGTCGTGTTCTACGCCGGCCTGACGCTGGTCAGCCCGGGCTCGCTCAACGACCTGATCCTCTCGATCGGCCTGCTGATCGCGTTCTACTACGGCCTGACCGGCTTCGCCTCGGCGTGGCACTTCCGCAACGAGCCGGGCCGCACCGCAAAGGACCTGTGGCTGAAGGTGATCATGCCGCTGCTCGGCGGCGTGATCCTGTTGGCCGCGTTCGTGAAGACCGCGATCGACAGCTTCGCGCCGGCCTCGAGCGAGACGCACCCGTTCGGCGTCGGCGGCGTCTTCGTGCTCGGCATCGGCTCGATCCTGCTCGGGGTGGTGCTGATGATCGCGTGGAACGCGGCGCGCCCGGAGTACTTCCACGGCACCACAATGCGCGACGGTGTCGCCGTCGGCGAGCGCGGCGAACTCATCGCGCTCGATTGACAACACCGGGGGCGCCGCGCGTGCGGCGCCCCGTTAATGCGGATTACTGACATATGAAGCCGTTAGCCAACGGATTCAGTTGATTAATGTCGCATCTCGCGTGAAAATCATCGGCGTGGCGGAGCCGATCCTAGACGACGTGAACAAGCTCATCATCGAGCAGCTCCAGCGCGACGGCCGCACGTCGTACGCCGCGCTGGCGAAGATCGTCGGACTGTCCGAGGCGGCGGTCCGACAACGGGTCCAGCGGCTGCTCGATGCCGGCGTCATGCAGATCGTCGCGGTGACCGATCCCCTCCTGCTGGGCTTCTCGCGCCAGGTGATGATCGGCATCAAGGTCGCCGGCGACCTGCGGGCCACCGCCGACGCCCTCGCCGCGATCCCCGAGGTCGACTACGTCGTGATCTGCGCCGGCGGCTACGACCTCCTCGTCGAGCTGGTCTGCGCCGACGACGACCACCTCCTGCGCCTGCTCAACGACACGATCCGAACGGCCCCCGGCGTCACCGCGACGGAGACGTTCGTCTACCTCAAACTCGCCAAGCAAAGCTACGCGTGGGGGACCCGGTGACCGACGGCGCGAGCAGGTACGCCGCCGCCCGCGACCACCTCTGGATGCACGTCACCCGCCTGTCCGCGTACGCTGCTTCCCGCCCCCGCCCGGGTACTTCAGCGGGTCCGCGAGATCTGCGACCGGTACGACCTGCTGCTCGTCTCCGACGAAATGATCTGCGCATTCGGCCGGCCCGGTGAGTACTTCGGCGCCGGCCGGTACGGCTACCGGCCCGACATCATCACCTCGGCCAAGGGCCTGACCTCCGGGTACGTGCCCCTCGGCGCCATGATCGCGTCCGAGCGGCTACGCGCCCGGCGGGATGACGCGGAGATGACCGCGCCGCCCGAGATGCTGACCGAAGTCATCGTCGGTATCGTCACGCTGAGCCGGTGGTCTGGCCGCCTCCCGGACGGCCTCGGCGAGCGCGACGAGATCGTCGCTGGTCGGCGGTGGGGGTTGGAACTCTCCGTCGTGACGCACCAGGTCCCAGCCGCGCGGTGTGGTCAGGCTACGCGCGTGCTGCTCGCACAGATCGTACGAGTGGGGCTCGGCGAACGCGGCCAGCGGACCGACCACCGCGGTCGAGTCGGCGTAGACATAGGTCAGCGTCGCGACGGGCGGCCGGGGGCAGCCATTGCGGGAGCAGCGTCGTGGTGACCTCACGGCGGAACGGTATCTCTCCGCGACTCGTGGCGCGGCGTGGTGGCCTCGCGACACGCCGAGTCCGATCATCGTCGAGATGACGATCACGAATGGGACACACAGAATGGCGCGCCGCGCGGCGTGGTCCGGACTCGGCGCTAGTCTGACGGCGTGACCAGTCCCGACCGCCGCCAGCGCCCCGACCGGGCCACAGCCCCGGGCACCAGTGGCTCAGTCCCGGGGCACGGTGGCCCCGGCCGACGCGGCCGCGACCGTCACGGCCGGGGGCTACGGGGTCGGCTCGTACCCGCCTCCGCGCCGCTGTCCCGGACCCGCGCGGAGATCTTCGACGATCTTGTCCTCGACTCGGTGGAGGAGCTCGAGCAGCGGTTCTCGAAGGAGCTGGCCGGAGTGGAGTTCGCGGTCGAGGACGTCCCGCCCGACCTGAACGTCTACGATTCCGACGTGCTCGAGGACGGCGAGGTGCCGCTGGCCCGACTGCTGCCCGGCCGGCCCGGCCGGCACGGGGTGCCACCCCGCATCGTGCTGTACCGGCGGCCGTTGGAGTTCCGCGCGGCCGACCGTGAGGACCTGGCCGATCTCGTGCACGACGTCGTCATCGAGCAGGTCGCCAACCTGCTCGGGGTGGCACCGGAAGACCTGGACTGAAAGGCTGAGGCGACTTCGCCCGCCGACGACCGCATTTCCCGCGCGCAGGCGCCGGCACGGCGACGAAGACGTCGACGGATACGGCGAGGGCGGGTACCGAGTCGACCGACTCCGTACCCGCCCTCGCGCGAGCTACCGTTTCCGCCTGCTAGGCCGCCCGACGCTTGAGCTTGCGACGCTCGCGCTCCGACAGCCCACCCCAGATGCCGAAGCGTTCGTCGTGTCCGAGGGCGTACTCAAGGCAGTCAGCCTTCACGTCGCACCGCGAGCAGATGCGCTTCGCCTCGCGGGTCGACCCCCCCTTCTCGGGAAAAAACGCCTCCGGGTCGGTCTGCGAGCACAGAGCGCGCTCCTGCCACTCCGGTGCGTTACCCAGCAGGTCGGCCACCACACCTCGGCCGTCCATCAGCGTGCCTCCTTCTTACGCGCCGGACACGAAGCCGACGCAACCCCCCACGCCCGGAAGGCGCATCCCGTTAACCGAAAGCGCGTTCCGATTTGCCCGAAACGCGGCGCTCCCCAGCGCCCCGATTGAACATCCCCAGTGAAATTACACGCGTGTAATGCTCGCGCCGTCAAGCCGAACCTGATAAATGGACCCGGCCCTGCGACCCCCTGGCGACGCCCATCCTCGACCGGTTCGCCCCTTTGCGAACCCGCCCGATTCCCGTGGCGACGTACGGTTATCGACCGAACGCCGCAGTAGGTAACGCCCGATTTGACAATTTCGGCGTGCCTTACGGCGTGGCGCGTTCCAATTCCGCTGATCGTGGGGTAGCCGGCGACGATTCGACCCGACATAATCGGACAATCGGATGATTGCCGACTATCGGTGCGTGAGTGCGTAGGTCGTGGTCCGCTCCCGCGCCCGCCGCCCGGCAGCCGCCGCGATCCGGTGCAACTGCTCCACCGTACGGGCAGAACCGTGCTCACTGCCGGCCATCCGCGAGATGGTCTCCTCCATCAGCGTGCCGCCCAGGTCGTTGGCGCCACCACGCAGCAACGCGACCGTGCCGGAGTCGCCGAGCTTGACCCAGGAACACTGGATGTTGGGGATCCGGCCGTGCAGCAGCACCCGAGCCATGGCGTGCACCGCCCGGTTGTCGCGCCAGGTCGGCCCCGGACGGGCGATGCCCGCCAGGTAGATCGGCGCGTTGTTGTGCACGAACGGCAGCCCCACGAACTCGGTGAAGCCCCCGGTACGGTCCTGCAGGGCGGCGAGGGTACGCAGATGCCCCAACCAGTGTCGCGGATTGTCCACGTGCCCGTACATCATGGTCGAACTCGACCGGATGCCCAGCTCGTGCGCGGTGGCGACCACCTCCACCCAGGTCGCCGCCGGCAGCTTGCCCTTGGTCAGCACCCACCGCACCTCGTCGTCGAGGATCTCGGCGGCCGTGCCGGGGATCGTGTCCAGCCCCGCGTCGCGCAGCTCGGTCAGCCATTCGCGTACCGATACTCCGGCCTTGGCGGCCGCGGTAACGATCTCCATCGGGCTGTAGGCATGGACATGCATCGCCGGTACCCGTTGCTTGATCTTTTTAACCAGCTCGGGGTAGACCGACACCGGCAGCTTCGGGTCGATGCCGCCCTGCATGCAGACCTCGGTCGCACCGGCCCGCCACGCCTCCTCGGCGCGGTCCGCCACCTGGTCGACCGACAGCCGGTACGCGTCGGCGTCCCGTTCGCGCTGCGCGAAGGCACAGAACCGGCAGCCGACATAGCAGACGTTGGTGAAGTTGATGTTGCGGTTGACCACGTACGTGACGTCGTCGCCGACCGCGTCGCGGCGCAGGTCGTCGGCGATGCGGGCCAGCTCGTCGAGGGCGGCGCCGTCGGCGGTGAACAGCGCCAGGGCCTCCCGCTCCCGCGCGGGGTCGAGCAGCGCCGCCGGGTCCGACCCGGCGATCGCCAGCGCGGTCCTGACGTCGCCGTCCAGCCGGATCGGCGCCCTCTCCCCGGCCGGCACGTGGGCGGCCACCTCGGACCAGTCGCCGTACACGGTGTCGAAGTCACCGCGCCGGTCCGCGCTGCGGCCGGCCGTGTCGATCGTCGCGTGCAGATCGGTACGGCCGGTACCGGAGCCATCGCCGAACCCGCCGTCCGGCTCCTGCCACGGCCGACCGGTCGGCCGGGCCGCCTCGACCGCCAACCCGGTCTCCGGATCGGCGAGGGCCGCCACGTGGCCGGCCACCCGCGGATCGATCCAGGTCTCGGCACGCAGGACGTACCCGGGGTAGACGGTGAGGCGCTCGCGCAGCGTGAAGCCGGCATCCGCACTACGGCGGGCCAGCTCGTCGATCTGCGGCCAGGGGCGCTCGGGGTTGACGTGGTCGGGGGTCAGCGGGGACACCCCGCCCCAGTCGTCGATCCCGGCGCGCAGCAGCAACCCGTACTCGCCGGCGATCAGGTTGGGCGGCGCCTGGAGGCGGGCCTTCGGGCCGAGCACCAGCCGGGCGACCGCGACCGTGGCGGCGAGGTCGTGCAGTTCGGCGTCGGGCATACCGCGCATCGCGGTGTCCGGCTTGGCGCGGAAGTTCTGCACGATGACTTCCTGGAGGTGCCCGTACTCGCGGCCCACCCGCCGGATCGCGAACAGCGCGTCGACCCGCTCCGCGGGCGTCTCCCCGATCCCGATGAGGATGCCGGTGGTGAACGGCACCCCGACCCGCCCGGCGTCCTCGAGTACCCGCAGCCGGACCGCCGGCTCCTTGTCCGGGCTGCCGTAGTGCGGCCCGCCCGGCTCGCTCCACAGCCTCGTCGCGGTCGTTTCGAGCATCATGCCCATGCTCGGCGCGACCGGCTTGAGTCGTTGCAGCTCCGCCCAGGACAGGACGCCGGGGTTGAGATGCGGCAGCAGGCCCGTCTCCTCCAGTACCGCGATCGCGCTGGCGCGCACGTAGTCCAGTGTGGACTCGTAGCCGCGCTCCTCCAGCCAGGCCCTCGCCTGCGGCCACCGGGTCTCCGGGCGGTCGCCGAGCGTGAACAGGGCCTCCTTGCACCCCAGTTCGGCACCCTGCCGGGCGATCGCGAGGACCTCGTCGCGTTCGAGGTACGGCGCCGGGACCCGGTGCGGCACGGTCACGAACGTGCAGTAGTGGCAGCGGTCCCGGCACAGTCGGGTGAGCGGGATGAAAACCTTCTTCGAGTACGTGACGACGCCCGGCCGGCCGACGTCGACGAGGCCCGCGTCGCGTACCCCGGCGGCGATCTCCAGCAGCCGCTCCAGCGCCCCGCCCCGGGCGGAGAGCAGGATCGTCGCCTCGTCGGCGTCGAGCGGCCGCCCGTCGGATGCGCGGCGAAGCGCGCGCCGTAGCGCACTGTCCGGTACCGGTTGCTGAGCACCGTTACTCACGTGAGCAACAGTAGGCCCTTCGGTTCGCCGCGCACCCGGCGCGGTACACCGGAGTTCACGGCCGCCACTCCTCGGTCGGACCGTCCGGGGGCCGCGGTGGCCGGACGGCCTGCGTGGGCTGCGCGTCCTCGCCGGCCTCCGGAGCCGGTTCGGCGGGCGCCCGCGGCGGCGCGGACTCCCGCTGCGGCCCGGATTCCTGCTGCGGCGGCGCGACCGGCGGTGGGTACCCCGGCTGCGCCACCCACGGATGCTGCTGACCGCCGTGCGCCTGGTGCCCGTACGGGTGGAAGCTGGACGGGTCACCGGGCTGGCCGGGCGTGGACGGCTGGCCGAACCCCGCCGGGTAGCCGTAGCCGCCACCGAAGGCCGGGGCGGCCGGCTCCGGCCGTACCGGCGGATACAACCCCTGGAACAGATGGAACACGGCGAGCCCGGCGATGGCCAGCAGCGTGTACTCGCCGGCGCGGATCAGCAGGTCCTCCAACGCCCGCCGGGCCGCGCTCATCCCGATGGTGGTGTGGCTGCCGGTCACCCCGTACAGGAAGTCCACCAGCAGGCACAGGGCGCCGAACACCGCGGACACGCCGTACTCCACCAGCGCCAGGACGGTGATCAGCCGCGCCTGCGGCAGCCGGGGCCGGACGTGCGTGGCGAGCAGCACGGCCAGCAGCGGGAAGCCGATCGACACCAGCCCGACGAAGTCGGTGAAGGAGCCACCGGCGCGTTCCAGCAGGCTGCTCGCCCAGTCCTCGAAGATGACGAACAGGTCGCCGACGGCGAACAGCAGGATCAGCCCGTTCACGGTGAGCAGCGCGAATGCGGCCGGCTGCCGCAGCGGCTCGGTGAACTGGCGGGCGTCGCGCTCCACCGGCCCGGCCGGCGTGGACGTCGGGGTGTCACTGGGCTCGCTGGTCACGGCTGCCCCCAGGGGTGTCGGATCGGCGGTTGACGGTGTGAGCGGGTCCTGCGCGAGCGATGAACCGGAAGACGCCGACGCAGCCTAGTACCCGCCCGCACCCGCTCTATCGCCCCGCCGCCGCGTGATCTGGTGTCGGTACCGGCGCGGGCCGGCCGGGCTCATCCCCCCTGCGGGGCCGGGAAGGCCGGCCGCGCACCGGTACGCGAGGATGGCAGGCATGCAGATCGTCGTACTGGCCGGTGGGATCGGCGGGGCGAAGTTCCTCGCCGGGGTCCGCGCACTCGCGCGAGAGACCGGGGCGCAAACGACCGCGATCGTCAACGTCGGCGACGACGTGACCCTGCATGGCCTGCGCATCTGTCCCGACCTCGACAGCGTCATGTACACCCTGGGCGGAGGGGCCGACCCCGAGCGCGGCTGGGGCCGGCGGGACGAGACCTGGACGGTCAAGGAGGAACTGGCCGCCTATCGTGCCGAGCCGACCTGGTTCGGCCTGGGCGACCGGGACATCGCCACGCACCTGGTACGGACCCGGATGCTGGAGGCCGGGTACCCGCTGTCGGCGGTCACCGAAGCGCTGTGCGCCCGCTGGCAGCCGGGGGTACACCTGCTGCCCGCCAGCGACGACCGGGTCGAGACCCACGTCGTGGTTACCGAGGACGGCAAGCAGCGCGCCATCCACTTCCAGGAGTGGTGGGTGCGTTACCGGGCCGCGCTGCCGGCCAGCCGCTTCGTCTTCGTCGGCGCCGAGACCAGCAAACCGGCCGCCGGTGTCCTCGACGCGCTGGCCAGCGCCGACGTGGTCCTGATCGCACCGAGCAACCCGGTCGTGAGCATCGCCCCGATCCTCGCCGTCGGCGGGATCCGGGAGGCGCTGACCGCGCCGGTGGTCGGGGTCTCCCCCATCATCGGCGGCGCGCCGGTACGCGGCATGGCCGACAAGTGCCTGGCCGCCGTGGGTACCGAGTGCAGCGCCGCCGGTGTCGGCGGCCTCTACGGCGCGCGCGGCGACGGCGGACTGCTGGACGGCTGGCTGGTCGACACCACCGACGCCGGCGTCACGATCCCCGGCGTGACCGTCGCCAGCCACGACCTCTGGATGCGCGACGAGCAGGCCACGGCCGGCATCGTGCGGGCCGCGCTGGAGGTGGCCGGTGCGTGACGCCCGGCCGGTCACCGGGCCCGTGCTGGAGATCCAGCCGGTCACCGGGATCGGCGAGGTCACCCCGGGTACCGACCTGGCCACGCTCATCATGTCCGCCGCCGGCTGGATCTCCGACGGCGACGTCCTGATCGTCACCAGCAAGATCGTGAGCAAGGCGGAGGGGCGGCTGGTCGACGTGCCGGCCGACGGCCCCGAACGCGAGGCCGCCCGGGACGCGGTTCTCGCCGCGGAGACCGCCCGGGTGGTGGCCCGCCGCGGCCCGACCCGCATCGTGCAGACCCACCACGGCCTCGTCATGGCGGCCGCCGGTATCGACGCGTCGAACGTCGAGCGCGGCCGGCTGGTCCTGCTCCCGGTCGACCCCGACGCGTCGGCCCGCGCGCTCCGCGCCGCGCTGCGGGAGCGCCACCACCGCCGGGTGGGCGTCATCGTCACCGACACGATGGGACGTCCCTGGCGGCTCGGCCTCACCGACGTGGCGATCGGCGCGGCGGGCGTCGCCCCGGTGCGCGACTACCGGGGCGAGGTCGACCCGTACGGCAACGAGCTCCAGGTCACCCAGATGGCCGACGTCGACGAGCTGGCCGCGGCCGGCGAGCTGGTCAAGGGCAAGTACGACGGGGTACCCGTGGCCGTGGTCCGCGGGTACCCCGGCGTGACCGATGACGACGGCCCCGGCGCCCGGGCCCTGGTCCGCGACGCCGAACAGGACATGTTCTCCCTCGGTACGGCCGAGGCCCGGGCGCTGGGCCGGGCCGACGCGGCCACGCTCGCCGACGCGACCGGCTTCGCCCATCTGCCGGTGGACCCGGAGCTCGTCGCGGCCGCGCTCGCCCGTACCGGCGCGGCGTTCACCCACGTCACCGACACCGGGGTCCGGGACAAGCTGCGCGACCTGGTCCCCGCCGGTACGGCCGAGGTGGTGATCCCGCACGTGGCGGCCGGCACCGACCGGTGGGCGGCCGCCGAGGCCGGCGCGGCGGTCCACCGGCTACGCGCGGCCCTCGCGGCCACCGGGCTGGCGACCGCCTGGGTGGCGGTGGACCCGGCCGCGGTCACCCACCTGGCGACACTGCCGGCCGGTCACGAGCCGCTGGGCCTGCTGGCCGTGGGGCTGCCCCGCTGACCCTCCGCGACCGTGGACAGGTGGGCGACCGGTAGGTGGCCCACCTGTCCACGATCGCGGTGTTCCGGCGTCAGACGTGGGTGTTCCCGCGCTCCTTGAGGCTGTCGACGAGCTTCTTGACGTCCTGCGCGCGGTCCCGCGGGCAGACCAGCAGCGCGTCGACGGTGTCGACGATGATCAGGTCCTGTACCCCCACGGCCGTCACCAGCCGGCCGGAGCGCGGCACGACCACGGTCCGGTCGGTGTCGTGCAGCAGCACGTCCGGCTTGCCGGCCGCGCCGTCGTCCGCCTCGATCACCACGTTGCCGCGCTCGTCGCGCTCCAGTACGTCGCCGAGGGTGTGGAAGTCGCCGACGTCGTTCCAGCCGAAATCACCGGGCACGGTACCGACCAGGCCGGCGGCGGCCGCACCCTCCATCACCGCGTAGTCGACGGAGATCTTCGGCAGGGTGGACCAGACCTCACCCAGGACCTGCTCGCGCTCGACGCTGTCCCACGCCTGGGCGATCCGCATCAGCCCGGCGTGCAGCAGGGGCTGCTGGCGGGCCAGTTCGGCGAGGAAGATGTCCACCCGCCAGATGAACATGCTGGCGTTCCAGAAGTACCGGCCGGACTCCACGTACGAGACGGCCACGTCGTACGGCGGCTTCTCGGCGAACTCGGCCACCCGGCTGACCGGGCCGTCCCCGATGACCTCGCCGCAGCGCAGGTAGCCGTAGCCGGTCTCGGGGTGGGTCGGGGTGATCCCGACCGTCATCAGCAGGCCCTGACGGGCGCCGTCGATGGCCGCCCGGACCGCCGCGGTGAAGGACTCGCCGTCCCGGACCAGGTGGTCGGCGGCGAACGAGCCCATCACCGCCGTCGGGTCGCGCCGCGCGATGACCGCCGCCGCCAGGCCGATCGCGGCGCACGAGTCCCGCGGCGACGGCTCGACGAGAATGTTGGCGTCGGGAAGCTCGGGTAGCTGGCGGGCGACCGCGGCGGCGTGTGCCACGCCGGTCACCACGTAGGTCGAGGCCGGCTCCGCGAGCGCGCCGAGCCGGTCGACGGTGGCCTGTAACAGGCTGGCCGACGTGCCGGTCAGGGCGTGGAGAAACTTGGGATGACCAGCCCGCGACAGGGGCCACAACCGGGTGCCGCTGCCGCCAGCGGGGATGACTGCGTAGAACACGTCGCCCATCATGCCGACCTGACCACTCGAACGGAACGCACGGGGTACCCTGGTGCGTCGTTAGGGCAGGTGACGGGTTGTCCGATCAGTAACGGTGACCGTCCCGCCACCCGCGGCGGCCCGCGCCCAGGCCGCGAGGTGCACCTCGGCGCTGGACTCCCAGGTGAACTCCTTCGCCCGGGTGACCCCCGCCCTGGCCAGGGTGGTGCGCCGCGACTCGTCGTCGAGCAGCGCGCCCAGGTCGCGGGCGATCTCGTCGGGGTTGGGCCCGGTGTAGGCCACCGCCTCGCCACCCACCTCCGGCAGCGACAGCCGGGGCGTGGTGAGCACCGGTGCGCCGCACGCCATCGCCTCCAGGATCGGCAGGCCGAAACCCTCCCCGTAGGACGGGTAGGCGGCCACCAGCGCACCGCCGAGGAAGCCGGGCAGGTCGGCGTAGCGCAGGTAGCCGGGGCGCAGCAGCCGCAGGTGCGGCGGGACCCCGCTGACCGCCTGGTCGATCTCGTCGTCGTGGCCCTGCCCGCCGGCGATGACGAGGACCGGCGGATCCTCGCGGTCCCGTACGGCGGCGGCCCAGCCGCGGATCAGGTTGGGCACGTTCTTGCGCGGCTCCTTGGCGCCCAGGAACGCGACGTACCCGGTGCCGCCGAGGCCGAGCCGGGCCCGTACCCGCGCCTTCTCGTCCTCGCTGGGCACGTGGAACGCCTGGTGGTCCACGCCGTGGTAGGCCACGTCGATGCGGGTCGGATCGGCGTCGAGCAGCCGGATCAGCTCGTCACGGGTGGCCTTGCTCGGCACGATGACCCGCGCGGCGCGGCGCAGCGACGTCTTGATCGCCGACCGGAAGAAGGTCCGCCGGGACTTGTCGTAGTGCTCCGGCTCGGTGAAGAACGTCGCGTCGTGCACAGTCACGGTAACCGGACAATTAGCACGCAGTGGGCAGGTGTAGAACGGGGAGTGCAGCACCTGGGCACCCACCTGCTGAGCGAGCAGCGGCAGACCGGTCTGCTCCCACGCCAGACGGGCAGGGCGGTGGGCCACCGCGGCGGGCGCGGCGATCACCCTGGCGGACGGCAGCAGCCTGCCGTACCGCTCGGCGTCGGTGCGCTGACAGACCACGGTCAGATCGACGTCCATGGTGCCCAACGCGCCGAGCAGGCCGTCGACGTAGCGCCCCACCCCACCACGGTCGGCCGGGACGCTCGTGGCGTCGACTAGCACACGGGGCGGACGGCCGGGGATCACTGGGCAGCTCCTCGCAGTCGTTGCGGTGCGCACCAACTCGATTCCAGCCGGTGAGACCCGTATCGTGCGGGTCGGACCGGACCGGCGCCGGGCGGTACGCGGATTGCGGCGTCTGTCCGTCAGCCTACTGCCCCCAACCCACCGCCCGATGTCCACAACGCGTACCCGCGACGGAATCGACGAAACGGTTACCCGAGGGTCGTAGGCACGTCACCCGCGGTACCCAAGGGGTAGGTACCCACCCCCCGAACGAGCCACGTACCGGTCGTCGCGCCCTTGGCCGGCGGGCGCCACACCGCGAGATCGGCCTTGCCGTCCCCGTCGTACTGGCCCGGTACGGGCACGTCGCCCGGGTTGCCGAAGCGCACCGGCGCCTTGCCACGCAGGTACCACAGGCCCGACTTCGGCGAGAACGTCGCCGGCTCCGCCTTGCCGTCGCCGTCGTAGTCGGCGGGCACCGGCAGGTGCCATGCCGAACCGAGGTGGACCTTGCCCATGCCCCGAATCTCCCACAGCCCGCTCTTCGCGCGGAAGACCGCGAGGTCGGCCCGGCCGTCGCCGGTGTAGTCGGCCGGTACCGGGACGTCACCGCGCTGGCCGAAGATCACGTCGCCGCTGCCGCGGACGTGCCAGGTGGCGGTGGCCGAGGTGAAGGTGGCCGGTTCGGCCCGCCCGTCACCGTCGTAATCGGCCGGTACCGGGACGTCGCCACGCTGGCCGAGCACGAACCGCTCGGTGGTCCCGGCGCTGGAGTTCTGGATCGTCCACACCCCGGTCTCGGGCGACCACGTCGCCTTGTCCAGTTGCCCGTCACCGTCGTAGTCGGCCGGCACCGGCACGTCGCCTGGCTGCCCGCTCCACGGCTGCGCCACGTCGCCCAGCTCGGTGAAGGTGGCCCGGTCCGGGCTCCAGGTGGCCAGGGTTCGCCGCATCGTCTCCGGCTTCGCCCAGGCGCCCATCAGCGCGTACGCCCGGTCGCGGACCTGCGGCAGGACGTCCGCCGCGACGCTCCGGTCGCCGCCGAACACCCGCGACACGGTCACCGGCGCGGGCGTGGCGCTGACCCGTGGCCTGGTCGCCGTCGCCGTCGGCGTGGCCTTGGCGGCGGTCTTCGCCACCGTGGGCGCGGCGGACGTCGGCGTCGGGGTGGCGGGCGTCAGCGTCGGGGTGGCGGGCGTCGCCGTCACGGTGGCGGGCGTCGCCGTCGGCACCGCGGCGGCCTTCACGCCCGGCGAGACGGCCGACGTCGCCGGCCGGGTGGACGTCGCCGCCGGTGTGGCGGGCTTCGCCGGTGTGGCGGGCTTCGCCGGTGTGGCGGGCTTCGCCGGTGTGGCGGGCTTCGTGGAGGCCGACTTCGGCGCCGAGCCGCCCGGCGCGCCGGCAGCCGGCAGGGTCGTGGTGCCCCGCGGGTCGACGGCGGGGCCGATGGACAGCTTCCAGGCGACGTACCGCGCCGCGGCCTCGACGGCCGGCGCCACCGCGGCGGCATCCGCGGCCACGGTGGACGGTGCCCCCGCGGACACCGTGGACGGCGCCGCCGGGGACGCCGTGGGGGACGCCGCCGGGGACGCCGTGGGGGACGCCGTGGGGGACGCCGCCGGGGACGGAACTCCACCCAGCACGCCGATACCGGCGGTGCCGACGTTGCGCCCCGGCGTGTGCGCGCCGACGACCGGGCGCGACAGCCCACCGTAGCGGCCCTCCCAGAGCCGACCAAACCGGTCGATCAGCACGTTGTCGCCGATGTCGCCCCAGCCGCGGCTGACCGCGTCGTAGTAGAACAGCGCCCGCAGGATTCCGGGGACGTCGGCCTCGGCGTAGTCGCCGCCGATCGACCGGTCGTGCCAGGCCAGCGCGCGGACGGTGGTCGCGTACTGCGGCGGCCAGTTCATCAACCGCTCGTCGGCGCCCCACTCCTGCCGGGTGTGGATCGGCGGCCGGCCGACCCGGGAGGCGTCAACGGACGCCGACGTCACCGACGGTACGGGCACGTCGTCGCCGGGCGCCTCGCGCGGGTCGATGAGGTCGACGGTCACGTCGTCGGGCGTACCGGTGGCCGTCGAGGTGACGGTGACCTCCACCGCGTCGCCGGTACCCAGCCACACCAACTGGGCACCCTGCCGCACTCCGGTACCGGTCGCGTCGGCGCCTCCGGTCGGCGCGGCGACGTGCCAGGCACCCCAGGTACCGGCACCGGTCCGGCCGCGGACAGCGACGCTGACGCCGTCCGCGGGACCGGTCCAGGTCACGCCGACGGCCCGGAACGGCGTCAGCCCCTGCCGGACCAGACTCAGCGACCGGGCGCCGTCCGGCCCGGGGAAGCCGGCCGCGAGCGGTACTCCCTCGGGCACGCCGAAGCGGGCCGTGACGTCGGTGGCGGGTGCGTCGAACCGGCCGAGACGCAGCCGCTCGACCCCCGGCGCGAGCCCGGGTGCGGTCCGGACGGCCGGGCCGGCCGCCGCCTTGACGGCGGCGCGGTTGGCCGCCGCGCCCTCGGCCTCGCGGGCCGGTGGCGCGGTCACCGCAAGCCCGTCGGCGTGCCCGACGCCGGCCGCCACCAACGGAAGCCCCGCCGCGACGACGACCCCGACCGAGACCAGTCGGTATCGTCGCCGTGACCGCGCCGCCCTGCCGCTCACGTATTACCACCATTCGCCCGTTTTGGAGTACCTCGTGGTTATATCTGGCAAAGATGGTTTTGGTAGCGTTCCTGCCGTTTTTCACGCGGCAGTGGCGGCCGATCCGACCCGGCCGCTGCTGACCTTCTACGACGACGCGACCGGAGAGCGGACCGAACTGTCGGGCACGACGCTGGCGAACTGGGTCGCCAAGACCGCGAACCTGCTCGTCGACGGCTGCGGGCTCGGCCCGGGCGACCACGCGGGCGTCGCGCTGCCGCCGCACTGGCAGACCGCCGCGGTACTGCTCGGCGCGTGGTCGGCCGGGCTCGCGGTGACCTACGCCGGCCCGGTGCCGGGCGGCGCGGTCGGATCGGCGCCGGGCGGCGCGGTCGGATCGGCGCTCGTCGGCGCCGTTGGCCCGGGGCTCGTCGGCGCCCTGGAGCCGGCCGAGGTGAGCTTCGTCACCGTCGACCGGCTCGACCGGGCGCCCAGCGGCGAGCGGTTCGTGCTCGGCCTCGCCCCGATGGGCCTACCGCTGCGCGAGGTCCCTGCCGGCTTCGTCGACTACGTCGCCGAGGTGCGCGGCCACGGCGACCACTTCCGCCCGTACGCCCCGGTCCGCGAGTCCGACCCGGCGACCGGCGACGGCACCACGCACGGGGAACTGTGCCGGGCGGCCCGGGAGTCGGCCGCGCGGCGCGGCCTCGGCCCGACCGACCGGGTACTGGTCGACGCCGCCCAGGCGATCGACCCGTCGACGTGGCTGCTGGTCCCGCTCGCGGCGGGCGCGTCGGTCGTGCTGTGCGCCAACACCGACCCGGCGGCGCTCGAACGCCGCCGCGAGTCGGAACGGATCACCCACGTCCTCGCCCCGTGACCCGCGCTCCCTCAGCGTGACCCGCGCTCCCTCAGCGTGACCCGCACTCCCTCAGCGTGACCCGCGCTCCCTCAGCGTGCCCCACGCTCCCACCATGATCGTGGAGGATTCTCCGTGTCCCAGCACGGAGAATCCTCCACGATCATGAGCGGGCGGGCGGCGTTACGGGCGGGCGGCGTTACGGGTGACGGCGGGCGGCCAGCTGTTCGAAGGCGCTCAGCGACTCGGGATTGACCAGCGCGCCCTTGGCGGCGGCCGAATCCACCGGCGTACCGGTGAGGATGCGCTTCACCGGCACTTCGAGCTTCTTGCCCGACAGCGTGCGGGGCACCGCCCGCACCTGGAAGATCTCGTCCGGTACGTGCCGCGGCGACAGCGCCGTACGCAGTTCGCGGGCGATCCGGGAGCGTAGCGCGTCGTCCAGTTCGAGGCCGGCGTCGAGCACCACGAACAGCAGCAGCTCCCCCGCGCCGCCGGCCGGGTCCTCCAGGTGCACCACGACCGAGTCGACGACCTCGTCGATCCCCTCGACCACCGAGTAGAACTCGGCGGTACCCAGGCGTACTCCGCCACGGTTGAGGGTGGCGTCCGAACGACCGGTGATCACGCACGAGCCGCGCTCGGAGATCGTGATCCAGTCGCCGTGCCGCCAGACCCCCGGGTACGCGTCGAAGTACGCCTCCCGGTAGCGCGTACCGTCGGAGTCGCCCCAGAAGCCGACCGGCATGCTCGGCAGCGGCGCGGTGATGACCAGCTCCCCCAGCTCGCCGACGACCGGCGTGCCGTCGGGGCCGAAAGCCTCCACCCGCGCGCCCAGCGCCCGGCAGGAGATCTCCCCGGCGTACACCGGCAGTAGCGGCACCCCGCCGACGAACGCGGTGCACACGTCGGTGCCCCCGGACGCCGAAGCCAGCAGCAGGTCGGAGCCGACCGCCTCGTACACCCAGCGGAACCCCTCGGGCGGCAGTGGCGCGCCGGTCGAGCCGACGCCGCGCAGCCTCGACAGGTCGGCGATCTGCCGCGGCACGATCCCGGCCTTGCGGCAGGACAGCAGGAACGGCGCCGAGGTGCCGAAGTACGTCATGCCGGACTCGGCGGCGATCCGCCACAGCTCACCCAGGTCCGGGGCGCCCGGATTGCCGTCGAACAGCACGATCGCCGCGCCCACCGCCGGCCCGGAGGCCAGGTAGTTCCACATCATCCAGCCGGTGGTGGAGAACCAGAAGAACCGGTCGCCGGGGCCGAGGTCGTGGTGCAGCGCCAGCATCTTGAGGTGTTCGAGCAGGATCCCGCCGTGGCCGTGCACGATCGGCTTGGGCAGGCCGGTGGTGCCCGACGAGTACAGCACGTACAGCGGGTGGTCGAACGGTACCGGCGCGAACTCCAGCGGCTCGTCGGTCGGCGCGGCCAGCTCCGCCCAGCCGTCCGGACGGTCGGCGTCCAGGTAGGACAGCATGACCGTGTGCTCCAGCGACGGCAGCGCCTCCGCGATCGCGGCCACCTCGCCGGTACGGTCGACCGCCTTGTCGCCGTAGCGGTAGCCGTCGACGGCGACCAGCACCTTCGGCGCGATCTGCCGCCACCGGTCGACCACGCTGCGGGTACCGAACTCCGGCGCGCAGCTGGAGAAGACCGCGCCCAGGCTCGCGGTGGCGAGCATGAGGACGTAGGTCTCGGGGATGTTCGGCGTGTACGCGGCGACCCGGTCGCCGGCCACCACGCCCAGCCGCGCGAGCCCGGCCCGGACGCGCCGGACCCCGTCCCGCAGCTCGGCGGCGGTCAGCGTGACCGGCCCGCGGGTCTGCGAGTATCCGAGGACGGCCGGCTCGTCGTCGCCGAGACCCGGCATACGCAGCACGTTCTCGGCGTAGTTGAGCCGGGCGTCCGGGAACCACCGCGCGCCGGGCATCGTCGCGTCCGGCAGCGTGTCACCCGGTGCCGTGTCGGCGACCACCTCGAAATAGTCCCAGATCGAGCGCCAGAACCCGGGCAGGTCGTCGACCGACCACCGCCACAGCGCGGCGTAGTCGGCGAAGTCCAGCCCGCGCCGCTCGGACAGCCAGCGAAGGTACGCGCCGATGCGCGAACGATCACGTATGTCACCCGGTGGCGTCCAGAGCACCTCGCCTGTCATAGTCTGCATCCTCGCACGGGCCACCGGCCCCGACGTATGGGTCCGGCCCACATACGGCGATCAGAGTTGTGGTGGCCGGGCCGTCTCCCGGGACGCCTGGATCGCCTCCCGACGGGCCAACCGGTGTGCCCGCCGGATCTCCGCCTCCCGCCAGCGGCGCTCGTCCTCGGCGGTCTCCGGCAGAACCGGCCGGACCTCGCGCGGCTTGCCGTCGGCGTCGACGGCCACGAACACGAGGTACGCGGTGGCGACGTCGACCGGCTCGTCCTCCGCGCGGTCCCACCGCTCGGCGACCAGCCGCACCCCGACCTCCATCGACGCCTTGCCGGTCCAGTTGACCTGGGCGTGCGCGTGCACCAGGTCACCGGTGCGCACCGGTTCGAGGAAGGCGATCTCGTCGATGGCCGCGGTGACCGCGGTGCCACCGCAGTGCCGCGCGGCGGCGGCACCCGCCACGTCGTCCATGAACTTCATGATCACTCCACCGTGGACGGTCCCGTACAGGTTCACGTCCACGGCGGTCATGATCCGACTGAGTGTCACCCGAGAGTACGAGGTGGGCTTTCCCTCAGACATTGCTGTGCTCTTTCCTACAAGATCCGCCGCGCGACGGCCGGCGTGGAACCCGACCGCCGCGACGGCCGGCATGGAACCCGACCCCGTGCGGTGGCCGGCATGGAACCCGACCCCGTGCGGTGGCCGGTGTGGAACCCGACCGCGTACGGTGGCCGGCGTGCTCCCGGCCGGACGCGGCCGGCGTGACTCAGCCGCGCAGCAGCTGACGGGCCATGACGATGCGCTGCACCTGGTTCGTGCCCTCGTAGATCTGGGTGATCTTGGCGTCACGCATCATCCGCTCCACCGGGAAGTCCCTGGTGTAGCCGTACCCGCCGAGGAGCTGAACCGCGTCAGTGGTGATCTCCATTGCGGCGTCGGACGCGAAGCACTTGGCCGCCGCGCCGAAGTACGTCAGGTCGGCGTCGCCGCGCTCGGACTTCCCCGCCGCGGCGTAGGTGAGCTGCCGGGCCGCCTCCACCTTCATGCCCATGTCGGCGAGCATGAACTGGATGCCCTGGAACTCGGCGACGGCCTTGCCGAACTGCTTACGCTCCTGGATGTAACCCTTGGCGAAGTCCAGCGCGCCCTGGGCGATGCCGACGGCCTGGGCGGCGATCGTCACCCGGGTGTGGTCGAGGGTGCGCATGGCGGTGGCGAAGCCGGTGCCGGGCGCCCCGATCATGCGGGAGGCCAGGATCCGGACGTTGTCGAAGTACACCTCGCGGGTCGGCGAGCCCTTGATGCCGAGCTTCTTCTCCGGTGCGCCGAAGCTCACACCGGCGTCGGACTTCTCCACCACGAACGCCGAGATGCCGCGGGCGCCCGTGCCCGGTTCGGTGACCGCGAACACGGTGTAGTACTCGGACACGCCCGCGTTGGTGATGAAGCACTTCGCGCCGTTGAGCACGTAGTGGTCGCCATCCCGCTCGGCGCGGGTCTTCATCGACGCGGCGTCGCTGCCCGCCTCCCGCTCGGTCAGGCAGTACGAGAACATCGCGTCCCCGGCCGCCACCGCCGGCAGGTACTGCCGCTTGAGCTCCTCGGACGCCGACAGCAGCAGCGGCATCGTGCCGAGCTTGTTGACCGCCGGGATCAGCGACGAGGAGGCGCACACCCGGGCCACCTCTTCGATCACGATCGCCGTGGCCAGCGCGTCGGCGCCGGCGCCTCCGTACTCGGCCGGGATGTGCGGAGCGTGGAAGTCGGCGGCACGCAGCGCGTCGTAGGACGCCTGCGGGAACTCCCCGGTCTCGTCGGCCGCCGTGGCGTTGGGCGCCACCTTGCCCTCACAGACCGCGCGCACCGCCTCCCGGATCGCCTGGTGCTCCTCCGGTAGTTGGTAGACGTCGAACTGTGCATCCGCCATGGCTGTAGCCTCCCGAAACGACGTGGGCGGCTGCCAGGATACCGACGGGTAACGAACGGCGGCCCCCGCGGTGGGTATGGTGCCGCTATCCTCGCCCGAGTGGCGTCCCGGCTGAACACGGTGGTGCACGCGCGGCGATTGACCCAATATCGACGTGATTTGTCCTAGCACAGATTCGATATATTGACACCGAGCGGCCCGCACCCACCCGTGCGCCGACGCTCACCACACCGACCGGAGACGTGGCGTGACCATCCCATACCCCAGCACGACACCCGCAGCCGTGACCCCTCCGTCCGGCGCCGCGCGTCCGCGCCTGACCTTCCTTGGCACCGGCTACCTCGGCGCCACCTACGCCATCTGCTTCGCCGAGCTGGGATACGAGGTCCTCGGCTTCGATGTCGACAAGGCCAAGATCGCGATGCTCTCCGAGGGCGAGGTGCCGTTCCACGAGCCCGGCCTCGACGAGCTGCTCAAGAAGAACCTCGCCTCCGGCAAGCTGCGCTTCTCGACCTCCTATGAGGAGGTGGCGGACTTCGGTGACGTGCACTTCATCTGCGTGGGTACGCCACAGCGCGCCGACGGCATGGCCGCCGACCTCTCCTATGTCGAGAGCGCTGTGACCAACCTCGCACCGCACCTGCAGCGCAAGGCGCTGATCGTGGGCAAGTCGACCGTACCGGTGGGCACGGCCGAATGGATCGAGCAGCTTGTCCGCCGCCACGCCCCCACCGACTCCGGAGTCGAGGTCGCGTGGAGCCCGGAGTTCCTCCAGGAGGGATTCGCCGTCGAGGACGTGCTCCGCCCCAACCGGATCATCATCGGCGTCAAGACCGAGTGGGCGAACGCCATGCTCTACGCCGCCCACAAGGGCGTGTTCGACCTGGCCGTGACCGAGGACCGCGAGGTACCGGTCGTGGTCACCGACTTCGCCACCGCCGAGCTGGTCAAGGTGGCCGCGAACGCGTTCCTCGCCACGAAGATCTCGTTCATCAACGCGATGGCCGAGGTCTGCGAGGCCGCCGGCGCCGACGTCACCATGCTCGCCCGCGCCATCGGCTACGACTCGCGCATCGGCAACAAGTTCCTGCGCGCCGGCGTCGGCTTCGGCGGCGGCTGCCTGCCTAAGGACATCCGCGCGTTCCAGGCCCGCGCCCAGGAACTCGGCGTCGGCGAGGCGCTGCGCTTCCTGCACGAGGTCGACCTGATCAACCAGCGCCGCCGCCAGCGCGTCGTCCAGCTCGCCGCCGAGCTGCTGGAGCGCCCGTACGGGCCGGCCGGCCCCGACCTGTCCGGCGTACGCATCGCGGTGCTCGGCGCGGCCTTCAAGCCCAACTCCGACGACGTGCGCGACTCGCCGGCCCTGTCCGTGGTGCGCAAGCTGGCCCGCTCCGGTGCGCTGGTGACGGTGTACGACCCGGAGGGCATGGAGAACGCCAAGCGCGAGGTCGGCGACGTCTCGTATGCCAAGGCCCTGACCGAGGCCGTGGCGGGCGCGGAACTCGTCTGCGTGCTCACCGAATGGGAGGAGTTCCGCAACGCCGACCCGCAGGCGCTGGGCGAGCTCGTCGCCGGGCGTCGGGTGATCGACGGCCGTAACTGCCTCGACCCCGCACTGTGGACCGCCGCCGGCTGGGAGTACCGCGGCATGGGCCGCCCCGTCCTGTCCTGACCGCCCGCCCCGTCCTGTCCTGACCGCCCGCCCCGTCCTGTCCTGACCGCCCGCCCCGTCCTGTCCTGACCGCCCGCCCCGTCCTGTCCTGACCGCCCGCCCCGCCCCTCCCCGTCCGGTCCTGATCGCCGCCCGCCATTCCGGGATAGGTTCGGCAAAGTTCGATCCGGGAACTTTCCGAACGTATCCATGATCGTGGCGGGCGGAACCTCACCGAACCACGCAGAATCTTCCTGTGGGGGCCTCGCGTGCGGGAAACTCCCGTAGGAGGCGCCGGGTGCGCGACGCACCCGGCGGGCGGGAGGGAGCGGCGTGGACACCTATCAGTGTCCGGTCTGCGGCGGCACGGTGACCCGGGAAGCGGGGTGCCGTCGCTGCGGAAGCCCCTACGACCAGGACGTCGCCGCGCTGGCGATGTTCAAGCGGACCGTGGCCGCGCTCGAGGCCAAGAAACGCCAGTACGAAAAGGACCAGCTGCTGCTGAAAGCGCAGCTCGCGCACGCCTCGGCGCAGCGCGATTCGCTGGCCCGCCGCGTTCGGGACAAGTTCGGCCGCGACACCGACGGCCGCGGGTCGACCCGTTCGCTGCGCTCGCGCATCAGCCGCCGGGGAGAGGCCACCCCCGTCAACGCGGTCCCTCACGCGGATCCCGCACCGGACGCACCGGCGACCCCCCAACCCCCGCCGGACATGCCGCCCGCAGGCGCGCCGAAGCCGCCGGCCACCACGAGCACCGGCGCGCCGAAACCGCCGGCCACCACGAGCACCGGCGCGCCGAAACCGCCGGCCACCACGAGCACCGGCGCGCCGAAGCGGTCGCCCGCCACCGGCGTGCCGAGCGCGCCACCCACCACCGGTGCGCCGCCGACGGTGCCACCGCAGCGGACGCCGCCGGCCACCCCGCCCGGCCGCGGGCTACCGCCCGCCATCGCCGCCCGCCTGCCCGGCGTGCTGGCGGAGGGCTCGGAGCGCACCCGGGTCCGCACCCCCGCCACCCCCCGGCCGCCGACGGCGAGGCCGGGCCGCCTCGGCGGCGCGGAGACCACCACGGCGACCTCCCAGAGCGTGCTGCTGGCCGTGGGCGGCCTGCTGCTGGCCGGCGCCGCCGTCGTACTCGCGGTGTTCGGGTTCGGCAGTCTCGGTGCCACCGGCCGGGTCGCGCTGCTCACCCTCGCCACGGTCATCCTGCTGATGCTGCCGGTGCGGCTGAAACTGCACGGGCTGGCCGCCACCGCCGAGACACTCGCCTCCGTCGGGCTGCTGATGGTGCTGCTCGACGGGTACGTCACCTGGTCGCTCGGGCTGTTCGGCGCGCCGTCGGTCCCCACTCCGGTCTACTTCGGATTCGTGTGCCTCGCGACGGCCGCCGTCGCCACCGCGTACCGGGGCGCCAGCCACCTCGTCGCCCCCCGGTACGCCACGGTCCTGGTGCTGCAACCGGTACTGCCGCTGCTCGGGTACGAGTGGATCGACGGCCCCGTCGGCTGGGCACTGGTGCTCGCCGGGGTGGCCGCGCTCGACCTGGCCCTCGGCACCAGCCTCAGCCGCCCGGGCCGGTTCGCGGCGCTGGCCGGGCTGGTCCCGCCGGTACAGCGACACCTGGGGCACCGCGCCGAGCCAGCGCCCGAACCCGAACCGGTCGAACCCACCGGCACGCCGATGCGCCCGGAGAGCGCCCCTGAGGAGCCCGACGACGTCAAGACCGTGGCCGACCTGCCCGACCGACCGGCGGAGCCGGCCAAGCGGCCGGTGCCGCGGTCGGCCGCGGCACCGGCCGCAGCGGCGGCAGGGACCGCACCGACCCTCCGGCCGCCGGCCATCCTGCGCGACCTGACCTGGGTGCTGTTCACGCTCGCGTTCGGAGCGTCGCTGGCCTACGCCACCGTCGCGCTGTTGACCGCCACGTCGCCGCTGCCGGTCGTACAGGCCGCGCTGGCGATGCTGCTCGCCGCCGGTCTCGGCCTGGCCGGTGCGCTGACCTGGCGGCGCCGGCCGCTGCCGGACCTGGCCGGCGCGCTCGCCACCTTCGCGATCGTCGGCGCGGTCACCCGCGTCGGCATGGTCACCCTGCCCGGGCGTGCCCTGCTGTTCGCCGCCCTGGCGGTCGCGGTCGCCGCCGTGGTGGTGCGCCTGCTGCCGACACCGGCCCGGCACGGCCCGAGACTGGCCAGCAGCGCCTCGGCGGCGGTCACCGCGCTGGCCCTGCTCGCCACGGTCGTACCGGCCATCGTCGCCCCGGTCCGGGCCGCGTTCCCGTGGTGGCACGCCGACCTCACCGGGTACCCCGCCCGGGTAGCCGCCGAGGCCGGCCCCACCGGCTGGCACCTGGTCGTGGCCGGCGCCTTGCTGACCCTCGCGGTGGCGCTGGCGCTGCCCGGCCCGGCGCGCGTCAACGCCGCCCTCGCCGGAGGCGTACTCACGGTGCTGACCCTGCCCGCGGCCGGCCATCTCAACTGGGTGGTGACCCCGACGGTCCTGGTCGTCGTCGCGATCCTGGTCGGCGCGAGCGGACTGGCCGCACCCGACGAGAACTCCGCGAACGGCTTCGTGGCCGCCGCCGGCGTGATCGGCGGGTACGCCGCGCTCACCGGCCTCACCCATCCCGCCATGACGTCGCTGACCCTGGCCGCGATCACGCTGGGCGGATTCATGATCGCGATGTTGCGGCCGGCGCCGACCGATCCCCGTACCGAACTCGTCGGCCAACGCGTCGCCGCCTGGGCCGCCGGTGGCGCCGCGTTCGCACTGCCCGGTGCCGTCTGCTCCGGCCTCACGGCGCTGGTACGCGAGTCCGTCTTCCCCGGCGCCGGGGCGTCGTTCGTCCTCGCCGGCGGCTTCGTCGCGGTGTCCGGCACCCTCGCGTACGCCGCCGTCCGGCTGGTCTCCGGGCGCCGGGAGAACCGGCCGCTGCTGCTCGGCACGTTCCTCGGCACCTTCGTGGTGGCCGTGGCGACCCTGGTCGCCCGCGGTACGACCATCGTCGACATGGCCGTCGGCCTGCTGCTCGTCGCCAGCGCGATCCTGCTGTGGACCGCACCCTCGCTGAGCGACCGGGTCATCTTCGGCCAGCGGTTGAACGGCCGTGACGTCGCCGCCGGGGCCGTCGCCGCGAGCGCCACCGTCGCGCTGGCCCGGGTACTCGCCCTCGTCGTTCCCGGCGTCGGCCTGGTGACCACGGCCGTGCTGGTCCTCACCGTCGCGGTCGCGGTCCGGGCGATGCCGGCGCCGCAGCGACGCGGACCGGTCGCCGGGGAGATGGTCGTCGGCGCCGTCATCGCGGCGGTCTGCGGCGTCGCCGCCCTCGGCGCCGCGGTCGGAGTGATCGGGGCGGCCCACCCGGTGTGGCGGGCCAGCCTCGGCCCGGCGTGGCAGGAGGCCGCCTCCCGGTACACCCCGTACGGCTGGCAGACGCCGGTGGCGTTGCTGCTGATCGGCCTCGCGGCCCTGGTCGTGGTGCCGGGCGCGCTCGGCGACGGCATCGCGACCGTCACGCTGGGGCTCGCCGCGGTGGCCGCGCCGGTCGCGTTCGAGCTGCCGTGGTGGTCACCGATGGCGATCGGCCTGCTGGCGATGTTGGGGCTCGGCGTCGCCGCGGCCCTGGCCGACCGGCCCCGGGTTGCGTTCACCCGGGCCACCGTCGCCGCGATGCTCGCCCTCTACGTCGCCGCGGCCAGCCTGGTGCGGCCCGCGTCGACCGCGGCCACCCTGGAGAGCGTCGCGCTGGTCGCCTCGCTGGTCGCCGCCCTCGCCGGGGTACGCCTGGCCGACACCCGCACCGCGGGTGCCCGCCTCGCCCGGGCCCACCTGGTACCCGTCGGCGGGGGCGCGTGCGCCGCGGCCGTGCTCGCGCTCGCCGGCGCGGCCGGTGCCATCGCGGGCGGCGGGGGGCACCCGGCGCCGGTGGTCCTCGCCGGTGCCCTCGCCGCCACCAGCACGGCGCTACCCGTCGCCGGCCTGGCCTGCTGGCGGATACCCGGCTTCCTGTCGTACGTGACCGGCGCGGTGGCCGTGTCGTGCACCGTGATCGCGCTCGCGGCCCTCCCCCACGGCCTGCCCGTCGGCCTGTACGGGGCGACCGGTGCCCTGCTCGGCGTGCTCGCCGAGCTGATGCGTGTCGGCGCGGTGCGGCGGGCCGGCTGGCGGGTCGAGGACGGCTGGCAGCCGGTGGGCGACTGGAGCGCGAGCCGCTCCGGATGGCAGCTCCCCCGATGGGTGCCCGGCGGGAGCCGGTTCGGCGGCCGGTGGTGGCGCCCGGCGGGCGAGCCAATCCGCTTCGGCACCGGCGCGGCGGCGGCGAGCGCGGTGCCCGCCGCCATCGCGGTGGCCGCCGTCTCGCTGCCGCTCGTCGCCGCGCTCCTGGGGCCGTACCACTTCGCCCTGCACCCCTGGACGTCCACGCTGACCGGGTCGGCCGACCTCACACCGTTCAACGGCTGGAAGGCGCACGCGACCGATGTGATCGCGGTGGCGGTGCTGACGTTCGCCGCCGCACTCGCCGCCATCGGGTTGGGCGGCGAGCGCGGGCAGATCGCCGACCGGATGGTGGCCGTCGTGGTACCCGGCGCCGGCCTCACCATGCTGCTCTTCCCGGCCGGTACCGGCCACGGCTCCCTCCAGGCGGCGTTCGCCCTGATGGTGACGACGCTGTGCGGGTTGAGCCTGGCGTTGACCCGGCCACCGGCGCCGGACAGCGTCGACGGCGGACGGATGCGGGTCGCCCGGCGGTTGGTGTTCGCGCTGGCCGTGCTCGCCACGCTCGCCGGTCAGCTGGGCAGCCTCGCGACCCGGTCGATGACCGTCCAGGCCCTCGCCGGCTCGGTCGTGGTCGGCGCGATCGCCGCCCTCTGGGGCCGGTACCCGCTGGCCCGCATCCTCGGCTGGCACGTCGCCGTCGGCGCGGCCGGGCTGCTCGCCGTCGCCGCGAGCCTGGCCGCCGGCCACCCCGCCCGCTGGGCGGCGTTCCCGCTGCTGGGCGTGTGCGCGGTCGCCGTCGCGCTGGCCGCCACCCTGCCGCGGATCCGGCCGACCGAATCCACCGAAGCCGAGGTCACGGTCATCGAGGCGACCGCGTTCCTCGGCATGGGCGGGGCGCTCGCGCTCACCCTCGGCGCCGCCCGGTACACCGCGCTGGTCTGCACCGCGCTCGGCGCGATCCTCGGCCTTGCCGCGCTGCGCCCCGGCCGCCCGGAGAAGTACCTGCAGGGCCTGATCTTCGCCGCCTCGGCGGCGGAGGTCGCCGGCGTGTGGCTGCTGATGAGTACCGGCCGGGTCGCCCTGCCCGAGGCGTACAGCCTGCCGTTCGCCGTGTTCGCCCTGCTGGTGGGCGCCTTCGAGCTGCACCGGCGGCCGGATCTGGGGAGCTGGCTGGCGTACGGGCCGGCGCTGGTCGCCGGGTTCCTGCCCAGCCTGGCCCTGGTGCTGATGACCGACACCGCGCCGCTGCGGCGGGTACTCGTGATCGTCGCCGGTGTCCTGATCCTCGCCATCGGGAGCGTGCGCCGCCAGAAGGCGCCGGTCGTCGTGGGCAGCGTGGTGACCGCGGTGGCGACGCTGCACGAGCTGCTGCGGCTGTCGGCCATGCTGCCCTGGTGGGTGCTGCTGGTCCTGTTCGGCGCCGCCGGTGCGCTGCTGGTCGGCCTCGGTGCCACGTACGAGAAGCGCCGCCAGAACGTGGCGAGGCTGCGCGGCGCCCTCAACCGCCTGCGGTAATCCAACGATCGTGGGCGGTTGGACCGCCCATGACCGGTCTAACTGTCCAAGATCTCGGATTGGAGCGCCGCGTCCTTGTCGGCCACCAGGCGCTTGAGCTCCTCCTGGTAGGTCGCCATCCGCGCGCGCAGGGGCTCGTCCCAGGCCCCCAGGATGCGTACGGCGAGGAGGCCGGCGTTGCGGGCGCCGCCGATGGAGACCGTGGCGACCGGCACCCCGGCCGGCATCTGCACGATGGACAGCAGCGAGTCCATCCCGTCGAGGTACTTCAACGGCACCGGTACGCCGATCACCGGCAGCGGCGTCGCCGCGGCCACCATGCCCGGCAGGTGGGCCGCGCCACCCGCCCCCGCGATGATCACCTTCAGGCCGCGGGCGGCGGCGGTGTGCGCGTACTCGAGCATCTTCTCGGGCGTACGGTGCGCCGACACGACGTGCGCCTCGAACGCCACGTCGAACTCGGCGAGCGCCTCGGCGGCGGCCTTCATGACGGGCCAGTCCGAGTCGCTGCCCATGATCACGCCGACGTCAGGCATGCGGGTCTCCACCCTCGGTCAGCCAGCGGGCCGCCCGCGCGGCGCGGGCCCGTACGTCCGCCAGGTCGTCGCCGAGCACCGTCACGTGTCCGATCTTGCGACCGGGGCGGACCTGCTTGCCGTACAGGTGGACGCGGGCGCCCGGCTCGGCGGCGAACAGGTGGTGCAGTCGCTCGTCGATCGGCATCCCGCCCTCGGTGCCACCGAGAACGTTGGCCATCACCACCACCGGCGCGGCCAGGGACGTGTCGCCGAGCGGATAGTCGAGCACCGCGCGCAGGTGCTGCTCGAACTGCGAGGTACGCGCGCCCTCGATGGTCCAGTGCGCGGAGTTGTGCGGGCGCATCGCCAGCTCGTTGACGACGAGGCCGTCGGCCGTCTCGAACAGCTCGACCGCGAGGAGCCCGACGACACCGAGCGCGTTGGCGACCTCGATGGCGAGCTTCTCGGCGGCGACCGCGAGATCCTCGGACAGGTTCGGCGCGGGCGCGAGCACCTCGACGCAGATCCCGTCGCGCTGCACGGTCTCCACGACCGGGTACGCGGCGACCTGGCCGAACGGCGAACGCGCCACGACCGCGGACAGCTCGCGCCGCAGCGCCACCTTCTCCTCGACGATCAACTCGACGTCCGGCAGCGGGTCGTCGGGACCGACGACCCAGACGCCGCGCCCGTCGTACCCACCGCGCACCGCCTTGACCACGACCGGCCAGCCGGTCTCGGCGGCGAAGTCGGCGACGTCCTCCCGCGCGGAGACCGGACGCCAGCGCGGCACCGGCAGGCCCAGCTCGGACAGGCGCTCCCGCATGGCCCGCTTGTCCTGGGCGTACCGCAGGGCGTCGGCGCCGGGGAGCACCGTGACCCCCTCGGCGGCGAGCGCACGGATATGTTCGCCCGGGACGTGTTCGTGGTCGAACGTGACCACGTCACAGCCCTTGGCGAAGTCACGTAGCGCGGCGAGGTCGGTGTGGTGGCCGATGACGACGTCGCGGGCCACCAGTGCGGCACCGTCGTCGGGTGCGGCGGCGAGTATCCGGAGCGACTGGCCGAGCGCGATCGCGGCCTGGTGGGTCATCCGGGCCAACTGGCCGCCGCCCACCATGCCGACGACGGGCAGTCCGGTGTGGGAATCCATCGGCGCAAAGAGTACTGACCCGACGGGGCGGCCCGCCAGCGACGTCCCGACGCGTCCCGCCCGTGGCGTTCCCGACAGGGCGCCCCGCTCGTATGGAAGCCGGCCTACACCGGAAGCCGGCCTACAACGCCGGGCCTCGCCTGCGCAGCTCGTCGACCGCCCCCATCGCGTCGCGCAACTCACCCAACCAGGCGTCGGCATGTTGGCCGACCAGGTTCACGCACCAGGCGAGGGCGTCCGATCGGGAGCGGGCCACGCCGGCGGCGACGAGCGTGTCCAGCACCTGCCGGTCAGGCTGGCGTAGCCGGGTCATCACCGGCGCGGACAGCGTCGTGAACATCTCCCGGGTGCCGCCGGCGACCGCGCCCCAGCCGACCTTGCGCCGGTACCGGTGCTCCAGCTGCCGCGCGATAGCGATCCGCCGGTCGCGGGTCGACTCCCGGAACGAGGCGATCCTGCCCTGCTCTGCCGTGGCACGGTCGGCATCGGTCGCGCCTTCGGCCAGCGTCGGCTCCGGGAGCCGGCCGACGATGACGATCTCGTCCCGGTCGATCGTGATCTCCGGCACCTCGGTGAACCAGCCGTCCGGGACCGCACCGCTGATCCAGGCGGCGGCGTCGTCGGTGGGCGGTGGCTCGACGCGGCCGCCACCGCGGCTCCAACCTGCGCCTGCCCAGTGTTCCTTCCTCATCACGACCTCCCCGGTGCAGCGATTACATGCTTACATCGTTGCACCGCCGTAGGGCGAAAACCATCCCCCGACGGCGAATGGTGCGCCCGCAGTCGGTGAACAGCGCGATCCGTCGACGGCCGACGGGAGGAACCGGCCGACCGGAGACCACGGCCCGACCGCAGAGCCCGACCGGCGACCACGGCCCGGCCGCAGAGCCCGGCCGGACAGCGCGGCGCCTACGTCTGCGGCGCCTGCGCCAGCTTGGCGACCAGGTCGTCCACCGTCGTCACCGGCGCATCGCAGACGAAGCCGCGACACACGTACGCGGTCGCCCGGCCGTCCCGCAGCGGCCGGCCCACCAGCAGCGGCACGCCGGGAGCGTCCGGTTCCCCGGCGACGATGACCGCACCGGGCGGGGCGGCCCACCACGCGGCGGCGGCCAATGGCTCGGTGTCGGCGGCCATACCCGCGATCGCCACCTCGTACGGGCCGGACAGCAGCGCCTCGGCCGTGGCGCAGGAGTACCCCGTGAACCGGGCGTGCTGCGCGGCGAGCGCGGAGACCTTCGCCAGCGCGAGCTCGGCCGTATCGCGGTACCGCTTGTCGCCGGTCAGCGCGGAGTACGCGGTCAGCGCGGCAGCCAGCGCCGACAGGCCCGACGGGGTGGCGTTGTCGGTCGGGTCGGCGGGCCTGGTGACCAGCCGCTCGGCGTCGTCGGCGGTGTCGTAGAAGCCGCCGGTACCGTCGGCGAAGTGCGCGACGGCGGTGTCGAGCAGCTGCCCGGCGAGGTCCAGCCAACGCCCCTCGCCGCAGTACTGGTGCAGCGCACAGAACGCCTCGGCGACCGCGCCGTGGTCTTCCAGCACCCCGGCCGGCTCGCCGACCACGCCGCCCCGCGACACGCGCCGCAGCCGGCCGTCGACGATGTGCCCGGCCAGTACGTTCCCGGCCTGCACCATGGCCGCCTCGATCGCCAGGGCGTTGCTCTCCCGGTCACGCACGATCGACAGGTACTCCGCCAGCGCCGTCACCACCAGCCCGTTCCACGCCGCGACGACCTTGTCGTCACGGGCCGGCTGCGGCCGGCCGGCGCGCGCACCGCGCAGCAGCATCCGGATCCGCTCGAGGCGTTCGAGGTCCTCCGGGTCGGCCGGCAACTGCAGGACGCTCGTGCCGTGCTCGAACGTCCCCTCCGCGGTGACGTTGAAGACCGCGGCCGCCCAGTTGGCATCGTCGTCGCCCAGCACCTCGGCGAGCCCGTGCGGCGTCCACACGTACGTGAGTCCCTCGACCCCGTCGGTGTCGGCGTCCAGCGCGGACGCGAACCCGCCCTCGCCGGTCCGCATCTCGCCGAGCAGGAAGTCCACGGTCTCCCGGGCCACCCGCAGCGCCAGTTCGTCGCCGGTCAGCCGCCAGAGGTGGGTGTACACGCGCAGCAGGAGCGCGTTGTCGTAGAGCATCTTCTCGAAGTGCGGCACCGTCCAGGTGCGGTCGACGCTGTACCGGGCGAAGCCGCCGGCGAGCTGGTCGTAGATGCCGCCGCGGGCCATCGCCTCGCCGGTCCGACGGGCCATCTCCAGTGACTCCGGTGAGCCGGTGCGCTGGTGGTGGCGCAGCAGGAAGAGCAGGTTCATGTGCGGCGGGAACTTGGGCGCGCCGCCGAACCCGCCGTACTCGCGGTCGTACTCGCGCCACAGTGACGCGGCGGCGGCGTCGAGCACGCGGTCGGTCATCGCCCCCGACGGCAGGTCGCGCCCGCCGGCGCGGCTGATCGCCCCGACGACGGCGGCGCTCTGGCGCAGGACGGCCTCGCGGTTGTCGCGCCAGGCCTCCGCCACCGACTGCACCAGGCGCACGAAGTTGGGGCGGGGGAAGTAGGTACCGCAGAAGAACGGCTCCCCGTCGGGCGTGGCGAAGACCGTCATGGGCCAGCCACCCTGACCCGTCATCGCCTGGGTGGCGGTCATGTACACCGCGTCGACGTCGGGGCGTTCCTCCCGGTCGACCTTCACCGGTACGCACGCCTCGTTGACCACGGCCGCCACGCCCTCGTGCGCGAAGCTCTCGTGGGCCATGACGTGGCACCAGTGGCACGCCGCATACCCGACGGAGATTAGCAGCGGCACGTCCCGGCGCCGCGCCTCGGCGAACGCCTCTGGCCCCCACTCCCACCAGTCGACCGGGTTGTCGGCGTGTTGTTGCAGGTAGGGCGAGGTCGCATCCGCCAGACGGTTGGCCATACATCCACCCTACGCGGGCGCAAGATCGGCACAACTTCCCGGAAGTCGTGGCCTCGGCGCCGTCCTGAGACCACAACGTCCGGGAAGTTGTGACGATCAACGGCGACCACAGATCAGCCCGCGTCGTCCTGGCGCAGCGGCAGGACGTCGGCCGTACTCAACTCGTGCAGCACCGCGGTGACCCGGTCCGGCGGCATCGGCGGGTGGAACAGGTAGCCCTGCGCGCCGGTGCAGCCCATGGCCGCGAGTTCGGCGCGCTGCTCGGCGGTCTCCACGCCTTCGGCGATGACCCGCAGGCCGAGCCGGTGGGCGAGGTCGACGGTGGTCCGCACGATCGCCCCGGCCTCCGGGGACTCCACCATGCGCCGCACGAAGCTACGGTCGATCTTGACCTCGTCGACGGTCACCCGGGTCAGGAACGTCAGCGACGAGTACCCGGTGCCGAAGTCGTCGACAGCGAGCTGAACGCCCATGTCACGCAGGGCCGACAGGACGTCGTCGATGACGGCCAGCTCGCTCATCACCACCGTCTCGGTGATCTCCAGTACGAGCCGCTCCGGGCGGACCCCGTGCCGGGCCAGCAGCGCGGCGACGTCGCCGGGCAGGCCGGCGTCGAGCAGGCTGCGCGGCGACAGGTTGACCGCGACGGGTACGTCGAGCCCGTCGGCGGCCCAGCGCGCCGCCACGGCGAGCGTCCGGTCGAGCACGTACCGGGTGAAGTCGCCGAGCAGCTCACTGTGCTCGATGACGGCGACGAAGTCGTCGGGCAGCAGTACGCCCCGGCGCGGGTGCTCCCAGCGGACCAGCGCTTCGACGCCCGTGACGCCACCGTCGTCGAGCCGGACCGCCGGCTGCATGGCAAGGGTGAACTGGTCGTCCGCGACGAGCGCCTCGCGCGCCTCGGCCAGCAGGGACAGCCGGTCGGTATTGGCGAGATCGCGGTCCGGCTCGTACCGGGCGACGCTCGCCCCGCCTCGTTTGGCCTGGTACATCGCGATGTCCGCGCGGCGTAGCAGCTCCGCCAGGTCGACCGTGCCGGCGTCGGCCACGACGACCCCCACTGACACCTCCACCGACAGTTGGACACCCGCTACCTCGCTCGGCACGGCGATCCTGGTGACCAGGTTCCGGGCGCGGATCAACGCGTGCCCCCACTGGGTGGTGTACTCCGCCGCCGACGGCTGCGGCCGCGGTGACTCCGGCGGGACCGGCTGAAGCTGGCCGGGCTGAAGCTGAGCGGGCGGCGGCAGGTACGGCGGCTGGGCCGCGCCGTCCGTGGGCAGCGCGGGCAGCAGGAGCGCGAACTCGTCCCCACCCAGCCGGGCCGCCAGCTCACCGGGGCCGAGCCCGTCGGCCAGCCGGGACGCGGTGATCTGCAACAGCAGGTCACCGGCGGCGTGCCCGAGGGTGTCGTTGACGTCCTTGAAGTGGTCGAGGTCGAGCAGCAGCAGTGCGACCGGCGCCTCGCCGGGCAGTTCGCGTAGCAGACGATCACCGGCCGCCAGGAAGCCGGCGCGGTTGGCCAGCCCGGTGAGCGGGTCATGGGCCAGGTCGCGGGTGCTGCGCTCGCCCATCATCCGCAGTTCCGCGTGGGTGGTGGCGTCGTGCAGCGCCGCCGCGAGGGCGTCGGCGTACGCGGCGAACATGAGCCGGTCCCTGCCGCTCATCGGCTGCGGCGTGCGCCGCCGTAGCCGCAGCTCGCCGATGCGTACCCCGCCCACGGAGAGGTCCCGGGCGACGGTGTCGGGCTCGTCGGCCGCGCTCGGCTGCCACTCGACGACCTCGCCGTCGGGTGAGCCCGCGTACGCCCGCGCCGGGCCGGCGTCCGCGGTCAGGGTCAGCCGGGCCCACTCGGCGCCGAACAGCCGGAGCGCGCCCTCGATACCGGCGGCCACCGCACCGTGCCCGTCGAGCCGGTTGAGCCGGCGGGTCGCCTCGGCGAACGTCTGCCAGTTGCGCCGGTCGTCGTCGGTGCGCACCCGGTACGCGTACGCCTGTTGCAGCAGCCACAGCGCCGGTGGCAGCAGCGCCAGCCAGCGCGCGTTCACCCCGTACAGCGCGACGACGAGCAGGCCGACGACGACGTTGCCGACGATCATCGGCAGCTTGGTGGTGTTGGCCCGCCACATCACCGGCGGGACCGGTTCGCCGTGTTGGCGGGCCACCCGCCAGGAGACCATGACCAGGCCGGTGACCGCGTACGCGGCGGCCGCCAGCAGCAGCGCCACACCGGTCCGCACGGTGAGCGGGTGCCGGTAGGTCACGGTGACCAGGTTGGCGGCGGTCGCCGCGGCGGCGCTGGCCAGCGTGAGCACCGCGACGCCCCACACCATCGTGCCGGACCTGCGGCGCTCCGGGCCGAACGCCTGGAGCGCCCGGGCCAGCCCGACGCCGGCGAGCGTCACCGGCGGAATCCACGCCGCCGGCAGCAGCACACAGAGGATCACGACGGCCGACTCGCCCCAGGCCAGCCCGACGCTCCCGGCGCCGACCCGGACCCGCAGGACAGGCAGCTGGGCGGCAGCGACCAGGCCGATCGCCGCGGCGATCCAGCCGGGATGCGGTACGGGCTGGTCCAGCGCCGGCACGCCGGTGTGCACGAACTGGCCGCCGACTCCGAAGCAGACGGCGGCCAGCGCGAACGCGAGCAGCGGCACCACCGTGCCCTGTCGTCGCTGCGGTGCCGTCATCCGCCGTACCTCTCCCGCCCCGGAGCCCAGGCGTAGGCCTCCTCGGGGAGAGTAGCTGTACGGCCGTCGATAGCACATCGGTCGTGCCGGCTACGGGCCCCACCTGTCCGGCGGCCGGAACCTCAAGGACGGTGGTCGCGGCGACGACATACCGGCGGGCCGGCCGGACGGGTGAGATGGCTCACCGGTCACGGACGGCCCGCACGGCGCGGAGTCGTGGCTACCGCTTCGTGGACTCCTTGGGCGCGGTCGGCTGCGCTCCGGGTTCCTCCTCGGGAGCGGAGCCGGCGGTATCGGTCGACGAGAAGTTGTTCGGCAGCCGGCGCAGCCTGCTGTTCATGTTCCTGATCAGCAGCACCGTGCCGATCACCAGCACGAGGATGACGAACAGGCCCATCGGCCCGGCGAGCCCACCGGACCTGGTATCACCGAAGTTGTTCGCCGCGACGCTGTCGGCGAGCAGGGTGAACGCGTTCATGCCCTAGACGGTACGCCTATGCGCGCGCCGGCCCGGGCGGCCGGCCGCCTACGCGCAGACGGATTCCCGGACGCCGGCGAACAGGTCATCCTCGGGACCGGAGCGCTCGACCAGGCAGCGGGCCAGTTCGTAGTCCTCGGTCGGCCACACGTCCTTCTGGATGGCCAGCGGCACGTGGAACCACGAGCCGTCCGGGTCGACCTGGGTGGCGTGCGCCCGCAGCGCGTCGTCGCGGACCTCGAAGTACTCGGCACAGGGCACCCGGGTGGTGATCCGGTGGCTCTTGTCGCGCGCCGGGTCCCACCTGGTCAGCCAGTCGCCGTAGGGCGACTCCAGCCCCGCCGCGAGCATCGCCTCGTGCAGGGCCTTGACCCGGGGCAGCGAGAAGCTCATGTGGTAGTAGAGCTTCAGCGGCTGCCACGGCTCGCCGGCGTCCGGGTAGCGCTCCGGGTCGCCGGCCGCGTCGAACGCCGCGACCGACACCTTGTGGCACATCACGTGGTCGGGGTGGGGGTAGCCGCCGTCCTCGTCGTAAGTGGTGACGACGTGCGGGCGGAACTCGCGCATCAGCCTCACCAGCGGCGCCGCGGCCTTCTCCACCGGCTCGAGGCCGAAGCAGCCCTCGGGCAGCGGCGGCAGCGGATCGCCCTCGGGGAAGCCGGAGTCGACGAAGCCCAGCCAATCCTGGCGTACGCCGAGGATCTCGCGGGCCCGCTCCATCTCCTCCCGGCGGAGGGTGGCCATGTTCTCCCAAATCTCGGGGCGGTCCAGCTTGGGGTTGAGGACGCTGCCCCGCTCCCCGCCGGTACATGTGACGACGAGCACGTCGACGTCCTCCGCGACGTACTTCGCCATCGTCGCGGCGCCCTTGCTCGACTCGTCGTCCGGGTGTGCGTGCACCGCCATGAGCCGCAACTGCTCGCCCACGAACTCTCCTCGCCGTCGCTGCTGAGACAATAAGCCGGCCCATTGTGACGGGCCGCTTACGCCGATCGCCGGCCAGGGCAGGCCGTCGATTCGGCTCGACCTATTGTGCTCGTCCGAACCGACAGATTTGACGAGGACCGTGTCCGACACCGAAGCGACATTCAACACGCCGGCCTTCCCACCCGGCCGGTACGGCCGGCGCCGGGAGCCGCGCGCCCCCCGGCGTAGCCTGGCGACGCTGGTCGCGATCGCCGGCGCGTTCGTCGGCCTGATCCTCGCGGTCGTGCTGTACCAGCGGTACGGCACGCCGGACGCCCGCCCCCAGGTGGTGCACTTCGACCTCGCCGACAACCAGGCCACGGTGCGGTTCGAGGTGCACAAGCCGAGCGGCCGCCCGGCGGTGTGCCACGTCCGGTCCCGCGACCGCCTCGGCGCCGAGATCGGCGCGGCCGACGTGCCGGTACCGGCGGGAAACCCGGTGACCGTCACCTACACGCTGCACACCAACGGGACCCCGGTGAGCGCTGAGGTACCGGTGTGCCGGCTGACCGGCTGACCGGCCGGCGACGCCCCCGGCCCGGCGCGCCGGCATTTCAAGATCGTTACACGTTCAGTAATGACGTCCGCTGGTAAGTTGGTAGGTCTGACCCATCAGCCGCAGCAATCGGAGGAGATCTTCAGTGTCGATCAACGACCGTGGAGAAAACGCCACCTGGCTGTCTCAGGATGCATATGACCGGCTGAAGGCTGAGCTGGACGAGCTCATCGCGAACCGCCCCGTCATCGCCGCCGAGATCAACGCCCGGCGCGAGGAGGGCGACCTCAAGGAGAACGGCGGCTATCACGCCGCCCGCGAGGAGCAGGGGAAGCAGGAGGGGCGGATCCGGTACCTGGAGCAGTTGCTGCGTAACGCGAAGGTGGGCGAGGCCCCCAAGAGCAACGCGGTTGCCGCCGGCACGGTCGTCACCATCCAGTTCGACGATGACGAGGACGACACCGAGACGTTCCTGCTCGGCTCCCGGGAGATCGCCTCGACCACCGATCTGACCGTTTACAGCCCCGAGTCGGCACTGGGCAAGGCGATCCTCGGCACACAGGCCGGTGACACCGTGACCTACACCGCCCCGAGCGGCACCGAGGTCAAGGTCACCGTCGTCTCTTTCGAGCCGTTCGGCGGGTGATCGTGCCGCTCTCCCGCCGTGTCCGGCCGGACGCGGCGGGAGAGCCCGCCCCGTCCGGAGTTGGCCGGCCCGGCCGGACAGTTCCGGGCGGCTCCGTCGTTCAGGCGAGCGAGCCGGTGAACGTCACCGTGTGGCCGGCCGAGCGCAGCGCCGTCACCAGCCGATCGGAGTGCTCAGCGCCGCGCGTCTCCACCGACAGCGCCACCTCCACCTCACCCAGGCGCAGCCGCGGGTCGTGCCGGCGGTGTTCGACATCGAGGACGTTCGCGCCCTGCTCGGCGATCTGACCCAGCAGCCGAGCCAGGTGACCGGGGCTGTCACCGCAGCGCACGGTGAACGTCAGGTACCGGCCGGCCGCGGCCAGCCCGTGCTCGATGAGGCGCAGCATCAGCAGCGGGTCGATGTTGCCGCCGCTGAGTACCGCGACCGTCGGCGTGACGACCGGCACCACGCCGGCCAGCAGCGCGGCCACGGGTACCGCACCGGCCGGCTCGACCACCTGCTTGCCGCGCTCCATCAGCATCAGCAGGGCCCGTGAGATGTCCTCCTCGGTGACCGTCACGATCTGGTCGACCAGCTTGCTGACGTGGGCGAAGGTCACGTCTCCCGGGCAGCCCACCGCGATGCCGTCGGCGATCGTGCCGAACTTCGGCAGCCGTACCGGACGTCCGGACGCCAGCGAGGGTGGGAAGGCCGCCGCCCCGGCCGCCTGTACGCCGATGACGCGCACGTCCGGCCGCAGCGCCTTGACCGCGGCCGCCACGCCCGAGACCAGTCCGCCGCCGCCGATCCCGACCAGGATCGTGCGGACGTCCGGGCACTGCTCGAGGATCTCCAGCGCGATCGTGCCCTGGCCGGCGATGATGTCCGGGTGGTCGAACGGGTGGATGAACACCGCGCCGGTGGCCTCGGCGTACTCCTGCGCGGCCACCAGCGACTCGTCGACGGTGTTGCCGACCAGCCGGACCGTGGCGCCGTACCCCTTGGTCGCGGCGATCTTCGGTAGCGGCGCCCCGATCGGCATGAACACCGTCGACTCGGTGTGCATCAGCCCGGCGGCCAGCGCCACGCCCTGCGCGTGGTTGCCGGCGCTCGCCGCCACCACGCCGCGCGCCCGCTCGGCGTCGGAGAGCCGGGCGATCCGCACGTACGCACCCCGGATCTTGAACGAGCCGGCCCGTTGCAGATGCTCGCACTTGAGCCACGCGGGGCCGCCGAGCTTCGCCGACAGCGGCCGGCACGGCTCGAGCGGGGTCACCCGGATAACCCCGTCGAGTAGGTCCCGGGCTGCTTCGATGTCGGCGAGCGTCACCAGTTCGGGCGCCATGGTCATGCCGTAGATCGTGCCATCCGGCCGGAAAGTGGGCACGTCGAGGCTCGTGCCAACCCCGCGGTGGACGGTCAGGCGACCCGGCTGCGCTCCCGCGCCCTGGGCCAGCCCGGCGCGTGCCGCCGCCACGGCGCGGCGGCCTCGATCTGCCCCGCCACCGCGAGCAGGGTCAGCTCGCTGCCGGGGCGCCCGATGAGCTGGACGGCGGCGGGCAGCCCGTCGGTGCGCACACCCGTCGGTACGACCACGCCGGGGAAGCCGGCGACGTTCCACGGCGCCGAGTACGGTGCGTAGCGCAGGCAGGAGATGACGTTGGCCTGCCACGACCGCTTGTGCCAGTCGGCGGCGACCGGCGGCGCGGTGGCGAGCGCCGGGGTGATCAGGACGTCGAAGTGTCCGTCGGCGAACCAGTCCTGGCAGCGTTCCCGCCAGGCGGCGCGGTCGTCCTCGCGGACCAGGCGCGTGCGCAGCACCCGCTCGCCGAGGGCGACGTGGCGGCGGGTCCGCGGCTGGAGCGCGTACAGGTCGATGCCGGTCGCGGTGGCGTCGCGGTAGGCGGCCGCGAACCAGGTCGCTATGCCCCGCAGGCCCAGACTCACCGGGTACGCCGGATCGGCGCGCACCGCGTCGTGCCCCAGGCGTACCAGCAGTCGCGCCGCCGCTCCGGTGGCCCGGCCGGCGTCGGCGTCGGGGAACACGCCGGCGACGGGCGAGCGCAGCGACACGGCGATCCGCAGCCGGTTGGGCTCGACGAGCCGTTCCGGGGCGCGCCCGGCGAGCACCGCGAACCCGATGGCCGCGTCGGCGACCGTGGTGGCGAGGATGCCGTGCTCGGCCAGGCCGAACCAGTCGGTGGCGCCGATCCCGGACGGGACCACACCCCGGCCGGGCTTGATCCCGACCAGGCCGCAGCACGCCGCGGGGATGCGGACCGAGCCGAGGCCGTCGTTGCCGTGCGCGATCGGCACCATGCCCGCGGCCACCGCGGCGGCGGCGCCGCCGGAGGAGCCGCCGGGCGTACGGTCGGTGCGCCACGGGTTGCGGGTGGTGCCACTGGCGTCGTCGGTGGAGGCGAACAGGCCCAACTCCGGCATACGGGTCGTGCCGATCACGATGGCGCCGGCGCCGCGCAGCCGGCGCACGACCTCGTGGTCGGTCTCGGCGACGGGGCCGGACGCCGCCGCGGAGCCGTTCCACGTCGGTACGCCGACGACGGGGGTGTTCTCCTTGACCGCGATCGGCACCCCGGCCAGCGGGAGGTTACCCAGCTCCGGCTGCTCGTCGACCGCTTCGGCCTCGAGCATCGCCTCCTCCGAGCGGACGTGCCGGAACGCGTGCACGATCCGGTCGTACTGTCGGATGTGGTCGAGGTGATCGGCGATCACCGCGGTCGCCGAGGTGTCGCCCCGCCGCACCGCACGCGCGATCTGCCGCGCACTGGCGCCCACCCACGTACCGGCCTGGCCGAGCATTGCGCCCTCCCTGCATCGACACCTGTCTGTGTTAACGAGCGAGCGCCTGTTCCAGGTCGGCCAACAGGTCCTCGACCGTCTCGATCCCGACGGACAGCCGCACCAGGTCGGCGGGCACCTCCAGGGGCGACCCGGCCGCGCTCGCGTGGGTCATCCGGCCGGGGTGCTCGATGAGCGACTCGACGCCGCCCAGCGACTCTCCGAGAACGAACAGCTTCGCCCGGTTGCAGATCTCAAGCGCGGCGGCTTCACCACCGGCCGCCCGGAAACTAATCATGCCCCCGAACCGGCGCATCTGCTTGGCGGCGACGTCATGGCCGGGGTGCCCCGGCAGGCCCGGGTAGAGCACCTCGCTGACGGCCTCGTGGCCGAGCAGGAACTCGGCGATCCGCTCGGCGTTGTCGCAGTGCCGCTCCATGCGTACCCCCAGGGTCTTGACGCCCCGGAGGGTGAGCCAGGCGTCGAAGGGGCCGTTGACCGCGCCCATCGCGTTCTGGTGGTAGGCCAGTTCCTCGCCGAGCGCCGCGTCGGCGACGACGAGGGCACCGCCGACGACGTCGGAGTGGCCACCGACGTACTTGGTGGTGGAGTGCACGACGACGTCGGCGCCGTGGGCCAGGGGCTGCTGCAGGTACGGCGACGCGAACGTGTTGTCGACGACGAGCAGGGCGCCGGCGTCGCGCGCGACGCCGGCCAGCGCGGCGATGTCGGCGATGCCCAGCAGCGGGTTGGTCGGCGTCTCCGCCCAGATGACCTTGGTACGCGGGGTGACCGCGGCTCGCGCTGCGTCGATGTTCGACAGGTCGGCCGGGGTGAACTCCAGCCCCCAGCGCTGCGCGACCCGGGCGAACAGGCGGTACGTGCCGCCGTACGCGTCGCCGGGGATCACCACGTGGTCGCCCGGCCGGCAGACCGTGCGCAGCAGGGTGTCCTCGGCGGCGAGGCCGCTGGCGAACGTCAGGCCCCGCCGGCCGCCCTCGAGCGCGGCCAGGCACTCCTGGAGCGCGTCGCGGGTCGGGTTGCCGCTGCGGCTGTACTCGTAGCCCAGCCGCGGGTCGCCGACCGCGTCCTGCGCGTACGTGCTGGTCTGGTAGATCGGCGGGACGACCGCGCCGGTACGCGGGTCAGGCTCCTGCCCGGCGTGGATCGCGAGCGTGTCGAAACCGGACTGTCGGTGGCCGTGCGTCATGGGATGAACAGTATCCGCCGTTACCGTGATCGGCGTGACGGGATGCCTTTTCTGCGCCATCGCGACCGGTTCCACGCCGGCCGTCCGGGTCGCGGCGGTCGACACCGCCGTCGCCTTCCTCGACGTCAGGCCGGTGTTCAAGGGGCACGTGCTGGTGGCGCCCCGCGAGCACGTCGCGACACTGGCCGACCTGCCCGCGTCGCTGCTGCCCGGGTACTTCTCCTTCGTCCAGCGGCTGGCGGTCGCGGTCGAGGCCGGGCTGGGCGCCGGCGGCACGTTCGTCGCGATGAACAACAAGGTCTCCCAGTCGGTGCCGCACCTGCACACCCACGTCGTACCCCGGACCAGGGGCGACGGGCTGCGCGGGTTCTTCTGGCCCCGGACGAAGTACGCCTCGGACGACGAGGCCGCCGACTACGCGGCCCGGATCGCGGCGGCACTGCCCGCGTGACGGGAAGGGCACCGTGCCGCACGGTGCCCTTCCCGTCACCGCCACGGTGCCCTTCCCGTCACGACAGAGCGTCAGACCGCCGCGACCGTGTCAACCGCCGCGGGCGCGGACCCGGGCGCCGGCTCCTGCCGCAGCCGGGCCACGCCGCTGCCCACGGAGAAGGACTTGGCCAGGTACGCGCCCGCGTCGGGCTTCGTCCGGTCGGTGACGAAGTACCAGTCCATCCGGCACCGGTCGGCGGTGACGTCGAGCACGCCGTACCCGTGCTGGTCCAGTTCGGCCCACTTGACGTGCGGATTGGCCGCCCGTAGCACGCCGGCGATCGCCACCGACAGCGTGCCGGGCGGGGCGCCGGTGAAGTCGTCGGCGTTGTCGCTGGTCACCGACGTGACGACGAACTCGACCGCGGTCGGTGACAGGATCGTCGACTTCGTCGTCAGCTCGCTGGCCCAGGAACTGTGGATGTCGCCGGTGATGAACACGACGTTCGACACCTGGTTGGCGCGCAGGAAGTCGACGAGGCGCTCCCGGTCGGCGTTGTACCCGTCCCAGGCGTCGGGGTTGAGCACGTACCCGTTGCTGGGGATGCCGATCAGCTTCGCCAGCGGGCCGAGCGCCCACGCCGGCAGGGTGCCGAGGTCCAGCCGCGAGATCATGACCGGGTTGCCGACGAGCTTCCACCGCGCCGTCGACGACGCCAGCCCCGACAGCAGCCAGTCCATCTGGGCCTGGCCGGTGATCGTGCGGGTGGGGTCGTCCACCGCGACCCCGCCTGCCTGCTGCGAGCGGTAGCTGCGCAGGTCCAACATGGACAGATCGGCCAGGTTGCCGAAGCGCAGCCGACGGTAGATCTGCGCGTCCGGACCGAGGCGTACCGGCATCCACTCCGCGTACGCCCGGTGCGCCGCCGCGACCCGGTCGGCCCAGGCGCCCTCGGTGGCCGGGTCGTGGTTCTGGGCGCCGCCGGACCAGTCGTCGTTGGCGATCTCGTGGTCGTCCCAGGTGATGATCCACGGTACGAGCGCGTGCAGCGTCTGCAGGTCGGGGTCGGTCTTGGAGGTGGCGTGCCGGAGCCGGTAGTCGGCGAGCGTGATGCACTCGTGCAGGGGTTGGTGCGGCCGGACGACCGCGCCGTCACCCGGGAACTCGGTGCTGCCGTACTCGTAGATGTAGTCGCCCAGGTGGACCACGGCGTCGAGGTCGCCCCGGGCGGCCAGGTGGCGGTAGGCCGAGAAGTACCCGGCCTCCCAGTTCGAGCACGACACCACGCCCAGGCGCAGGTGCGCGAGGTCGGCGTCGTAGGCGGGCGCGGTGTGGGTACGCCCGACCGGGGAGGTCGTGGCACCCAGCTGGAAGCGGTAGTAGTAGGTCGTCGACGGCCGCAGGCCGGTAACGTCGATCTTGACAGTGTGGTCGCGGTCGGGGCCGGTCGTGAACTCACCCGACCGCACGATCGCGCGGAAGCCGGCATCCGTGGCGACCTGCCAGCCGACGGTGACGACCGGCCCCTTGCCGGAGCCCGGTTGGGCCTCCTCGGTCGGGGTCACCCGGGTCCAGAGCAGAATCCCGTCGGGCAACGGGTCCCCGGACGCGATCCCGTGCCGGAACACGGTCGTGGTCGCGGCGTGCGCGGGCTCGGCCAGGCCGAGCGGGCCCAGCAGCGCGGCGGCGCCGGCGGCGGTGCCTGCGGTCTTGAGGAGGGTGCGGCGCTCCACTGGAATATCCACCATGAGCGATGTGTCTACCAGCCGGTAACCCTCCGCCGACAGGCCGGAATTGAGGATTCGTGAAAATTTCTCTTATGTTTTGATTGCAAATAATCATGCTGGGGGCCTTCACGATCGCCCCGGGGGGCCGTGCCCCATGCGACTGGCCGGACCGCCCCCTTCGTAGATCTTGGAGGATCAGGCACCGCTGGTGGTGCCCAAATTTCCAAGATTGAAAGTGCGGTGCCGCCTCGAAGGTCGCGGCATCGACGGGGCCGTCGCCGCCTCGATCGGAAGCCGACCTGATCGAGGAGTTACGACGATCACCGGGCCGGTCCGCGCGGCGCGCCCTCCGGCGCGGCATGCTTGGTGGGTGGCCCGCTCGCCCGGGCCGGCGAAGGGAGTGCACCGTGTTTCTGCGCTACAAGAAGCTCGACCTGCCCACGCCCGAGGAGGCGCTGCCCGGCCGGGACACTCCCATGCCGGTCGCCGGTCGCCACACGGTCCTCGGTACTCCCCTGACCGGCCCGTGGCCCGCCGGCCACCAGGTCGCCGTCTTCGGCATGGGCTGCTTCTGGGGTGCCGAGCGGCTGTTCTGGAAGCTGCCGGGCGTGTACTCCACCTCGGTCGGCTACGCCGGCGGCAGCACGCCCAACCCGACGTACGAGGAGACCTGCTCCGGGCTCACCGGCCACACCGAGGCGGTACAGGTCGCCTTCGACCCGTCGGTGATCTCCTACCGGCAGTTGCTCAAGGTGTTCTGGGAGAACCACGACCCGACCCAGGGCATGCGGCAGGGCAACGACATCGGCACCCAGTACCGCTCGGCCATCTACGCCACCACCGACGACCAGCTCGCCGAGGCACTCGCGTCGCGCGAGGCGTTCGCGCCGGTGACGAGGGAGGCCGGGTACGGCGAGATCACCACCGAGATCGCGAAGGCCGGCCCGTTCTACTACGCCGAGGACTACCACCAGCAGTACCTGGACAAGAACCCCAGCGGGTACTGCGGAATCGGACCTAACGGGATGACCTGCCCCGTCGGGGTCGCCAAGACCGATGCCTGACGGGGCACCGAACTGGACCGCAACCCGACAGACTGAATGCGAGGAGGGTGTACATGACGAGCGGAGCAGAACGCATCGAACAGCCGCCGGTCGGACGCCGCCCCCACGCGTCTCTGGATGAGCAGGTTCGCCGACGCGGTCTGAAGCCGATCAAGTCAGTGGATGACCTTGTGTGCGAGGGCATCTTTGAAACCGACGAAGAGCTGGACGAGTTCCTGGCGTTTACCTACGCCGCTCGCCGTTCAGACATGGCGTAGCCGGTGTCGGACTATGTGGTGCTCGACACCGACGTTGCGTCGTTGAGCTTTCGCGGTCGGTTGACGTCGCCAATGTCGGCTCTCCTCGCCGGCAAGCTGACATGCGTCACATTCGTGACGGTCGGCGAGATGACTAAGTGGGCTGAGCTTCGTGACTGGGGTCCGCGTAACCGGCAACGGCTGGAACTTTGGTTGTCCGGTCAGGTGCAGTTGGGCTATGACCTCGCCATAGCTCAAACCTGGGGTCGACTTGCGGCTGCGGGTCAGCGGCGCGGCAGGACTACGCCGGTCAACGACACCTGGATCGCGGCGTGCTGCCTCGCCGAGGGCCTCCCACTGGCGGCCCTGAACGTCAAGGACTACCTGGAGTTCAGCCAGCACCACGGGCTCACCCTGATCGGATCGGCATAAGCCCGACTCAGTTCGGCGCAGCTTCCTGCACGCCCATCAAAGCCACCAGCAGTACCTGGACAAGAACCCCGGCGGGTACTGCGGGATCGGCCCGAACGGGATGACCTGCCCTCTCGGCAGCGCCAAGGCCCCGGCCGCCGGAGGCCCGATCCAGGCCGTAGGGCCGGCGACCTACCCGCCGGAGGCATCGCTCGTGCTGTCTCGGTGCCTGCCGTTGTCGACCCGGCTGCCGACCACAGTGCGGCGACATCGGCCACTTGACGCTCACGTACGGGCTGGCGACCATGGCGCGGTGACGCCGCGATGGTTGATACGCGCTGGATGGACCGGTTGGCAGCAAGAGCTTGGCTGGGCCTTGATAGCGCTGTCAGTGGTGATGCCGTGCCTGGCTTTTTCCTTCTATTCCAGCGCCATGCTGCCCTTCCAGGACCCCACCCCCGAGATGCTGGCGCAGCAGGCCAAGGATGTGCATCAGACCGAAGTACTGCTGCTAATCGCCGGCGCGGTCGGGCTGTCCACTCTGCTGGTCGGCGTCTGGCTGATCGTCCGGGGCCGACGCCATGCCCATCGGGCCGGTTAGAGGAATACGCCCGTGGTCGGGCTGCCGCGATTCCGCGGCGCAGCCGCACCCTGACCCGATTGGCCGGCCCCATCCGCGCCCACCGGCGCCGGCGTCGGTCCTGCTGGCGGCGCCATCGCAGCACATCTCCCCGTCCGGGACGACCTGCCGCGGGCGTGGGGACGGGGAAATCCCGGGCAGATTACGGCGGTCCTCCTCACCCGGCTCGCCCTGGACAAGACGCTGCACGGTCAGGGATTGGCGGGGCTCTCCTCGCAGACGCCCTGAGGCGAATCGTCGCCGCGACTGAGATCGTTGCCGCACGGTTCGTCGTTGTCGATGCGACCGATGGCCCGGCCCACCGCTTCTACGAGCACCACGGCTTCCGGCCGATACCAGGCACCCTGCGACTCGTGCAGTAGGTCAGCGACATAGCCGACACGATCGACTTGTGACAGCGCGGGAAGGCCCACCAGCAGTACCTCGACAAGAACTCCGGCGGGTACTGCGGGATCGCCCCGAACGGGCTGAGTTGCCCGATCGGGGTCGCAACGGTCGAGCCCTGCCCGACGAGCACCGCCGGGCAGGGCTCACGTGGTCGGCCGACCGGCCGCTTCAGTACCGGAACTGCCGCACCGCCGCCTCGAGCTGCTCGGAGACGGCCGCCAGCTCGGTGGCCGCGGTCCTGGTCGCCTGAGCGCCCTGGCGGTTACTCTCGGCCACCACAGCCACTCCCTGGATGCCCTCGCTGATCCGCCCGGCCCCGTTGGCCGCCTGGCTGAGGTCGCCGGCCATGCCGGTCGTCGTGGCGGTCTGCTCCTCCACCGCCGACGAGATGACGGTCCGATAGTCGTTGATTCGGCCGATCACCTGGGCGATCGCAGAGATGGTCGCCGGCGATGTAGATCACGGACGTGCGCCACATCCGACGGCTCGCCTCCGCGGAAGCAAGCCACCGTGGTTGCTCCACGGATTTTGTGTCGTACCGAGCTGAAAGCATGACGCCGTGACGACATCGAAGCAGCCGGCGACGGTCCCGACCGACGCCAGCGTCGACGACTTCCTGGCCGCGGTTCCCGACGAACGCCGGCGGTCCGATGCGGAGCGTCTCTGCGCGATCCTGCGCGAGGTGACCGGCGAGTCCGCGGTCATGTGGGGTTCGAGCATCGTCGGCTTCGGCAGCTACCGCTACACCTACTCGAGCGGGCGCACGGGCGACTGGCCTCTGGTGGGCTTCTCACCGCGCAGGCAACAACTCGTCGTCTACCTGGTTGGCGGGTTCGAGGAGCGGCACGCGTCGGTGCTCGCCCGGCTCGGTCCACACAAGACCGGGAAGGGATGCCTCTACCTGAAACGGCTCGACGACGTTGACGAGAGCGCGCTGCGCGAACTCATCGACCGCACCGTGCGGGTGCACAAGGGCGTCGACCAGGCCGGCAAGCACCACCGGCCAGGCTGACGGTGCACGGATGGTGGCACCTACGGTGGCGCCGGAGGATCGCGCGGACCGAGGGTGGGACATGTCGAATCGCGACCTCGAACCGCTGGGCGCGCCGGAGCAGTTCTGGCCCCGCGACGATGTCGTGACCTCGCGCCACGCGACCGCGACGCATGGTGCTCCCCGTACCGGGCGCGCGGCGCTGTCGCGAAGCGCGTCCACCGCGGCGCCGCCCGGCAGTCAGTGAGCCAGGAGCCCCGGCCGAGGAGGTGATGACAGTGACCACCCTCGTGCCGACCGGTCAGGTCGAAAAACCAGGCGCGGCGGAGAATTGAAATCACCGTCGCCATCGGGTTCACCATTTTCTGTGCGATTGTCGTGTCAGTGGGGAAGAAGAGGTGAAAGCCTCCACCTTCACGCTCACACTCCTCGCGTTCTTGACACTGGCGGTACGATTCAGCGCCACGTGGTATACCGCCAAGAAACGACGCGACAACACGGCCGGATTCCAGACCCGCCCCCTCGGCTATTTCTTCAAGTGACACCGCGACTAGCGACATCGCTTCTCCATACGATGAATACCCGAAAGCGACCACGGCCAATCCGGACCCGGGGGCGACCGCATCCACCGACACGCCGCACGCGGCATACCTGTCGGACAGCCTTCGAGTGACTGTCATGACGCTCACCGCTCCGCCTGACGTGAGCCTTATCACGCTTGCCGGCCCGCCTCAGACGTCCCGATGTCGCCTCCCTATCGATATACATCGACCCCTTGTCCGACCCACCCTCGCGATGAGCCTTTGGTCGGCGAAATCAACCAAGATAGGGCACGAACTCACGGCGGCGACGCGCCCACTTCGATCATGCGCAGCCGGTCGCGGTACTCACTCGACGACCCGGGGTGGCGGCTCCGTCACGTACTATGCTGGACGGCATTTATCCCGCAGCGGCGTACGCCCGATCATTTCCGCGAAATCCGAATCCGCAGCAGCACACCGGCAATACCCGAGAACAGTTCGGGGAGGGAAAGGCACAACAATGACCGGTTCCGCCACACGGTCCTGGCAAGGCATCACCATCCCGGCCCCCGGCACCTATCTTCTCGATCAGGCGCACAAGCGGATCGGCTTCCTGGCCCGTCACATGATGGTCAGTCCCGTACGCGGCGAATTCGGCGAGGCGACCGCGCACATCGTCGTGGACGAGGACCCATTGGCCTCCTCGGTCACCGCGACCATCCAGGCGGCGAGCCTCAGCACCGGGACCCCCGACCGGGACGCGCACCTGAAAGGCCCCGACTTCCTGGATGTGGAGAGGTACCCCACGCTGGAGTACCGCAGCACGGGGGTCAAGTGGCAGGGAGGCACCGACCCGATCTTCTTCTGGGCCCGACTGAAGAGCAGTCGACCGGGCTACCGGGGCGGCGAATCCCCCAACATCCCGCAGCAGTCGTCCGGCCGCGTGGCCGCACGTTTCCTGGTCACCGGGGAGCTGACGGTCAAGGGGATCACCCGACCGGTGGACCTGCAGGTGGAGTTCGGCGGCGCCCGCCGCGATCCCTACGGGCAGGACATCTTCGGGTTCAGCGCGACGGCCGAGATCAACCGTGAGAGCTATGGCCTGCTCTGGAACGTGGCCCTCGAAAGCGGCGGTGTCCTCGTCGGAAAGAACGTGCGGATCGAGATCGCCGGCGAGGCGATCCGCCAGTCCTGACCAACCCCGGGGCGTGAGCCCAGGGAAATACCTCGCGCCGGATGACCGGAGCCCCTCCGTTCGAGAGGCTCCGGTCAGTCCGCACGTACCGTTCGTCGCCAACCGCGGCGCTCGCCGCCGTGGGAGTGCATGTGCCACGACTGCTGGCGCTCGACCGTGGCGGCCGTCACCTCGACGCGGACCTCGAAGGCCCGGCGTACTTCGACGTCGCATGGGACCCACGCGTGGTCGCGGATGCACTCCGGCGCCACGTACTCGGCATTGCGCCCGGTGACGCCCGACCCCCATCGGCCCGGGGCCTACCCGGGGCCTACCGGTACGCGCAGGTGTTGTCCCCGGTCGAGGCACCGCTGCGGATCGCGCAGACCGACTTCCCGGACCGACGGTGGATGCGGGACCCGGCCAAGCGGAACATCGCGAAGGCGCTCGCCTCCCTCTGACGCCTTCGTGAACCGCCCCGCACCCTGGCCCGCGCCCCGTACGTGGATCGCTACCGCCAGCCGGCACTGCGCCAGAACTCGGCACTGCGCCAGAACTCGGCACTGCGCCAGAGCTCGGGACCGCCGCCGGAAGGATCCCCGGCATCCCCGCCTGATCGCGTTAGCGAATTCCCGGCATCAGCGCAATGGCACGAACGCCGCGACCGACCGGACCGATGGGCGATTTCAGTGTCCGATAGCCGCTGCTCGTCGCCACCCATCACGACACTTACCACGCAATGCAATCAATGGACCACGATGCGAAGCATAACGACGACGAAGCGCGGTTGTCCCAGGACTGTCCGAAGTCGATAGTCGTGGCGATCGCGGGACATCGCACGGAATCCGGTTATTTGAACGTTTTGCGCGTTACAACACATTGATGTAGCGTGATGTCGCTCACTTCGCATCGGGGGCCCCGGGGCTTGTAATCGCCGATTAGTCTGCCCTCGGCGGCACTGCGCCATGAGGGCGCCTGTACCGCTCACTCCACTGTAGACGTGGCCGGCGGATTCGTCGGATCGGCGACAGACGTCCGGTTTTCCAAACCATGAAGCACGGGGAGGCACATGGTGCGTACCAATCGAACCGCGCGCGGGCGCAGCCTGCGGATAGCGACTCGCGTCGGCGCCCTGCTCGGCGCGATCGCGATTTCGACCGCAGTTTCCAGCGCCGCTTACGCGGAGTCGACCGAGTCGGCGACGCAGGCCGAGACGAGCGTCTCCGTACAGGTGGGCTCTGCTGGCGTCAAGGTCACGGCCGAGCTTCCCGGCGAAGGCGGCTCCGATCCGGGCGACGGCGGCAGCAACCCGGGCGACGGCACCGGTAACCCGGGCGACGGCACCGGCGACCCCGGCAACGGCGGCGGCAACGGCGGCGGCAACGAAGACCCCGGCAACGGCGGCGGCAACGGCGGCGGCAACGGCGGCGGCAACGAAGACCCCGGCAACGGCGGCGGCAACGGCGGCGGGAACGGCGGCGGGAACGAAGACCCCGGCAACGGCGGCGGCAACGAAGACCCCGGCAACGGCGGCGGCAACGAAGACCCCGGCAACGGCGGCGGCAACGAAGACCCCGGCAACGGCGGCGGCAACGAAGACCCGGGCAACGGCGGCGGCAACGAAGACCCGGGCAACGGCGGGGGCAACGAAGACCCCGGCAACGGCGGCGGGAACGAAGACCCCGGCAACGGCGGCGGCAACGGCGGCGGGAACGAAGACCCCGGCAACGGCAACGAGGACCCTGGCAACGGCGGCCCCGTGGACCCCTCGCCCAGCACGGGAACGCCCCCGGGTGGCAACGGTGGTGGCGGCTCCACGACGGACCACACCGGCACCAGCGTCACGACCGGGTACACCGTCACCGCGGGCGGGAACCTGCCGGTGACCGGATCCGACGTGACCAGCGTCGCCACCGTGGGCGGCCTGCTGACCGCCGGTGGCATCGTGCTGTTCCTGGCCGGACGGCGCCGCCGGGTCACGGCCTGACAGTTCCACCGTGGATGCCCGCGGCGAGCCTCCGGCTCGCCGCGGGCATCGCTCGTTGTACCTCCGATCCCCCCCGTCACCAGCCGTACCGTCGGTGATCACACACCATCACGGGCTTCATTGACTGGTACCCTGCCTGCTCGTGAACGAGGTTCCGGGCACCGGCGAGGGCCCCGAGGGTTACGGCGGCTACGGGCCGTTCCAGCACAGGACCGGCGAGCAGCCGGTGCCCGCGACCGACCCCACCACAGCCGCGTCGACACAGCCTCCGGTCCAACCGGGACACCCGTACCAGGCGGATGCCGCGTCACTTCCTCCGGCCCCCCAGAGCGACGCGGCGTCGGGCACCCCTACCGTTGAGCCGCCCCAGGCCCAGCCGGGCGCGTACCCGCAGACACCGCCGCCGCCACAGCCACAGCCGGCGGTACGGCCGCAGTCTGCAGCGCCCGCGGCCGACTCCTGGTCGCTGTTCCCGGACGGAGGTCCTGGTTCGCCGTCGTGGCAGCCACGGATCGTGCCGACGCCGAAGCCGCCGCGAAAGCGCATCGTCGTCAGCGGCCTACTGGGAGCGCTCGCGGGCCTGATCATCTTCGGGCCTACCGGTTTTCTCGTGGGTTACCGGACAGCACCCGCGCCGGCACCGAAGGTCAGTGCGTCCCCCACCGCGACGCTGCCGGCTTTCGAACGCGCGCAGGTCGGCCTCAACAAGCCGAAGTTCAGCGGCGAACTCGTACCGATCGCCGAGCCGTGGCTGCCGTACCTCACCAACTGTTCCAGGAGCGGAGACAAGGGCGGGCCCTCCCTCAACGAAGGCGAGGACACCCGGGTCTTCTGCCGGTACGCCAACGCGAGCGTCTACTTCGTGGAGTACAAGTCGATCGACGCGCGGGACAAGGCACGCACGAAGGTGCTGGCCCAGAACATCGATGCCAAGCAGCTGACGCCGGGCGTGGCGGAGCCGGGTACGAAGAAGACGACGTCCGGCAAGGTCGAAGGAAACTACATCGAGTATGCCTTCCGCAATCCCGGCGACTCGACCAACCGCGTCGTCTGCGGTACGTGGTGGGACGACGCGGATTCGCCAGTGGCCGCGTACATCATCGCCTTCTGGACGGACGGGATCGGTGAGAGCTGGGAGCCGCTCCGCGACGTCTGGCGCCGGTACAGCTGATCCGGCCTGATCGGGCGATCGGCTGCGCATAATGAGGCGATGAGCGCAGCCGATCCACCGCAGGCGACGAGCGCGGCCGATCCACCGCAGGCGACGAGCGCGGCCGATGACCTGTCTGCCGGGCCGACCCCGGCACCCGATACTCCCCTGCTGGCGCGCATCCGCGAGTCGGTCATCGGCGACGACCAGGTCATGTGGGGACCGTACGGCCCCCGCCGGGTCACGTACGCCGACTACACCGCCTCCGGCCGGGCCCTGGAGTTCATCGAGCGGTTCATCCACGACGAGGTCCTGCCGCGCTACGCCAACACGCACACCGAGTCCTCGGGTACCGGCCTGCAGACGACCCGGCTGCGCGAGGACGCCCGGCGGATCATCAACGAGGCCGTCGGCGGCGACGACGGGACGGTGGTCATCTTCACCGGCTCCGGCTCCACCGGCGCGATCGACAAGATGGTGCACATCCTCGGCCTGCGCATCCCGGCCGAACTCGACGACCGGCACGCGTTCACCGAACGGATCCCGACGGGACTGCGCCCCGTGGTGTTCATCGGCCCGTTCGAGCACCACTCCAACGAGCTGCCCTGGCGGGAATCGATCGCCGACGTGGTGGTCATCCCCGAGGACACCGACGGGCACATCGACGTCGCCCGCCTCGAGGCCGAACTGCTCCGGTACGCCGACCGCCCGTTGAAGATCGGATCGTTCTCGGCCGCCTCCAACGTGACCGGCATCGTCACCGACACCGACGCGGTCTCCGGCATGCTGCACCGCCACGGCGCACTGTCGTTCTGGGACTACGCCGCCGCCGCGCCCTACGTCGAGATGAACATGCGTGGCAAGGACGCCGTGTTCATCTCGCCACACAAGTTCGTCGGCGGTCCCGGTACCCCCGGGGTGCTGGTCGTTCGCCGGGAACTGCTGCGCAACCGGGTGCCGACGGTCCCCGGCGGCGGCACCGTCGACTACGTCAACCCGACCGAGCACCACTACATCTCCGACCCGGCCCACCGCGAGGAGGGCGGTACCCCGGCGATCGTGGAGGCGATCCGGGCCGGGCTCGTGTTCCAGCTCAAACAGGCGGTCGGGGTCGACGTCATCCGGGCGCGCGAGGACCACTTCCTGCGCCACGCCATCACCTCGTGGCGCGCCAACCCGGCGATCGAGATCCTCGGCAACCTCGACGCCGAACGGCTGTCCATCGTGTCCTTCGTGGTCCGCCGGCCGGGCGGGCGCTACCTGCACCACAACGTCGTGGTATCGCTGCTCAACGACCTGTTCGGCATCCAGTCCCGCGGCGGCTGCTCGTGCGCCGGCCCGTACGGCCACCGCCTGCTGGGCATCGACGTGGAACGCTCGCACCGCTTCGAGCAGGAGATCGTGGCCGGCTGCGAGGGCATCAAACCGGGCTGGGTACGCGTCAGCTTCAACTACTTCATCTCCCCGGCCGTCTTCGACTACATCGTCGAGGCGGTACACCTGGTCGCCACGTACGGCTGGGCGCTGCTGCCGGAGTACCGCTTCGACCCGTACACCGGACTGTGGCGGCACTCCGACGGCCTGGTGGAGCCCCCGCTCCGGCTCGACCAGCTCAGCTACGACGCGGACGGGAACCTGCGCTGGCCGGCCCGGCACGAACGCGCCGGCGAGGAGGCGTTGGCCGACTACCTGCGTGAAGCGCGCGAACTGTGCCTCAAGCTGGCGGAGCGGCCGTGGACCGACGGGCGCGGCGGCGCGGCGGTGTCGGCCGGCTTCGAGGAGCTGCGCTGGTTCGACCTGCCCGACGAGTGCCTCGGCGCCTGACTCTCGCCGATCGTGGACACCTGTGCCGGCTGTGGGCGGCGCAGGTGTCCACGATCGGTTCGCCGACGGCGTAACGGCGACGGGCATCAATCACGGGTACCGGGCAGTTGCCAGCGATATGAAGCCACAGAACGTACCCGCCGCCGACACCGAGGCCCTCGACGCCTACAGCCGCGCGGTGTCCGGGGTGGCCGCGACCGTACTGCCCAGCGTCGCGAGCCTCGCCGTCGTGACGGCGCGTGGCCAGGGGGCCGGTTCCGGAGTGCTGTTCACCCCCGACGGGTTCATGCTGACCAGCGCACACGTAGTCGCCGAAGCGACCGGCGGCGAGGCCGAGTTCACATCCGGTGACGAGGCGCGCTTCGACGTGGTCGGTGCCGACCCGCTCGCCGACCTGGCCGTTCTGCGGGTACCCGGGGCGTCCGTCCCGCCGGCCACCCTCGGCGACGCGGACACGTTGCGGATCGGGCAGCTCGTCATCGCGGTCGGCAACCCGATGGGGCTCGCCGGCTCGGTGACGGCCGGCGTGGTGAGTGCGCTGGGCCGGTCACTGCCGGTACGCAGCGGCCGGCACGTCCGCCTCATCGACGACGTGATCCAGACCGACGCCGCCCTCAACCCCGGCAACTCCGGTGGGGCGCTCGCCGATTCCACCGGTCGGGTCGTGGGCATCAACACCGCGGTCGCCGGGTTCGGCCTGGGCCTGGCCGTCCCGATCAACTCGACGACCAGGTACATCATCTCCGAGCTGATGAGCGACGGTCGGGTACGCCGGGCCTGGCTCGGCGTCGCCGGTGCGCCCACCCCGCTACCGCCGCACCTGGTCGAGCGGCTCGGTCAGCGCCGCGGGCTGCGCCTGGTCGAGGTCGTACCCGGCAGTCCGGCAGCGCAGGCCGGACTGTTCCTCGGCGACGTGATGATCACCGCCGGTGGCCGTCCGGTCCGTGGCGTCCAGGACGTCCAGCGGCTCATGCTGGGACCGGCGATCGGTACCCGGTTGCCGGTCACCGTGCTGCGGCGCGGCGCCCTGGTCGACGTGGTCGCCGTCCCGGAGCCGCTGCGCTGACCCGCCGGGGAAAAAGGGCGGCCGGGTGACCCCGCCGGGACAGGGCCGGCACGGCGGCCGCCCTGTCCCGTGAACGGTCAGCTCAGGAAGCTCAGCAGGTCCTGGCGGGTGATGACGCCTCGGGGCTTGCCGTCGACGAGGACGATCGCCGCGTCGGACTTCTCCAGCAGCGCGACGGCTTCGGCCACCGGTTGGCCGCCGCCGATCATCGGGAGCGGCTCGCCCATGTGCTTGTCGAGCATGTCGTGCAGGTGGGCCTGGCCGGTGAAGAGGGCGTCGAGCAGGTCACGTTCGGCGATCGAGCCGGCGACCTCACCGGTCACCACCGGCGGCTCGGCCTTGAGCACGGGCAGCTGCGACACGCCGTACTCGCGCATGATGTCGATGGCCTCGCGCACGGTCTCGCTGGGGTGCACGTGCACCATCTCGGGGATCTGGCCGCCCTTCTGGGCGAGGACGTCGGCGACGGTCGCGCCGGCTTCGTGGCTGCTCAGGAAGCCGTACCGGGTCATCCACGCGTCGTTGAAGATCTTCGAGAGGTATCCCCGGCCACCGTCGGGCAGCAGCACCACGACGACGTCGTCGGGGTCGGCGCGGCGGGCCACCTCGAGCGCGGCGGCCACGGCCATGCCGCAGGATCCGCCGACCAGCAGGCCCTCCTCGCGGGCGAGCCGCCGGGTCAGGTGGAACGAGTCCTTGTCGGAAACCTCGATGATCTCGTCGCAGATGTCGCGGTCGTACGTCTTCGGCCAGAAGTCCTCACCGACGCCCTCGACCAGGTACGGCCGGCCGGATCCGCCGGAGTAGACGGAGCCCTCCGGGTCGGCACCGATGATCTTGACGCGTCCCTCGGAGGCTTCGCGCAGGTAGCGGCCGATGCCCGAGATGGTGCCGCCGGTGCCGACGCCGGCCACGAAGTGGGTGATCCGCCCGGCGGTCTGCTCCCAGATCTCCGGCCCGGTCTGCTCGTAGTGCGACAGCGGGTTGTTCGGGTTGGAGTACTGGTCGGGCTTCCACGCGTCCGGGATCTCCCGGGCCAGCCGGTCGGAGACGTTGTAGTACGAGCGGGGGTCCTCCGGCGCGACGGCCGTGGGGCACACGACCACCTCGGCACCGTACGCCCGCAGCACGTTCTGCTTGTCCTCGCTGACCTTGTCCGGGCAGACGAAGACGCACCGGTACCCGCGCAGTTGGGCGACGAGCGCGAGCCCCACACCGGTGTTGCCGCTGGTCGGCTCGACGATCGTGCCACCGGGCTTGAGCAGGCCGGACTTCTCGGCCTCCACGACCATGCGCAGCGCGATGCGGTCCTTCACGCTCCCACCGGGGTTGAAGTACTCGACCTTGGCCAGCACGGTGGCTGAGATGCCTTCGGTGACGTTGCGGAGCCGGACCAGCGGGGTGTTGCCGATCAACTCGACGACGTTGTCGTAGTAGCGCACGGGCGCCAGCCTAGCGTCGTCATCCGCCCCTATGCCGGCCGGCGGTGACCCCGACGGGAGTACCCGGCTCCGGGGTGGACACCCGGGTGCGGTCCGGGAACGGTCTGGCCGGGGATCACCGTCGCACGCCGCCGTTCCCATTCCAGGAACCGCTCGGTCTCGTCGAGGAGCGCGCCGGCGAACCAGGCCGCGACCGCGGCGTCGTCGACCAGGCCGAGCAGCATCAGCGGAAGCTCGGGCACCGCGTCGATCGGTGAGACGATGTAGAGCCCGGCGACGGCCATCATGGCCAGCCGCGAGCCGCCGTCGTACTCGCCACGCACCGTGGCGGCGATCATCCTGGGGACCGCCGCGAGCCGCCGCCCGAGGCCGGGGGTACCGGGCCGGAAGACCCGCAGAAGTGCCGTCCAGGCCATCCGCCGTCGCAGCGTTCCCGCCATGGCATTCACCTCATCGCCGCCGGTGCGTATCTGCCGGTCCCGATGGGGCCGGCCCATCCATGGTGCCCGGTGCCCGCCACCGCGACCACCGACCTCGACTGCCGGAGGACGGCGGAGGGCGGCGGAGGGCGGCGGAACGCGGCCGGGGACGGGACAATGAGGTATGGATCTCGATGCCGCCCGCGCGGTCGTCGCGCAACAGCACCACGCCGTCCTCGCCACGCTGCGCGCCGACGGTACGCCGCAGATGTCCCCGGTCACCGTGGCCGTCGACGACGACGGACACATCGTCATCAGCAGCCGGCAGACCGCGTACAAGGTCCGCAACCTGCGCCGCAACCCGCAGGCGTACGTCTGCGTCCTGCCCGACACCTTCTTCGGGCGCTGGATCCAGATCGAGGGCCGGGCCACGGTCGTCGACCTGCCGGAGGCGATGGAGCCGCTGGTGGACTACTACCGGCGGGTCTCCGGCGAGCACCCGGACTGGGACGACTACCGGGCGGCGATGGAGCGGGATCGGCGGGTCCTCATCAGAATCGAGCCAAACCGGGCCGGACCCGACCGATCCGGATGACGTCTCCCGGTCGGTTACTGTCGGAAACTTGTTCGTACGGACAAGGAACCGACTTTCGGGGTGTTATGCGTCGAAAACGCTCTTGGTTTACCCGGCAGACGTTGCGGGACCAAGAGATCATTGACGCACCACCGAGTGGAGGCCCGATGACGCAACCGACCAGCCACATCCGGCGGATCGCCACGGCGGGTGCCTTCGGCGCCGGCAGCCTCACCGCGGCTGGCGCGGCGCTCACCGGCCTGATCGTCGGTCAGGCCATGCTCGCCCGGCGCGTCATCCCCATCGCGGAGGCCCCGCCCCCGCGCGGCGACGGCCGGTACGGCGCCGAGCACGACGGCGACCCCGTCACGCTCGTCGTCCTGGGCGACTCGACCGCCGCCGGGTACGGTGCGGACTCGGCCCGTAACACCCCGGGTGCCCTGCTCGCGGCCGGCCTGGCCGAGCAGTTGCGCCGGCCCGTCTCGCTGCGCTGCCTCGCCGTCGTGGGCGCCGAGTCCCGCAGCCTGGACCCGCAGGTCGAGCGGGCCCTCGAGATCGGGCCCGACCTGGCCGTCATCCTGGTCGGCGGCAACGACGTGACCCACCGCCGCCCGGTCTCCGAGGCCATCGACCACCTCGTCGCCGCGGTCCGGTCGTTACGGCAGGCCGGCACCGACGTGGTCGTCGGCACCTGCCCGGACCTGGGAACGATCCAGCCGATCCAGCCTCCGCTGCGCTGGCTGGCCCGCCGGTGGAGCCGGCAGCTGGCCGCCGCCCAGACGGTGGCCGTGGTCGAGGCCGGGGGGCGTACCGTCTCCCTGGCCGACCTGCTGAGCCCGGCGTTCACCGCCGAACCGGACCGGATGTTCGCGTGGGACCGGTTCCACCCCTCCGGCGACGGGTACGGGGTGGCCGCCGCCGCGCTCCTCCCGACGATGGTCGCCGCGCTCACCGACGAGGACCGGGACCGGCAGACCGGCTCGCGGCTGCGCCGCGGTGAGGGTGTCCGCAGCCTGGCGGACGCGGCCGTCGAGGCGGTCGGACATGCCGGCACCGAGGTCAGCGCCGCCCGGGTGGACGGGCACGATCACGGCCCGGCCGGCGCGTGGGCCCAGCTGCGGCGCCGGGTGTGGCGGCGCACGGAGCATCCGACCGATCCCTCGCACGTACGCTTGCAGCAGGAACAGCAAGCGGCCCCGTGGAGTGGTACATGAGTTTTCTCCGGCGACTCGGACAGGCAGCGGCGGTCACGGCGATCGCCGGGACGGTGGGTGGCGCGGCCGTCCTCGCCGGGCAGGCGATGCTGGCGCGCAGCCGCCGGTACGCCCAGCCCGACCTGCGCCTGGCCATGCGCGCCTCGATCGGCGACACCTCGGCGGCCCCGCTGCGACTGGTGTTGCTCGGTGACTCGACCGCCCTCGGCGTGGGCGTGGAGCAGGTGACCGACACCGTGGGCGGGCAGCTCGCCATGCTGCTGGCCGAGGAGGCGGACGGGCGGCGGGTCGAACTGTCCAGCGTCGCGGTGTCCGGGTCACGCTCGGCCGACCTGGGTACGCAGGTGGCGCGGGCCCTCGTCGGCACCCGGCCCGACGTCGCGGTGATCCTCGTCGGTGGCAACGACGCGGTCCACTTCACCGCGCCCGCCGAGGCAGCCGACGACCTGGCCTCGGCCGTCCGCCGGCTACGCGCCGCCGGGGTCGCGGTCGTCGTCGGCACCTGCCCCGATCTCGGCTCGGCGCGCGCGTTCCCGCCGCCGCTGCGCCAGTTGGTGGGCTGGCACGGTCGGCGGCTGGCCCGGGCCCAGGCGGCGGCGGTGGCCACGGTCGGTGGCGTTCCGGTCGACCTGGCCGCACAGACCGGCGCGGTGTTCCGGGCGGATGCCGGGACGTACTGCCACGACGGCTACCACCCGTCGGCCGATGGGTACCGGGTGTGGGCGCACGCGCTGCTACCCGCGGTGACGGAGGCGTCCGGCGTACCGCAGTGACGAGGGCGGCGTCCGCTCTGCTCCCCGCGTACAGTGACCAACTCAACTTACCGGCGGGTAAGGGTGCGCGAGTAACGTGACCGGCATGCCCGAAGCCGTCATTGTCGCCGCCGCCCGCTCCCCGATCGGCCGCGCGTTCAAGGGATCCCTGCGCGACGTCCGCCCCGACGACCTCGCCGCCACGATTGTCAACGCCGCCCTTGGCAAGGTGCCCCAGCTCGACCCGCGGGCCATCGACGACCTCTACCTCGGATGCGGCCTGCCCGGCGGTGAGCAGGGCTTCAACATGGCCCGCGTGGTGTCGGTGCTGGCCGGCTACGACCACCTGCCCGGTGCCACCGTGACCCGGTACTGCGCCTCGTCGCTGCAGACCACCCGGATGGCGTTCCACGCGATCAAGGCCGGTGAGGGTGACGTGTTCGTCTCCGCCGGCGTGGAGCTGGTCTCCCGGTACGCGCGGGGCAACTCCGACGCGCTGCCGCCGGAGGCCAAGGCCGCCGTGGGTGGTGGTTGGGAGAACCCGGCGTTCGCCGAGGCCGGCGCCCGCACCGAGAAGCGCTCGCAGGGTGGCGCCCCGACCTGGACCGACCCGCGTGAGTCCGGCGACCTCCCCGACATCTACATCTCGATGGGCCAGACCGCCGAGAACCTCGCCCAGGTCTGCGACGTGACCCGCGAGGAGATGGACCGGTTCGGCGTCCGCAGCCAGAACCTGGCCGAGAAGGCGATCGCCGACGGCTTCTGGGCGCGGGAGATCACGCCGGTGACCACCCCCTCCGGTGACGTGGTGTCGGCCGACGACGGGCCGCGCGCCGGGGTCACGTACGACGCGGTGGCCGGGCTCAAGCCGGTGTTCCGGCCCGACGGACGGGTCACCGCCGGCAACTGCTGCCCGCTCAACGATGGCGCCGCCGCGCTGGTGATCATGTCCGACACGAAGGCCCGCGAGCTGGGCATCACCCCGCTGGCCCGGATCATCTCCACCGGCGTGACCGCGATGTCGCCCGAGATCATGGGTATCGGCCCGGTCGAGGCGTCGAAGCAGGCCCTCGCCCGCGCCGGGATGACCATCGACGACGTGGACCTCGTGGAGATCAACGAGGCGTTCGCCGCCCAGGTCATCCCCTCGTACCAGCAGCTGGGCATCCCGCTGGAGAAGCTCAACGTCATGGGCGGGGCGATCGCGGTCGGCCACCCGTTCGGCATGACCGGGGCGCGCATCACCGGCACCCTGATCAACGCGCTGAACTGGCACGACAAGACGATCGGCCTGGAGACCATGTGCGTCGGCGGTGGCCAGGGCATGGCAATGGTGATCGAGCGCCTGTCCTGAACCGGCGAACGGACACGAAGAGGGCGGCCCGGGGAACGTTCCCCGGGCCGCCCTCTTGATCTACACAACGTCCCGGAAGTTGTCGTCTCCGGGGCACTTCAAGACCACCACGTCCCGGACGTTGTGGTGATCATGAGCTAGATCGACGTGTTCAGCGCCGTGACGCGCGCGGTCGCCGCCACGAGGGTCGCCTCATCGGGAGCCGCCGCAACCAGATCGGCCGCCATCACCCGCAACTGGTCGGGCAGGGCCAACACGTTGTCCAGGCGCGGTACCCGCCGGCGGGGCCGCCCCTCGGCGTCGGCCGCGAGGTCGGCGAGGTACTGGATCAGGTCGTACATCGCGTCCGCACGCGTACCGGCGCCGGACGCGCTGGACGCCGCCCACCGGGGCGGCGTCCAGTGCGACACGTGGTTGACCAGTCGACCGACCGCGCGGTCGAGATCCCCGGTCACCGGCGCAGGTAGCTCAGCAGCCGCAGGATCTGCCAGTACAGGAAGATGAGGCCGACCAGCAGGCCGAAGGCGCAGTACCACGAGTACTTCTCCGGCAGCCCGTAGCGCACACCCTGCTCGACCTGGTCGAAGTCGAGGATGAACGTGAGCGCGCCGACCCCGATGGCGACCAGGCTGAAGATGATCGGGATCGGCCCGACCTGCCCCGTGGCGCTGTACTGCACCAGGAGCGAGTGACCACTGACCATCGCCACGATCCAGTTGACCAGGCCCATCACGGCGACGCCGATCATGGCACCGACGACGAACCGGGTGAACTTGGGCGTGGCCCGCAGCACCCGCGCCTTGTAGAGCATGGCCATGCCGACGAACACGCCGAGCGTGCCGATCACCGCCTGGATGACGATGCCACCGTAGAAGTGCTCGTAGTAGCGGCTGACCATCCCGAGGAGCACGCCCTCGATCACCGCGTAGGCGCCGATGACCAGCGGGTTGGTGATCCGGGCGAACGAGATGACCAGGCCGAGGACCAGGCCGGCGATCACCGAACCGATCGCCGCGAGGGCCACGACCGGGCCGTCGGTCAACAGGTTCCAACTGAGGGCGGCGCTGACCGCGGTGAGCAGGACCAGCCCGACGGTACGGACGACGACGTCGTCGAGGGACATCATGCGATCGGTGGTGAGCGGACCGTAACCGCCGGCCCGCTCATGCGACGCGGCCTCACCGAGCCGGGTCAGAACCGGGTTCGAACTTTGCACTGGCGGCCTCCAAGGCGCGAATGTTGACGCCTCAAGATTACCGGCTGCGCGCAACCGCGCCCGGCGTCGTTTTCCGAGGTCGCGTCCGGGTAGATCACGGTCGCGCATGGTGCCCGGGGCGGGGGTCGAACCCGCACGCCTTGCGGCAGCCGCTTTTAAGGCGGCCGTGTCTGCCGTTCCACCACCCGGGCCAGCAGGTGAATGCGTTCACGGTAGCGGCTGCGGGAGTGGGTGCACATTGGCTTACCGGTCCGGGTTACCGTCGTCCGGGTGACCACCCTGTCGCCGCCATCCGAGGGCTCCGAGGGCTCCGACCGGGCCGGCCACGTCGCCGGCCTGACCGACGCCGCCCAGCCCGACGCCGCCGCGGCCGCCCGTCGCCGGAGCCGCTGGGCTGACGCGGCGGTGTGCACCGGCCTGACGGTGATCGCGGTGGTGCTCACCCACGGGCTCCTGGCGGACCCGGTGGGCCGGGCGCTCGCCCTCAATCCGCACGACCAGGCCCTCGTGGAGTGGTTCCTGGCGCTCGGCGCCCGCTTCTGGACCGGCGACCTGGACCTGGTCACCCGCCTGCTCAACGCGCCCGACGGGGTCAACCTGCTCAGCAACGCGTCGATGCTCGTCCTCGGTGCGCTGCTGGCGCCCGTGACGTTCCTGTTCGGCGCCCCGGTCAGCTTCGCCGTCGGGGTGGCCGGCAACCTCGCGGCGACCGGCATCGCCTGGTACCTGCTGCTCAGCCGTACCCTGCGACTGCACCGGGCGGGCGCGGCCGTCGGCGCGGCGTTCTGCGCGTACGCCCCGGGCATGATGTCGCAGGCCAACGCCCACCTGCACGTGACCTCGCAGTGGCTGGTACCGGTACTGGTGTGGGGCGTGCTGCGGCTGGCCGGCACGCCCGGCGGCCTGACCGCCCGCCGCTGGGTCCGCCGTGTCGCCGGCACCGGCCTGCTGCTCGGCGCGGTCGTGTCGGTGCAGCTCTTCCTCGGCGAGGAGGTGCTGTTCCTCACCGCGAGCACACTCGCGGTGTTCTGCCTGGCATACCTGCTCCTCGCCCCGCGGCGGGCGGCCCGCGCGGCCGGTCCGCTCGTCGCGGGGCTGACCGTGTGCGCCGTCGTCGCGCTGGCCGCGCTGGCCTACCCGCTGGCGGTGCAGTTCAGCGGCCGCCAGCACGTACCCAACGGGCCGTTCGCGCCGGACTTCTTCGCCGCCGACCTGGCCGGCTTCTGGACCCCCTCGCCACTGTCGTGGTTCGGCTCGCCGGACGCGGCCCGGCTGGTCAGCGGGCCGGCCGAGTACAACACGTTCTTCGGCGTACCGCTGCTGGTCGTGGTCGCCGCCGCGGCCGTGTGGCTGTGGCGGCGGCCGGCGGTACTCGCCGTCATGGTGGCTGGCCTGGTGATGGCCGGTCTCGCGCTGGGCCCGTACGTCGCCGTGAACGGCGTCCGGACCGGGCAGAGCGGTCCGTACCGGCTGTTGCACGGTGTACCGGTGATCGACGGGGCACTGCCGACCCGGTTCGCGCTCGCCCTTGTCCCGGTCTTCGCGATCGTGCTCGCCACCGCGGTCGACCGGGCACTGCATGACCCCCGCCGGGCGGTGCGCGTGGGCGTACCGGTCCTGGTCAGCCTGGCACTGCTGTCGGTCGCGTCGAAGCCGCTGCCGGTCGCCGAGCGGGCGCCGGTGCCCCGGTTCTTCACCGAAGGGCACTGGCGGGAGTGCGTGCGGCCGGGCGGCGTGCTCGTCCCGGTACCCCTCCCCAGCCCGGCAAACCCGGACAAGATGCGCTGGCCGACCGCGGCCGGCGCCGCGTTCGCCATTCCGGAGGGCTTCTTCATCGGTCCGTACGCCGCGGGCGGCCAGGCCTCGATCGGCATCTACTCGCGCCCGACCTCCCTGCTGCTCAACGAGGTGCAGCGCACCGGGACGGCGCCTACGATCACCGACGCCGAGCGGGACCGCGCCCGCGACGACATCGCGTACTGGAACGCGTCCTGCCTGGTCCTGGCCGACCGCCACCAACCGCACGCGGCCGAGCTGCGCACCGTCCTGGAGGCGCTGTACGGTCCGGGCCGGTCGGTCGACGACGTGACCGTGTGGCGCTTCCCGGCCCGGTAGGGGCGCGCCCCGCTCAGCCCTTGACCGCCACGGCCTCCTTCGGCAGCACCGGCGGGGTCACGTCGGTGAACGGCTCCCTCGGCTGGTGCAGCTCGCCGAGCTCGACCAGTTCGCGCTTGAGGAACAGGGCAAGGGTCCAGTCCACGACCACCCGGACCTTGCGGTTGACGGTGGGGATGCGGCTCATGTGGTACGCCCGGTGCATGAACCAGGCCGGCCAGCCGGTCATCTTGATGCCGTACACCTGGGCGACGCCCTTGTGCAGGCCGAGACTCGCCACCGAGCCGACGTGCCGGTGCCGGTACTCCGCGGGCCGGTGCCCGCGGAGTACCGCGACGATGTTGTCTGCCATCAGGTTGGCCTGGCGCACCGCATGCTGCGCGCTCGGCGAGCAGGTGGCGCCGGGCTTGTCGGCGGTCAGGTCGGGCACCGCGGCGCTGTCACCGGCGCTCCACGCGCCTTCCACGACCCGGCCGTCGTCGACGACCTGCAGCGTCGGCAGGCAGGTCACCCGCCGTCGCTCGTCGCGCGGCAGATCGGTGCGGTCGAGCATCGGGTGCGGCTTGACCCCGGCCGTCCACACGATCGTGTCGGCCTTGAAGCGGGCGCCGTCGCTGAGCACCACCACGCCCTCGGCGCACGACTCCAACAGGGTGTCGAGGCGGATGTCGAACCCGCGCCTGCGCAGCCGCTCGACGGTGTACGCACCCATGTCGGGGTCGACCTCGGGCAGCACCCGCCGGGTCGCCTCGACCAGCACCCAGCGCATCTCCGCCACGGCCAGCTCCGGGTAGTAGCGCAGCGCGTCCCGGGCCATGTCCTCCAGCTCGGCGATGGCCTCGATGCCGGCGTACCCGGCACCGACGAACACGAAGGTGAGCGCACAGGCCCGGACGGCCGGGTCGGGCGTGGTCGCCGCGACGTCCAACCGCTCCAGGATGTGGTTTCGCAGGAAGATCGCCTCGCCGAGGGTCTTGAAGCCGACGGCGTGCTCCCGCAGGCCGGGGATGGGCAGCGTGCGCGACACGCTGCCGGGGGCGACGACGATCTGGTCGTACAGGATCTCGCGCTCCGGGCCGATGATCGGCTGCACGGTCGCGACCCGGTGGGCGTGGTCGATCCGGGTGACCTCGCCGGACAGGATGCGGCACCTCCGCAGCGTCTGCCGCAGCGGCACCACGGCGTGCCGGGGCGAGATGTTGCCCGCCGACGCCTCCGGCAGGAACGGCTGATAGGTCATGTGCGGCTGCGGGTCGACGACGACGACCTCGGCCTCATCTGGCCTGATCTTCTTGGACAATCGGAAGGCGGCGTAGAGCCCGACGTGCCCGGCGCCGACCACAAGGATCCGTTTGGCGGCCACGATCCCATCTTCCCGCGCTGGCCGGGCAGGGGCTATCCGGATCGGGTCAGCGTGCCACCCGAGGTTCCGGGTGCCGGGTCGACGGGCCGCTCGTCGGGAGCGCCACGAGCGGGAACCGCTCCTTCAACCACGGGATCAGCGACCGGTACGTGGCGACCGTGTGCGGCTTGCCGTTCTCGTGGGACAGGATGATCCCACCCGGCCGGGTGCCGTCGCGCACCATCGCGGTGATGTGCTGCGACATCGCCGGCCCGGTGCCGTACCGGTCGGACATCCAACACTGGTCGTCGACGCTCCAGTAGACCGATGTCATGTGCAGCCGCGCGGCGAAGTCGACCAGCCGGGGGGTGAAGTTGCCGTACGGCGCGCGGAAGTACTCGATTTGGGCGTTCGGCGCCGCGGCGTGGATCGCGTCGTTGGTCGACTGCAGGTCCCACATGAGGTAGCTGTCGTCGCGCTGGGCCAGGTTCTGCAGGTGCTGCCACGAGTGGTTGCACAGCGTGTGCCCCTCGGCGGCGATCCGCCTGATCACCTCGGGATGGTCACGGGCCCGGAAGCCGACCACGCAGAAGGTCGCCTTCACCCCCTGCTCCTTGAGCAGGTCGAGCAGGTCGTTGGTGCTCTTCGGGTCCGGCCCGTCGTCGAAGGTCAACGCCACCGCGTCGGAGTCCATGGTCGTCACCGCCCCACCCGGCCCGTGCCCGACGGTCCGCGGCGGGGCGGCCGCGGGCGCACCCTGCGCCCGCGGTGCCGGCTGCGTCGCCGCGGGCGACGTGGGCCCGGCCACCGGGGAGGCCGGCGCCGGCGCGGACGGCGACGGCGACGGCGACGAAGCCGCGGGGGGCGATACGGAGGCGGGCGGGTTCGTACTCGACGACGCGGCGGGGTGCGCGCTGACGGGCCGGACGGCGACGGTTCTGCTACAGCCGGTAGCGGTCAGGAGGACGGTGAGGAGCACGACAACAGCGGGGGCGACACGGCGCACGGCTGTACAACTCCGAGGGGTGTGGCAGCAAGGCAGGGCCAACATACCGAAGACCGCACATCCGCGCGGCCCCGTTCAGGCCTGCGGACGTGCCAATGCCTCCCGGTGCGCCACGGCCCGGGCGATGATCTCCTCGACCACCTCGGTCTTGGCGTCGGCGTACTGCTGCGTGTACGTCCACTCCCGCTCGGCCAGCCTCCGCTTGGCCGCCGCGTATCGTTCCCGGTCGTCGGCGCGCGTCCGCAGCCAGTCCCGGAACAGCAGCATCCGGTCGATCTCCGGGCAGCCGACGCTGAACACGTGCAGGTTGACGTCGGTGTCCGGGCCCTTGAACATCCGGTGCTCGTACCAGTCCGACTCGCGGATCTGCAGCCGGTACCCGGCCGCCGCCAGGTCGGGCGCGTACCCCGGCTCGTCTGCCGAGTCGGCCACCGCGAGCACGATGTCGATCCTCGGCTTGGCGGGCAGGCCGGGTACCGAGGTCGAGCCGGCGTGCTCCAGCAGCAGTACCCGGTCACCGAGCGCGCCGCGGATCCGCTCGGCCTCGCGGGCGAACATCGCCGGCCACTCCGGGTCGTAGTCGCTGATCTCGATCCGGCCGGTCAACCGCTCCACCGGGCCGACCGTCGCCTGCCGGATCTCGGCCTCGGTCATCGGCGGTCGCAGCCGTACCCCCTCCGCCGGCGCGAACAGCACCAGGACCGCCAGGTCCGCGGTGACGTCGACGAACCGGTGCGCCTCCCCCGCCGGTACGTAGACGACCGTCCCCGGTCCCACCTCGACCTCGCCGCTGTCGGCGACGAGCCGGGCCCGCCCCGCGGTCACCACGTAGATCTCGTCCTCGTTGTGCGGCTGCTGCCCGTCCACCCCGCCGACGGGGATCGAGTACGTGCCGACGCTCAGGTCGGATACCCGAAGGTGCTCGTCGTAGCGGCGGGACGAGCCCGCGTCCGGTGCGGTGAACGCGCCGGCCCCCTTGATCACCTGCATGGTGCCCTCCGTAGTGTGCGGCGGTGCGGCAGGAAGCATACGAGCGACCGGCGGCGGTCCACTGAGGACCGCCTTCATGATCGGCCCACACCGGACTGTTACCGTGAAGCCGGTCGGCCCACCGGGCAGGCGGCCCGGCTCACCGGGCAGGCGGCCGGCGCAGCAGGACCAGCAGCCCCACCAGGGCGGCCACCAGCAGCACCCCGACCACCGCCGCGACCAGATAGGCGCGGCCGCCGACCGCCCGTACGCCGAACGTCGCGGCCAGCGCGAATCCACCGGTCAGGGCCAGCACGACGGCGGCCCGGACGAGCCACCGCAGCAGAACAGCCGGCGCCACGATCGTGTCGTAGGGCAGCACCGCCGCCAGCGCCGTGGTCGTGTGGCCCAGGTACAGCAGGCAGGCGAGGGTCACCAGCCGAGGCAGCGCCACCGGCTCGCCGTACACCGTCGTCGCGGCCAGCCAGCCGGCGACCGCGCCCCCGACGACCAGCGTGGTGAGCCAGCTCCGCGGCGCCAGTGCCGGTAGGGCCGCGCCGCAGACCAGCGGCACCGCGACGCCCGGCGCGGCCAGCAGCGCGGCGGGACAGGCCACCAGCAGGGCGCCGACCGTGAACGCGAACGCGCCACCCCGTACCAGCAGGGTGCCCGGCGTGATCCGGGCGGCCTGCTCCCGCAGCGTGTCCAGCCACCCGCCGAGCCCGGTACGGCCGGTGCCCGCCGCACCCGTCCGCCGGCTCATCGCCGCCCCGCCGACGACGCGGTCGCCATCCGGGTGACGTCGCGCAGCACCTGGTCGAGACTGCCGGCGCCGGCCCAGGCCACCACCGGTACCCCGTGCTCGCGCAGCAGCCCGACGACGTTCTCCCGGCTCATCCGCCACAGCCGGTGCGCCAGCGGCATCCAGGGGCCGTCGGCCGGCGGCCTCAGGTCGGGCGGCAGCGTGTCGACGGCCACGACGACGCGGCCGGAGCGGGCCAGCCCGGCGACCATCGCGGCCGAGCGCTGGTCCAGCAGCGGCGTCAACACGATGACCAGTGCGTTCGTACTGAGCAGGTGGGCGCCGAACGCTCCCGTGTCGGGCTCGTACGCCCCGCCGGACGGCTGCGCGTCGAGCAGCCACTCCAGCACCGTCAGGTACTGGCGGTGGCCGCTGGCCGGACGCAGCCGGCGGGCGGCGGAGCCGTACTCCAGCATCGCCACCCGGTCGCCGCGGTGCAGGTAGTGCTCGGCGATGCCGGCGGCCGCCCGTACGGTCGTGTCCATCACGGACGCCGCGCCGCCGGTGCCGCCCGACTCCCCCGCCTCGTGCAGGACGTCGAGCAGCAGGACGACCTCCGCGTCGCGGTCGGACAGCGTCGACACGACGTGGACCCGGCGGGTGCGCAGCGTCACCCGCCAGTCGATGCGGCGCAGCCGGTCGCCGGGGGCGAACTGCCGAACCCCGGCCAGTTCCCCACCCTCGCCGGACCGGCGGGAGCGGTGCTGGCCGACCAGGCCGGCGGCGCGCGGCAGCGCCTCGTCGGCGCGGAACGGGTCGGTCGACGGGTACGCCTTGACCGGCAGCGCCTCGCACTCCACCCGCAACGACGCCAGCAGCCCGTCACAGGCCACCCCGTGCACCGCGAGCGGGCCCAGGTCGTGGCGGCCCCACCGGAGCGCGGTGCCGGCGAGGTCGACCTCGGCGACGCTGCCCGACGGTACCGCCGCCGCGTACGGGTGGTCACCGCGGTCCACCCGTACCCAGCGGGGCAGCGCCAGCCGCAGCACGACCAGGTCGAGCGGGACCGGGTCGGCGTTGGCCACGCTCACCCGGAGCGCGAAGTCATCACCCTCGACGATCCGCGCGTCCATCGTGGACAGCTCCGGCGCCGGCAGCGACTCCGGGCGCCGGCGCAGCGACAGGGCGGTGCCGAGGGCGAACGGCGCGGCGAGGACGACCAGGTCGTACCGGCCGGTGAGCGCGGCGAGGAAGACCAGCACGCCGGCCACCAGCACGGCCCGGCCGAGGGCCCGGGTCGGTACCCAGCCGTCGAGACCGGCCGGTAGGTCCGGGCCGCTGCCCAGGTCGCCGGGGTCGCCGCCACCCGGTGTGTCGCCGCCACCCGGTGTGTCGCCGCGCACGCCGTCAGCCTCTCGGCGCGACGTACCGGTGGCCGTCGCCCGGACCGGCCCCCGGCACGGCGCCGGCGTAGGTCGGCACCGCCCCGCTGGCCGGTGCGGGCGTCTCGGCCAGGACCTCGGTGACGATCGCCGCCGGGTCGATGCGCCGCAGCCACATCTCCGGCCGCAGCGTGATGCGGTGGGCCAGCGCCGGGACGGCCACGTACTTCACGTCCTCGGGGATGACGTAGTCCCGGCCGGCCAGCGCGGCCCGGGCCCGGGCCAGCAGGAGCAGCGCCAGGGAACCGCGCGGCGACGCGCCCACGAGTACCTGCGGGTGCTCGCGCGTCGCGGCGGCCAGGTCGACGACGTACCGGCCGATCGAGTCCTCGACCGCGACGTCCTCCAGGCCGGCCTGCATGGCGAGCAGGGTCCGGGCGTCGACGACCGGGTTCAGGGCGACCTCCTCGCGGCGGCGGTCGATGCGCCGGCGCAGCACGTCCCACTCCTCCTCGCGGTCGGGGTAGCCGAACGACACCCGCAGCAGGAACCGGTCGAGCTGCGCCTCCGGCAGCGGGTACGTGCCCTCGTACTCGATGGGGTTGGCCGTGGCCAGCACGTGGAACGGCGCTTCCAGCCGGTAGGTGGCCCCCTCGACCGACACCTGCTTCTCCTGCATGGCCTCCAGCAGCGCCGCCTGCGTCTTCGGGGGCGTCCGGTTGATCTCGTCGGCGAGCAGGAGGTTGGTGAAGACCGGGCCGGGCCGGAACGAGAACTCGGCGGCCCGCTGGTCGTACAGGAAGGAGCCGGTCACGTCGGCGGGCAGCAGGTCTGGGGTGAACTGCAACCGCCGGAACTCCATGCCGAGCACCTGGGCGAACGACCGGGCGGCGAGCGTCTTGCCCAGGCCGGGCAGGTCCTCGAGCAGGACGTGGCCGCCGGCCAGGATGCCCGCGAGCACCAGCTCCAGCGACTGCCGCTTGCCGACGACGACCGTGCCGACCGCGTCGAGCACGGCGCGGCCCAGCCGCCCCACCTCCTGCGGCGGTATCGCTGGAGTGTTCACTGCTCCTCCTCGTCGGCCGGTTCCGGCGGCCGTACTCACAACTTCTCCATGTCGTCCACTACGGCCGCGAGCTGCCGGGGGTTCGGCGCGCGGCCGGGCGGGTCGAACAGGAACGCCCATAGTCGTTCACCCATGATTTCCCGAGCCCGCCGCGGGTCGGCGGCCCGGGTGACGCCGTGCCGCTGGCGCAGCCGCTCCTCGGCGATCTCGGCCAGCCGCGGCCGCACCTCCGCCAGGAACCGCTGCCGCTCGCGGTCACTCCACGACAGCCGGGTCTCCCACCGGGCCAGGGCGAGCTGCATGCCGTCGGCGACCCTGGTCGGGTCGATCCGCACGGTACCGGGCGGCTCGGGCCGCGCGCCGACGACCCACCTCGGCGGCCGCACCACCCGGACCGCCCGGCGCAGCGCGAGCAGGGCGAAAAACCCCGCCCAGAGCAGGATGTACGGGACCCTGAGGCCCACCGGCCGCAGTACCAGGTATGCCGCCGCGGACAGCAGCGCCGCGACCGCGGTCGACCAGAACAGGCTGGAAGCGACGGTCGGGGCCGGCTCCGGCCGGGCCGGGCGCGACTCGTCCTCGGCCGGCGTACCGAGCAGGTCGTCGATGCCGACGACCTGTTCGCGCGCCATCAGTGCACCTCCGCGCCGTCGGCCGGGTGCGCATCCGCGGCCGGCCCGGCGCTCGCGGTCAGCTCGGAGCTCGCGGTCAGCTCGGCGCTCGCGGTCAGCTCGGCGCGCAGGTGGCTCAGTGCGGCCACCGCCGCCGCCCGCATCCGCTCGTCGACCACGTGGGTGGCGTACCGCGCCTCGCGGTACACCGCGGCGAACTCGTCGAGCACCGGAGGGCTGACCCGGTGCGTGCCCAGCAGGCGGGTGACCAGGTCGGTCGAGGTGTCACCGGGGTGCCGGGGCGTACCGGCGGCCGCCGCGGCCTCCTCCAGCCGTACCCAGCAGGCGATGACCGCCCGCCGCGGATCGTCGTCGGAGTCGGTGAGCCGGTGCAGGCCCGCGTCCAGCGCCGCGACCACGTCGCCGGCGTCGGGAGCGGTCAGCAGCGGAGCGGACCGGACCCGGAGCCGGCCCTTGCACACTGACCAGACCAGCAGCCCGACGACGGCCGCGACGGCGGCCAGGCACAGCCCCGCCGCCACCTGCGACAGCCAGGGCGGCAACCGCCACTCCGGGACGTCCACCGCGGCGGCGGCGCTGCGGGTCGGACCGGGCGCCGCGGGCGGTGCCGTCCGCGGGGCCGGGACCGGCACCTGGGTCACCTCCGGCGACGCCCACGCCGCGGCCAGCACGCCGCCCACCAGCAGCGCGGTGACGGCGAGCAGCGGCGTCCATCGGCCGAGCGGGCGGCGGTTCATCGGATCCCCGAGTCGCTAGAGCCCGGCGAGATCCTTCGCGCGGGCGAACACGTCGTCCAGCATCGCGGGCGTGAGCCGGCCAGTAAAGGTGTTCTGCTGGCTGACGTGGTAACAACCGAGGAGCGCGGGCACGCCCTCGGGTCCCGTCCAGAGCCTATCGTGGCCGAAGGCCGGCCGCGGTACGGGCGGCCGCACCCCGTACACGGCGCGCATCGCCGGCCAGAAGGCCGCCCAGGCGAAGGCGCCCAGGGCGACCACGACCCGGACCGTCGGGCGGACCAGCTCCATCTCCCGGTGCAGCCACGGCGCGCAGGTGTCGCGCTCGGCCGGCGTCGGCTTGTTGTCCGGCGGCGCGCAGCGCACCGCCGAGAACACCCGGGTGTGTGCGAGCGTCAGTCCGTCGTCGCTGCTGACGCTCGTGGGCTGGTTGGCGAGGCCGGCGCGGTGCAGCGCCGCGAACAGCACGTCGCCCGAACGGTCACCGGTGAAGATGCGGCCGGTGCGGTTGCCTCCGTGCGCGGCCGGCGCGAGCCCGAGAATGGCGATCGACGCGTCGGCCGGCCCGAAGCCGGGTACCGGCCGACCCCAGTACTCCTGGTCGCGGAAGGCGGCCCGCCTGGTGGCGGCCACCTCCTCGCGCCAGGCCACCAGGCGTGGGCAGGCCCGGCAGTCGGAGATCGCGGCGTCGAGCTCGGTCAGCCCGGTGATGGTGGGGGCGAGCCGCGCCGGATGGTCCGGCGCGACCCGTGGATCCGGCGCGACCCGTGGATCCGGCGCGGCCCGTGGATCCGGATCGGCCCGTGGATCCGGCGCGGCCCGGTCCGGTCGCTGCGCTCCGCGGGGCGCCCCGGCCGGGCCGGGAACGGACTCAGCCGGGCCGGGAACGGACTCAGCCGAGCCGGGAACGGAGGAACTCGAGAGTTCGCGCCCATGCGAGCGCGGAGGCCTCCCGGTTGTAGACCTCTGGCCGGTCGTCGTTGAAGAACGCATGGTGGGTGCCAGGGTAGTCGTAGCTGATGACCTCCCCACCTGCCGTCTCGATCGCCCGCTTGGCCTGCTGGATCCCGGGCGCCGCCGAGGTACCGTCCTCCTCCGAGCAGTGGATCACCGCGGCCTTGCCGGCGTAGTTGTCCCACTGCGGGCTCATCCGCTCCCAGGGCACCGCCGGGTAGAAGCCGGCGGTGGCGACCACGTGCTCGGACAGCGTGGCCGACCAGAGCGCGAGGCTGCCGCCCATGCAGAAGCCGACCACGCCGACCTGGCCGGTCACCTCGTCACGGCCGGCGAGGTACGCGGCGGCGCCGGCGATGTCCTTGGCGGCCCGGTCCATCGCCAGCCCCATCGCCAGCTTGCCGGCCTCGTCCGGCTCGGTCGTGTGTACGCCGTGGTAGAGATCGGGAGCCAGGGCGACGAAGCCGGCCTCGGCGAACCGGTCGGCGAGTTCCTTGATGTGCGGAACCAGACCCCACCACTCCTGAATGACGATCACCGCCGGACCGGCACCACTAGCGGGTAGCGCGAGGTAACCATCGCTCGTGCCACCGTTACTCGGGTAGCTGACCATTTTGCCCACCGGTCGGCCTCCTGTCAGTCAGTCGTCGTTGGCTGTTACAGCCAGGGGGGTTGTGCTCGGTAGCCAACCATGGCGCGGGCGCCAGCGAAAGCCGGCGGAGACGTGGATTACGCCCGGTCACCCGGGTCCGGGCCGGGCTACGCCGTCAATGCCGGCGCGAGGCAGAGGACGAAGCCGGTACTCGCGTTTCGACTCTCCCAGTAGGACGCTTCGGCGTTAGACCAGGCAGCGCATGCGTTCTGGCCAGCCTCCTGCCGGGTCTTGCCCTCCACCACCCCGACGACCGTCCACCTGACGTCCGGGGCGTCGCAGGGGACCCGCTTGAGATCACTATCACTCTCCCCGGACAGGCAGTCGCCCGCCCTGGCCCGCAGGGACGGGTCGGAGTGCCGGCCGGTCGCGAGGTCGACGCCGGCCCAGACCGCCGCGGCCACCAGGGCGACCAGGACACTCCAGGCCACCGTCGTGAATATCCGCCGCCACCGTACCCGGCGCTGGCTCGGTGACAGCCCTGCCGGTGACGAATCGGTCTGTGGCGATTCGTCCGGTGACGATACGGCCGGCGGCGTGGCGCCCGTCGCCTCGGCCGGCGGTGCGACACCCGTCGCCTCGGCGGGCCGCTCCCCCAGCCGCCCGACATCGAGTTCGACGAGCGTCGGCTCCGACCCGGCCGGCGACTGCGGCAGCGTCACCTCATCCGCCACGACGAATCCTCCCGCCCCCGTACGCATCGACCGCAAGGCACCATATCGGTTGCCCACCGATCGACGCCATTCGACACCGGGAGACCGGTCCTGTCGAAGGCCCGACAGTGCCCGTCACCCGGGAATCGTCCACGCAAGACAGCAATCTTTGCTGCTATCCGGGACGGGATAGCAGCAAAGATTGCGACATTGCGCGGATCTTCCGCGACGCGCGGGCCGGGACGCGACGCGCGGGCCGGGACGCGACGCGCGGGCCGGGACGCGGGACGCGGCGCTACAGGACGCTGTAGGCGATCCCGTCGAGGATGTCGTGCTCGCTGGCGATGACCGCGTCGGCGCCCGCGCGCTGCATGATCACGCGCAGGATGAGCGCCCCGGCACCGATCACGTCGGCCCGGCCGGGGTGCATCGCCGGGTTGGCGAGTCGCTGGTCGGGGGTTGCCGCGAGCAGGTCGGCGGTCACCTTCGCCACGTCGGCATAGCCGATGCGGGCGTGGTGGATGGCTTGCGGGTCGTACCCGGTCAGCCCCAGCGCGATGGCGGCCACCGTGGTGACCGACCCGGCCAGGCCGACGAGCGTACCCGCGTCGCGGCCCCGTACCGCGTCGAGCGCCCGGTCGACGGCGGCGGCGATGTCGGCCTCCGCCGCGGCGACCTGGTCCGGCGTGGGCGGTTCGGCGTGCAGGTGCCGCTCGGTCATCCGGACGCAGCCGATGTCGACGCTCAGCGCCGCGGCCACGGCCCCGTCCCCGGTCACGAACTCCGTCGAGCCGCCGCCGATGTCCACCACGAGGTACGGCGTGGGCAGGTCGGCCGGCAGGCCGCGGACCGCACCGGTGAACGACAGGCGGGCCTCCTCGTCACCGCTGACCACCTCCGGCACGACGCCGAGCGTGTCGAGCACCATCGACCGGAAGTCCGCGGCGTTGGCGGCGTCCCGGGTGGCGCTGGTGGCCACCATGCGGACGCGCTCCGCGCCGAGGTCCTTGATCTGCGCGGCGTAGTCGGCCAGCGCCACCCGGGTCCGCTCGATCGCCTCGGGGGCCAGTCGTCCGGTACGGTCGACGCCCTGCCCCAGCCGGACGATCTCCATCCGGCGGACGACGTCGGTCAGCGAGTCGCCGGCCAGGTCGGCGACCAGCAGCCGGATGGAGTTCGTCCCACAGTCGATCGCAGCCACCCTTGTCACGCCGCCAACCCTACCCATGGTCCACGCGCCTTCCGGGAAGGTGTGGTCCACGGCGCTCCGATAGCCACACCATCCCGGACGTTGTGACGATCACGAACGCGACGATCAGGGCCGCCGTGGGTGCTCAGCGCAGGTGCAGCAGCATCCTCGTGTTGCCGAGCGTGTTCGGCTTGACCCGTTCCAGGTCGAGGAACTCGGCCACACCCTCGTCGTACGAGCGCAGCAGCTCCTCGTACACCGCCGGGGACACCGGCGTGCCGTCGAGCGGCTGGAAGCCGAACGAGCCGAAGAACCGCGTCTGGAACGTCAGCACGAACACCCGCGCCACGCCCAGCTCCCGCGCGACCGTGAGCAGCTCCGACACGATCCGGTGGCCGATCTTCTGCCCCCGGCAGGACGGGTCGACGGCGATCGTGCGCAGCTCGGCGAGGTCCTCCCACAGCACGTGCACGGCGCCGCAGCCGACGACCGCCCCGTCGGTCGTCCGCTCGGCGACCAGGAACTCGGGCACGTCCTCGTAGAGCGCGACGGGCGCCTTCGACAGCAGGATCCGGTCGTCGGCGTACGTCTCGATCAGACGAAGGATCTCCCGTACGTCACGGGTACGCGCCCGCCTGATGATGACGTCCACGCGGCCGAGACTAACTCTCCACGCAGGGACCGCCGGTCCACCACTCCGCGGTGAGGGCGAGCGTCTCGTCGCCGATCGGGTTGACCCCCGGCCCGACCGCCAGCCGGTGCCCGAGGTGGACGTGCAGGCACTTCACCCGGCCGGGCATGCCGCCGGCGGACGTACCCGCGATCTCCGGCACGTGGCCGACCGCCTCGCGCCGGGCCAGGTAGTCCTCGTGTGCCGCGTGGTAGCCGGCCGCCAGCTCCGGGTCGTCGGCCAGGCGTGCGGTCATCTCCTTCATCACCCCGGCCGACTCCAGCCGGCTGCACTCGGCGACGGCACGCGGGCAGGTCAGGTAGAACAGCGTCGGGAACGGGGTGCCGTCGGGCAGCCGCGGCGTCGTCTCCACCACGTCCGGCCGGCCACACGGGCAGCGGTGCGCCACGTACCGGGTGCCCCTGGGCACCCGGCCCAGCTGGGCGGCCACCACGGCGAGGTCGGCGTCGGTCGCCGGCTCCCGCACCGGGGGGCCGGCCGCTTCGGAATCGGCCATTTAGCGCTCCGTCCCCTGGTCGGCGGCGCGGATGCTGGACCAGAGCTGGCCGTACCACGGGTCGCTGGCGCGGCCACCGGGCGCCGGGATGGCGCCGGCCGGGTCATCGGCCTTGGGCTGACTCTTGTCGATCACCAGCAGCGGGCTCTCGCCGGGCATCGTGAACAGCAGCCGGCCGCGCGCCTGCGCCTTGACGTACTCGTCGTCGTTCCACTTCTCCAGCTGACCGCTGAGTTCCTGGATGCGGGCGCGCTGCGCGGCCTGGCGGGTTTCCATCTCGTCGATCTCGTTCTGCTGGGACAGGTAGACGCGCACCGGGTACGCGTACGCCAGCAGCAGGCCGATCAGCAGCATGCACAGCACCGCCGCCCGGCCGGTGAGCCGGCGCGGCTGGGGTGCCCGGGTGCGCCTGGCCACGCCGGTCGCCGCGGCCCGCCGTGCCGCCGCCGGGCGATTGGCCGACCGGGGCGTCTCGGCCGCACCGGCGCGCGCCGCACCGGCCCGGCCGGCGCCGGCCCGGAACGGACCCCGGGCGCCGCTGCCGCGGGTCGGCTCGGTCCCGGTGGCCGGGTCACGGGCGACGGACCGGGCACCGGTTCGCCGGCCGGTGCCGCGGGCGTCCCGACCGCCGCGCGCGCCGGGCCTCGCCCCACCGGGCGTACGCCGCTGCTGCATGTGCGCCCTCCCCCGTTCCTTCCGCAATCGTGGACTCCGACCGGTCCGGCCGCGGGCTCCGCCAGCCGGCACGGACCGGTCGGTTGGCGGTGCCAGCGGCCCGCCAAGCGTCCAAGATCTCAAATACCCTCAGCCCTGACGGTACCGGGGGAAGGCTCCCCGACCGGCGTACCGGGCCGCGTCGTCGAGCTCGTCCTCGATCCGCAGGAGCTGGTTGTACTTGGCGACCCGCTCGGAGCGGGCCGGCGCGCCGGTCTTGATCTGGCCGGAGCCGACCGCGACCGCCAGGTCGGCGATCGTGGTGTCCTCGGTCTCGCCGGAGCGGTGGCTCATCATCGTCCGGAACCCGCTGCGGTGGGCCAGCTCGACCGCGTCGAGCGTCTCGGTCAGCGAGCCGATCTGGTTGACCTTGACCAGGACGGCGTTGGCCGCACCCTCGGCGATACCGCGGGCGATGCGCTCGGGGTTGGTCACGAACAGGTCGTCACCGACGATCTGGATGCGCCGCCCCAGTTCGGTGGTCATCGCGGTCCAGCCGGCCCAGTCCTCCTCGGCGAGCGGGTCCTCGATGGACACGATCGGGTAGGCGTCGACGAGCTTGGCGTAGTAGCTGACCATGTCGTCGGCCGACTTGTTCGCGCCCTCGAACACGTACGCCCCGTCCCGGTACAGCTCGGTCGCGGCCACGTCGAGCGCGAGGACGATGTCGTCGCCGAGCGTGTACCCGGCCGCCTGCACCGCCTCGGCGATCAGGTCGAGCGCGGCCGCGTTGGCCGGCAGGTTGGGCGCGAAGCCGCCCTCGTCGCCGAGGCCGGTGCCGAGGCCCTTCTTCTTCAGCACCGACTTGAGCGCGTGGTAGACCTCCGCGCCGTAGCGCAGCGCCTCCGAGAATGTGGGCGCCCCGATCGGAGCGATCATGAACTCCTGGATGTCCACGTTGGAGTCCGCGTGCGCGCCGCCGTTGAGGATGTTCATCATCGGTACCGGCAGCAGGTGGGCGTTGGGGCCGCCCAGGTACCGGAACAGGCTCAGCTCGGCCGAGTCGGCGGCCGCCTTCGCCACGGCCAGCGAGACGCCGAGGATCGCGTTGGCACCCAGGTCGGACTTGTCCGGCGTGCCGTCCAGCTCCAGCATCCGCTGGTCGATCGCGCGCTGCTCGCTCGCCTCGTACCCGACCAGTTCGGGCGCGATGCGCTCGGTGACGTTGTCGACCGCCTTCTGGACGCCCTTGCCGCCGTAGCGCTTGGGGTCGCCGTCGCGCAACTCCACCGCCTCAAAGGCGCCCGTGGAGGCGCCGGACGGGACCGCCGCCCGCGCGATCGTGCCGTCGTCGAGCCCGATCTCGACCTCGACGGTCGGGTTGCCCCGCGAGTCGAGAATCTCCCGGGCGACGATTCCCTCGATGGTGGCCACTGCCTGCGCTCCTTACTCGTGTTCGAGAACGCCAGCGCCGCGGCGATGCGGCACGGTACACCAGCAGCCTATCGGCGGCCGGAACGGCGGCGTCGGCGTGCCTCGCTGAACGCACCGGTTGTGCGGTCGGTCACACTTTCCCGCCGGCCCGTGACCAAACCACAAACGCGTTTGCGAGAACTTGCGCGGACGGGCCACGCTAGAGGCCATGCGTTCCGCGAGTCCCCGGCCGGTCGGCCGGAATGTCCGCCTGCGCGCCGTCACGGCGCTCCTCGCCGTAACGGTCAGCGGCGGCCTCGCCGGCTGCGACTCGATCGGTGACGCGCAGCAGGTGATCGACCGGGCACACCTGGTCAACGACCTGGCCAGCCGGCTAGATCACGCGACCGAACTGACCTACACGGCCGAGTACCAGCTCCCCGGCGGCCAGCACGCCACGATCACCCAGGCGCAGCAGCCGCTGCGCACGGCGTACAGCTACCCCGGCGGCACGTTCGTGACCACGCCGAACGCCACGATCGACTGCCGCACCGATGGCGGTGCCACGACCTGCACGCTGACCGGGCCACCGTCACCCAGTACGGAGGCGACGACCGCGCTGCTGCGCGCCCTGCACGACCACGGCCTGATGCCGCCCACGATGGTGGTCGGCCTGCTCACGGCCGCGTCGATGTCGCCGGACGCGGTGATCAGGCAGCAGGACACGACGCTCGCCGGCGAGCATGCCACCTGCACCAGCGTCACCGGGGTGGAGAACGCGGCCGCCACCGAGTTCGACGCCTGCATCACGTCCGCCGGCGTACTGGGGTCGTTCAAGGGCGTGGTCGACGGCAAGGCCACCGACGTGTCGCTGATCCGCTACGCCACCACGGTCACCGCGACCGCGTTCGACCCGCCCGCCGGCGCGACGATCGTCGACAACCGTCCGAAAGCCTCTTAGGGATCGTGGGCACCGGGGCCGGCTGCGGGCGGCCCCGGTGTCCACGATCCGCGTCAGACGCCGAGCAGCGTACGGACGTGCCGCGGCGCGGGCGAGCCGTGCGCGAGCATCCGGTCGTGCCAGTCCCGCACCGACACGTCCCCCGGCCGGGCCCGCCCGATCGCCGACACCTCGGTGTACCCGACGAAGTACGTCGACAGCTGCGCCGAGGTCAGCAGCGCCCGGCGCCACTTGCCGGCCGCCTCACCCTCCTCCTGGAAGCCCTCGTCGCGCATCATCGTCATCGCCTCGGACTCGGTCAGCCCCTCGCAGTGCACGAGCTGGTCGAGGATCGCGTTGATGCTCATCCGCAGCTGCATCTTGAGCTGCTGCGCGCGGACCGCGGGGCCGCCGAATCCCCGCTCGACCATTACCTCCTCGACGTAGACCGCCCAGCCCTCCACGAACGGGCCGGAGAAGCCGAGCGCCCGGGCCCGCGTCGAGCCGCGGAACCGGCGCGAGTGGGCCAGCTGGAGGAAGTGACCCGGCATCGCCTCGTGCACGCTGAGGTTGCGGATCATGTGGTTGTTGTACTCGCGGTAGAACGACTCCACCCGCTCGGCGGGCCAGCCGGCCGGCGTCGGCGCGATGCAGTAGAACGTCGGCAGGTCACCGGTCTCCAGCGGCCCCGGCGGGTCGCAGTACGCCACGGCGATGCCCCGGGCGAACTCCGGCATCTCCATGATCACGCAGGGGTCGTCGATGAGCGTGACCAGCTCGTGCTGCTTGACGAACTCGGTCGCCTCCCCCAGCGTCACCTCGGCCAGACCGACGATCGTGGCGTTGTCGGGGTGATCGGCGGCGAGCCGGTCGAGCGCGGCCCGGATGTCCGGTGAGCCGGCAAGCTCCTTCGCGACCTCGCGCAGCTCGGCCGTCACCCGCTCCACGTTGGCCCGGGCCCTGTCGAGGATCTCCCCGGCGGGCAGCTCGGTGTCCAGGGCGTGCCACAGCCGCGCCTCCCACAGCCGCCGGCCCAGGCGCGGATCCCGGCCGCCGTCGCCGGCCTCCTCGGCCCGGTCGCACAGCCAGCTCACGAACTCGCCGAGCGAGGCGATCGCCTGCTGCCGGATCGGCTCGATGGTGTCGGTCAGCGCCGGCGCCTCGGCCATCAGGGCCGGCAGCTCGTCGCGGATCAGTGCGGCCGTACCCGAGAACTGCCCGACGGCGGTCTCCAGGTGGATGCGCGGGCAGCCGGTGAGCACCGAGCGGGCCGTCGACAGCGCGTCCGGGACCGCCGACAGCCGGGCCGCGATCGAGGTCAGACGCTGCTCGGCCGGCGCGAACGGGCGGGCGATCAGCCCGTACAGCAGGGAACCGGGATTGTGCGCGAGCGGGTTCCACTCGTGCTCGCGTACCTCGGTCAACTCGAACAGCGACCGCTCCACCCGCGCCAGCAGCGAGGCGTGGTCCACCTGCTCCTGGGGATCGAGCGCGTCGATGTCCACCTGGGACAGTGCCGCCGAGGCGTCACGCAACATGCCGACGTCGCCCGCGACCGCGTCCGGCGAGTAGTCGGGCAGCCGATCGTCGAAGCGGTGATCACCGGCGAAGGCGGCCAGCCCCGGGCTGGTTTCGAGGACGGCATCGACGATGTGTTCGGCAAGCGGTACGAAGTCCTGCGGCATGCCGAGCAACCTACCCCCTGCCCCGCGCTCAGTCCCATGATCCTGGACAGTTCGCGGTGCTATTACCCTGCGGACTGTCCAGGATCACGGGGAGAAGACCGTGCCTCGGCGCGGCGGACGGCGTCCGCGTACGCCAGCGCGGCCCGGCGCAGCTCACCCTCGGCGTCGACCCCCCGGGCCCGGGCCGCGGCCACCACCGCGAGCAGCCGGGCACCCAGGTCACCGCCGAGCGCGGCAGTGTCGGCGTCGGATCCGGCAGCGCCACCGCCCGCCGGAGAGGCGTCACCGCCGGGCGGGCCGCCGTCACCGCCGGGCAGCGGGACGTCGACGCCGGCCCGTTCGGCCCGGCCGAGTACCTTGGTCGCCAGCGACAGCGCCGGCTGGGCCAGCGCGATGCCGTCCATCGACGAGCCGCGCGCCTTCTCGGCCTTCTTGATGCGCTCCCAGTTCTCGGTTATCTCGTCGATGCTGTGCACGGCGGTGTCGGCGAACACGTGCGGGTTGCGCCGGATCAGCTTGTCGACCAGGTCACCGGCGACGTCGTCGATGCCGAACGGCTCCTCGGCCTCCTCGCCCAGCCGGGCGTGCAGGACGACCTGCAGCAGGACGTCGCCCAACTCCTCACGGACGTGGTCGGGCTCGTCGGCGACGATAGCGTCGTACGCCTCGTACGCCTCCTCCAGCAGGTACGGGGCGAGCGTACGGTGCGTCTGCGCGCGCTTCCACGGGTCGCCGCCGGGCGACAGCAGCCGGTCCATCACGGCGACGGCGTCGAGCAGCCGGGCACCCGGCGGGTCCCAGGAGCCGTACATCAGCTCCAGTTCCGCCAGCCCCGGCTCGCGCGCCAGCCGCATACCCAACTCCCGGGCCAGGTCCTGGTCGCCGGTCGGCCCGGCCAGCCAGACCACGTCGGGCGCTGCCGCGGCGAGCACCTCGTCGGCCCTCGGCGCCACGATCCGCACGTCGACGCCGGCCGCCCGCAGCGCGTCGACCTGTTCACCCTCGGCGCCGGCCAGGACCGGCAGGGCCCGTACGGCGTCCCAGGCCGCCGCGGTCAGCAGTCCGGCCGGCAGCCGGGGCGAGGTGACCAGTAGAACGATGCGACCAGCCATGGTGCGCCGTCAGCCGTTGGTCGGAACCTGGCTCTGCTCGGTCGCGGCGGGGACCACGGCCGGCTCGCCGGCCTTGCTGTTGAGCGGGACCGCGACGATCGAGCGCTTGCTGTTGGTCTCCAGCAGCGGCAGCTCGGTCAGCGCGTACTTCGGGTTGACCGTGACGTTGGTCTTGCGGATCGCCTCCCGGTAGAGCTCCCGTATCGCCAGGTTGGGCCGGATCAGCTGCTGGTCGCGATCGGGCAGGCTGCTGCGGAACGTCGCCTCATCCATGCCCGCCGGCAGCAGGCCCGCGTCCTTGTACCGCTGGTACAGCTCGGTGTAGTCGGCGTCGGTCGGCTGTGCCGGCGCGACGTGCTCCTGCACGGCGCTGCGGTACGCCCCGTACTCCGCGTACAGCCTGATCAGCGGCCGGAGCGGCTCGACGGACCGGTTGCTGGCCGGCAGGGCGTTCTCGATCTCGGACGCCGCCGCCTGCTCGTCGACCGTGGGCTTCGGCCAGTGCTTGTCGGCCACCAGCCGCTTGCCCAGGTCGCGCTCCACGAGCCACTGGGTGATGGTGCGGCGCCCGTCACCGCGGTTGAGGGCGGATACCTTGCCGAGCTGGTCGGCGAGCTGATCCACGTACTTCTCGCTGTACTGCGCCGAACCGACGTACAGCGCGGTGCCCGGCTGCGACCGGCAGCCGGTGAGCGCGAGGGATCCTACGAGGGCCGGGACGGCGATGAGTGCCAGTCGACGAGCACGCTGCATGGTCCACATGCTCTCACGCCGACCCGGAAGTGTGACGCACGCCCCCTCCGCGACACCCCTCCCCCGGTCCATGATCGCGGAAACTTTCCCGTGTCCCGGCACGGGGAAGTTTCCGCGATCATCAGACGGTGGCCGGCTGGCATCAGACGGTGGCCGGCTGGGCCGGGACGGGGTCGCCGAGCAGGGTCGTGAGCAGTTCGGCGGCCCAGTCCAGCAGCGCGGTGTCGCGCAGCGGCTCCCCACCGACCCGCCTGGTCATCGGCCGGGGCAGCGACACCGTGTCGGCCGCCGCCTTGTACACCGCGTCCGGGTAGAACCGCTTGAGTCGAAGCTGCTTGGAGTCGGGCAGGCTCAACGGCCCGAACCGGACGTGCTTGCCCTGCAGCGACACGTCGGTCAGCCCGTACGCGCGCGCCAGCAACCGGAACCGGGCCACCGCGATGAGGTTGGCGACCGGGGCGGGCGGCTCGCCGTACCGGTCGCGCATCTCGGCGACGACCTCGTCGAGCGCGGCCGCGTCCCGCACGCCGGCGAGCTTGCGGTACATCTCCAGGCGCAGCCGCTCCACCGCGATGTAGTCGTGCGGCAGATGCGCGTCGACCGGCAGGTCGACCTTGACCTCGGCCTCCTCCGCGGGTGCCTCCCCCTTGAACGCCTGCACCGCCTCACCGACCATCCGCACGTACAGGTCGAAGCCGACCCCCTCGATGTGGCCGGACTGCTCGCCGCCGAGCAGGTTGCCCGCGCCCCGGATCTCGAGGTCCTTCATCGCCACGTACATGCCCGCGCCCAGCTCGGTGTGCTGGGCGATGGTGGCCAACCGCTCGTGGGCGTGCTCGGTGAGCGGCTTGTCCGGCGGGTACAGGAAGTAGGCGTACGCCCGTTCCCGCCCCCGGCCGACCCGGCCCCGGATCTGGTGCAGCTGGGCCAGGCCGAGCAGGTCGGCGCGCTCCACGATGAGCGTGTTGGCGTTGGGGATGTCGATGCCGCTCTCCACGATCGTGGTGGAGACGAGGACGTCGTACTCCTTCTCCCAGAAGCCCACCATGATCTTCTCCAGGGCCTCCTCGCCCATCTGGCCGTGCGCTACCGCGACCCGCGCCTCGGGTGCCAGCTCGCGCAGCCGCCGCGCCGCGCGCTCGATCGACTCGACCCGGTTGTGCAGGTAGAACACCTGCCCGTCGCGCAGCAGCTCGCGGTGGATGGACGCGGCGACCTGCTTGTCGTCGTACGCGCCGACGTAGGTCAGGACCGGGTGGCGCTCCTCCGGCGGGGTGGCGATCGTGGACATCTCCCGGATGCCGGTGATCGCCATCTCCAGGGTGCGCGGGATCGGGGTGGCGGACATGGCCAGCACGTCGACCGACGCACGCATCGTCTTGAGGTGCTCCTTGTGCTCGACGCCGAAGCGCTGCTCCTCGTCGACGATGATCAGGCCGAGGTTCTTGAACCGGGCCGACGACTGCAGCAGCCGGTGGGTACCGATGACGATGTCGACGGTGCCGTCGGCCATCCGCTCGATGGTCTCCTGCGCCTGGCTCGGCGTGACGAAGCGCGACAGCTGCCGGATGTCGATCGGGAACTGGGCCATCCGCTCGGAGAACGTGTTGAAGTGCTGCTGGGCCAGCAGCGTCGTCGGTACGAGCACGGCGACCTGCCTGCCGTCCTGTACCGCCTTGAACGCCGCGCGGACGGCGATCTCGGTCTTGCCGTACCCCACGTCGCCGCAGATCAGCCGGTCCATCGGGACCGACTTCTCCATGTCGCCCTTGACCTCCTCGATCGCCGCGAGCTGATCGGCGGTCTCGGTGTACGGGAAGGCGTCCTCCAGCTCACGCTGCCACGGCGTGTCGGGTGCGAACGCGTGCCCCTTGGCGCTCTGCCGGGCCGCGTACAGCTGGATGAGCTGCGCGGCGATCTCGCGCACCGCCTTGCGGGCGCGCGCCTTGGACTTCTGCCAGTCGGCGCCGCCCATCTTGTGCAGCGTGGGCGTCTCCCCGCCGACGTACCGGGAGAGCTGGTCGAGCTGGTCGGTCGGGGCGAACAGCCGGTCGCCGGGCTGGTTGCGCTTGCTCGGCGCGTACTCGATGACCAGGTACTCGCGCTGGGCGCCGTTGACGGTGCGCTGCACCATCTCCACGTACCGCCCGATGCCGTGCTGCTCGTGCACCACGTAGTCGCCGGGGCGCAGCTCGAGCGGATCGATCTGGTTGCGGCGCCGGCTGGGCATCTTGCGCATGTCCCTGGTGGATGCGCCACGGCCACCGGAGATGTCGGTACCGGTGACGACGACCAGGCGGCCGGCCTCGTCGACGAAGCCGTTGCCCAGTGACCCGGTGGTGACGGTGACCAACCCGGTCGCGGGCTCGGCGGTGACCGCGTCGGTGAGCGTCACCCCGAGGCCGGCGTCGCGCAGCACCTCCACCGCCCGCCGGGCCGGGCCGGTGCCCTCGAACACGAGCGCGACCCGGCAGCCGTCGGCGGTCCACCGCGTGAGGTCGTCGACGACGCGACCGGTCTCACCGTGGTAGAGCGGTACCGGCTGGGCGGCGATGGTGATCTTGGCGGCGTCGTCGGTCACGTCCACCGACGACGTCTCACCCTCCTCCCACGGCAGCGGCTCGGGTGCCTTCGTGGAGTCGTCCACCCCGAACGGCGAGACCGACCACCATGCCTGCCCGAGGGTGGCCGCCGTCGCCCGTACGTCGGCCAGGGTGTGGAACGACGCCGCGCCCAGGTCGATCGGCGCGGTGCCGCCGACCGCCGCGGCGGCCCAGCTGGCCTGGAGGAACTCCTCGCTGGTGCGGACCAGATCGTGCGCGCGGGTACGGATGCGCTCCGGGTCGCAGAGCACGACATGGGTACCGGCCGGCATCGCGTGCAGCAGCAGTTCCATCGAGTCACTGCCGGACAGCAGCGCCGGGCCGAGCGACTCCATGCCCTCCACCGGGATGCCCTCGGCCAGCTTGTCGAGGATCTCCGCCAGCTCCGGGTGGTCGGTCGCGAGGGCCTTGGCCCGCTCCCGGACCGCCGGGGTGAGCAGCAGTTCCCGGCACGGCGGCGCCCACAGCCGGTCGACAGGTGCGAGGGTGCGCTGGTCGGCCACCGCGAACGCGCGGATCTCCTCGACCTCGTCACCCCAGAACTCCACCCGCAGCGGGTGCTCCTCGCATACCGGGAAGACGTCGAGGATGCCGCCGCGTACCGCGAACTCACCGCGCTTGGTGACGAGGTCGACGCGGGCGTACGCGATGTCGCTCAGGCGCCGGACGACGTCATCGAGGTCGGCGCCGCTGCCGGCGCGCAGCTCCACGGGTTCCAGGTCGCCGAGGCCCTTGAGCTGCGGTTGGAGCACACTGCGGACGGGCGCGACGACGACCCGGACCGGCCCGCGGGTCGGGTCTTCGGGGTCGGGGTGGGCCAGCCGGCGCAGGACGGCCAGCCGCCGGCCGACCGTGTCGGAGCGCGGCGAGAGCCGCTCGTGCGGCAGCGTCTCCCAGGACGGGTACACCACCACCTGGTCACCCGCGAGCAGGCAGCCGAGCGCGGCGGCGAGGTCGTCGGCCTCCCGGCTGGTCGCGGTGACGGCGAGGACCGGCCGCCCGCCGCCGACCTCGCCCTCGGCCGCCGCCGCGGCGACCACGAACGGGCGCAGCGACATCGGGGCGGTGATCTCGACGGGGATCTCCACGTGCCCGGCGCGGACCAGGTCACGGGCGCGCGTGAGGGCCGGATCGGCGAGGGCGGCGCGGAGCAGGCCGGACAGCTTCATGGCAAACCTTTGAGTGGGGAGGGCACGACGAAAACCCCGCAACCTGCGTAAGGGTGGGGGTGACGCCATCCAGCCTAGCTCTCCCCACCGACCAGAACCGGGACGTCGGCCGCGACCGGCGCTACCCCACTGGTCCGAGGTCGGCGCAGAGCCGGGCCGGGAAGGCTGGCTCGCGGACCTGCACGTCCGTACACCCCGCACGCCGGGAACCGGCGATGACCTCCCAACCGGCTCCGGAGAAGCGCAGGAACCACCGGGTGGTGTTGCTCGGGGCGGTGCAGGTCGGGCCGGCGCCGTCGCGGGGCGGGCAGTTCGCCGCTCCGGTATTGATCTCCATAATCAGCCAGGTCCCGGTCAACCCGCGGGATGAGCGGAGATACTCAATCGGCCTGAGTGCGCGACCCGGTCCATACCGGACGCATCGGTCCCCGGGGGACGCCACGGAAGGCGCCAGTCCGGGGTGTCGATCCTGGATGTCAGTCCCGGGCGTCAGTCCGGCGGTTCGCTGCCGGCGCCCTCGGCCGGCGCCTGGGTGGTGTCGCTCTTCTCCAGCGGGTTACGCCCCAACTCCTGGTGGTCGCGGTCTATCCTGTCCTGTTTCTCAGCGCTGCGCGCCGGCTCGTCACCAGTGTTCATGACCGTCGGGTACCCACAGGCGGGACGGGCCAACCGGCCACCCCCTCCCGTGATCAGGGAGAGTTTTCGTTGCCACAACAGCGCAGACTCTTCACAGATCACGGGAGGGCGCGGGCTGGACGAGAGCCGGGGCGTCAGCGGTTGCCGCCGGTCACCCGGATCACCTCGCCGGTGACGTAGCTGGACTCCTGGGAAGCCAGGTACACGTACGCCGGGGCGAGTTCGGCGGGCTGGGCGGCCCGGCCCATCGGCGACTCCTCCTTGCCGAAGGACTCGACCTTGTCCTCCGGCATGGTGGCCGGAATCAGCGGCGTCCAGACCGGGCCGGGCGCGACCGAGTTGACCCGGATGCCCTTGTCGAGAAGGCCGTCGGCCAGGCCCATCGTGAAGTTGACGATGGCGCCCTTGGTGGTGGCGTAGTCGAGCAGCATCGCGGACGGCTTGAACGCCTGGATCGACGAGGTGTTGATGATCGTCGAGCCGGGGCGCATGTGCGGGATGGCGGCCTTGCACAGCCAGAACATCGCGTACAGGTTGGTCTTGAGCACCCGGTCGAACTGCTCGGTCGTGATGTCGGCGATGCCGCCGGGCTGGGCCATCTGGTAGGCCGCGTTGTTGACGAGGATGTCGATCCGCCCGAACTCGGCCACCGCGCGGTCGACGACCTCCCGGCAGTGCTCCTCCTGGCGGATGTCGCCGGGTACCGTGACCGCGGTGCGACCGGCGTCGCGCACCAGCCGTACCGTCTCCTGGGCGTCCTGCTCCTCCTCCGGCAGGTAGGAGATGAGGACGTCGGCGCCCTCGCGGGCGAAGGCGAGCGCGACGGCGCGGCCGATGCCCGAGTCGCCCCCGGTGATGACCGCCTTGCGCCCCTCCAGTCGGCCACAGCCGCGGTAGCTGGCCTCACCGTGGTCGGGCTTGTCCGGCATCTCCTCCGTCCGGCCGGGATGCCCGATCTCCACGCCCTCACCCTCCGCGGGCTGCCCGTACTGCCCCCGCGGGTCCTGCCTGCCGTACTGGTCCTCGGCCATCGATGCCGTTCCTCCTCGCCGGTGCGACGTCGTGACCCTCTAGGTGCCCGGACGGCGCGACGCTCAACCGGCCAGGTTGCCCACCACCGGGTCGGGTACGGCACGGGTATGAGCGAAAGCAACACCCATGAGCTGACCGAACCCGGCGAGGCGCGGGTGGAGCGCTCACTCGACCGGATCGTCGAGGAGGGCCAGCCCCGACTACATCGTGGCTGGCCCGCCCTGCTCGCCACCGGCACCCTCGGCGGGCTGGACGTCGCCACCGGCGTGCTGGCGCTGCTCGGGGTGCTCGCCACCACCGACAGTCACCTACTGGGCGGGCTGGCGTTCTCGATCGGGCTGATCGCGTTGCTGCTCGGACACAGCGAACTGTTCACCGAGGGCTTTCTCGTACCGGTGACGGTGCTCGCCGCGGGCCGGGCCCGGGTGGTCGACATGCTCCGACTGTGGGGCGGCACGCTGGTGGCGAACCTCGTCGGCGGCTGGCTCATCACCTGGCTGATCATCACGGCGTTTCCCCAACTGTCCACGCGGGCCGTCGAGAGCGGCCGGCACTACATCGATCTCGGTATCAACCTGCGCTCGTTCTGCCTGGCCGTCCTCGGCGGCGGCGTGATCACACTGATGACCCGGATGCAGCACGGGACGGAGTCGGTACCGGCCCGGATCGTCGCCGCGATCGCCGCCGGCTTCCTGCTGGCGGGGCTGCAGCTCAATCACTCGATCCTGGACTCGCTACTGATCTTCACCGGGCTGCACACCGGGCACGCGCCGTTCGGCTACCTCGACTGGTTGGGCTGGTTGGCCTGGGCGGTGGTCGGCAACGTGGTCGGCGGTATCGGGCTGGTCACGCTGTTGCGGTTGGTCCGCACCAGACACCAGTTGCAGGAAAAGAGGGCCGAAAGTACCTAAAAATTGGCGAAATCTGCTATTTGCCTCATACACGCTCGCCGGAGCCGATCTGACGGGGAAGGCATAGTGTGGAGGCAACGGTGGCGAAACTGGCCGATCTCAGTGTCGCAAAGCGACTGTCCCTTCTCGTCGGCGTCGGCGTGCTCACGGCGGGCGGGGTGGCCGGCGTCGGCGTGCACGAGCAGGGCCAGCTGGCCACCCAGGCCGAGCGGGTGCGGACCCTGGAGGCGGCCAACGCCGCGCTCAACCACCTCGACACCCGCGAGAGTGAACTCAAGTCTGACGCGTACCGTTCCCTCACTGAGCCCGACCCGAGCAAGGTCGCCGGCGACGCCAAGGACGACACCGGCTCCGTGGTGGAGGCCGTCGCCGCCATGGACGCCCTTGCGCTACCGGCCGACGTACGCGCCCAGGTCAACGGCGTGAAGACGGATGTCACAGCGTTCAGCGAGTTCATCGTCTCCTTCATCGCCGACGTCCAGCGCGACCGCGCGGCCGCCGCGGCCCGCGAACTCGAGATCGCCGACCGCAACCACGTGGTGGACGACAAGCTCGGCGCGCTGCACGAGATGGTCGACGCCGCCGTGGCACAGGAGCAGAAGAACATGGATCAGGCCGTCAGCCGCACCCGCATGATCCTGGGGGCCGTGGCCCTGATCGGGCTGGCCCTGCTGGTAGCGCTGTCGGTGCCGCTCGCGCGGTCGGTGATCCGGCCGGTACGCCAGGTCGGCGAGGTACTCGAGGCGCTCGCCAAGGGCGATCTCACCCGCCGCGCGCCGGTGGACACCCGGGACGAGCTGGGCAAGATGGCGTCCGCCCTGGACCGGGCCACCGACGCGCTCCGGCGGTCGTTCCGGTCGATGGCGGGCAACGCCGACGTCCTCGCCGCCGCGTCCGTGGAACTGTCCGCGGTCAGCGCGCAGATCGCCACGTCGGCCGGTGAGACCAACGAGCAGACCGTGGCCGCTTCCGGTCAGGCCGACGCGATCGCCCGCAACGTGCAGACCGTCGCGGCCGGCGCGGAGGAGATGGGCCTGTCGATCCGCGAGATCTCGCGCAACACCGACGAGGCGGTCCGGGTGGCGTCCGTCGCGGTGGCCGAGGCCGCCCGCGCGACCAGCGCGATCGAGCAGCTCGGCGAGTCGTCGGCCGAGATCGGCAACGTGGTCAAGCTGATCACCTCGATCGCCGAGCAGACCAACCTGCTGGCGCTCAACGCCACCATCGAGGCCGCCCGCGCCGGCGACGCCGGCAAGGGCTTCGCCGTGGTCGCCAGCGAGGTCAAGGACCTCGCCCAGGAGACGGCCCGCGCGACCGAGGACATCGGCGCCCGGGTCAGCGCCATCCAGCAGGACACCGCGGGCGCGGTCGAGGCGATCGAGCGCATCAACGAGGTGATCACCAAGATCCACGAGTACCAGACCACGATCGCCAGTGCCGTCGAGGAACAGGCCGCGACCACCAGCGAGATGAGCCGCAGCATCGGCGAGGTCGGCGGCGCCGCCGGCGACATCAACGGCCGGATCACCGATGTGGCGACCGCCGGTGCCGCCTCCCTGGAAGCCGCCACCCAGGCCCGGGACAGCAGCGCCGAGGTCGCCCGCGGCGCGGAGGAGTTGCGGGCCCTCGTCAAGCAGTTCCGGATTGACTGATGACGCGATCCGCATCCCGCACGATCATCGGGAGTTCGTGGGGCCGTGGCCGCTCCAACTCCCGATGATCATGGGTGAAGGGTGGGTCGCGACGCCGGACCGGACAGCCCCGTTGCCGCGGCGGCGAAGAACCTGGCGGCACCCGTCCGGTACGCGGCCTGCGCCGGCGACGAGGACTTCGCGGCGGACGCGCAGACCCTCCATTCCGGCACGGCGGCCGGCGCGCTATTCCGGCACCGCGGCCGGCGCGGCCAGGAAACTGCTGGTCGTACCGAACTGCACCAGGCGCGGGGCGCAGGTGACGGACGCGGCCGGCGGGCCGGAGGCGACCGCCGTCCGGTCGGCCGTCCACGATTTCCTGGCGGCGAACGCGCCCGCGTGAACGCCGGTCCGCCCGGCGCGGTCGGCCTCGCGGTGTGGCGCGCAACACCCCCACCTCTCGGTAAATTTTGTTGCCGATTTTGAACCAGGCTCCGCCTGTCGCCCGTACCCCCTGACGTCCAGCCGTAGGTCCGGGCCGCGTCAGTGAAGGAGCACGAGTGTCTCGAATCAGCGCAGTCAGCCCAGCCAAGCAGCTCATGGCGGTGATCGGCGCCGCAGTGGTTCTCGGGGGCGGCATCTTCATGCTCAGTACCCGCGCCGGGCACGCCGGGGAGTCGTGCGCCGGCCTGGACACGGCGCTGCAGAACAACCTGGACTTCATCGCCGACCAGCAGGCGAACCCGGACGCCCAGTCGGCGGCCCGGATCGCCAACCGGCAGGCCGTGGTCGACCTGATCCAGCAGCGCCGCCAGGCGGCCGGCTGCACCGCCACCGTGGTGGCGAAGAAGCCGCAGGCTGGCAACGCGGCCAACGCCGGTAACGCCGGCAACAACGGCAACGCGGCCAACGCCGGTAACGCGGCCAACGCCGGGAAGGGCAACAATGCCGGGAACGCGGCCGGCAACAACGCCGGGAACGGGATGAACGCCGGCAACGCCGCTAACGCCGGCAACGCGGGCGGTGCCAACGCCGGGAATGCCGCCAACGCGGGCGGTGCGACGGGTGACGTGGTGTGCCGCGGCTCGACCGTCACCCTCTCCGGCGAGGGCGGCGCCCCGGCCGCGTCCAGCAACCAGTTCCCGCTCGGTACCAAGCTGAAGGTCACCAACCTCGACAACAACAAGTCCACGACCGTCTCGGTGACCTCGGTGTCGGGCAGCTGCGTCCTGCTCAACAACGCGGCGTTCGAGCAGGTCCGCGAGCCGGGCAAGTTCCTGATCCGCCGCGCGGTCATCGAACGCGTCGGCTGAGTACCACCGCCGTAGCGGTCCGGGTCCGGTGGACCCGGGCCGCTACCGTCGCCGGTGGAGTCCCGTGCGGGGACGACCCACGGAAGGCGGTACGTCCACAATGGCCCAGTACACCACCGCGGTCCGCGCCGTCGACGTCGCGGGGGTGGAGCTGGCCTACCGGGACACCGGCGCTCCGGACGGCCCGCCCGTCGTCCTGCTGCACGGCGGCTCCAGCAACTCCGGCACCTGGGACCGGCTCACGGCCGTACTCACGGCGGGCGGCCACCGGGTCGTCGCCCCCGACCTGAGGGGCCACGGCGGCAGTACCCGGACGCCCGCCTACCCGCTCTCCGGTTTCCGCGACGACATCGTCGGGCTGCTCGACGCGTTGGCGCTGGACCGGGTCGCGCTGGTCGGCCACTCCCTGGGTGGTCACGCCGCGTCGCTGGTCGCACAGCAGCAGCCCGGTCGGGTGACGCGCCTGGTACTCGAAGATCCGCCGCCGCCACCGCGCGAGCCGACGCCGGACGGCGGCCTGTCCAGGGCCCGGATGCTCCTGCTCGGGCTGGGCAGCCTCAGCCGTCGCCGCCGCTACGACCCGGCCGCGGTCACATCGGCCGTCGCGCAGTTGCGCCGGCCCGATCCGGACTGGTGGGACCGGCTGTCGGTGATCACGGCACCGACCCTGATGATCTCGGGCGGACCCTCCAGCCACATATCGCCGCAGCGCCTCGCCGAGGTCGCGCGGGCGATCCCCGACTGCCGCCTGGTCACCATCCCGGTCGGCCACCGGGTGCACAGCCGCAGCCCGGAGCGGTTCCGCGCGACCGTCGTTCCGTTCCTCACCGGGAACCGGTAGTCACCCGACCTCACCGGGCCGGTAGCTACGACGCCGACCCGCGTACGCACGCGGCGGCCCGGTCGAGGAGCAGTTCGCGTTCGCGGTTGTTGCGGGTCAGCGACGCCGCCCGCTCGAACTCGGCGCGTGCCTCCTCGAAGCGGTCGAGTTTGGCGAGCAGGTCACCGCGCACGCTCGGCAACAGGTGGTAGTTCTTCAGCGCCGGCACGTCGGTCAGCGCGTCGATCACCTCCAGGCCGGCCGCCGGCCCGAACGCCATCCCCACCGCGACCGCGCGGTTGAGCTCCACCACCGGCGACGCCGACAGCCTGGCGAGGCCGGCGTAGAGCGCGGCGATACGGATCCAGTCGGTGTCCTCCGGAGCGAGTGCCCGCGCGTGGCAGGCGGCGATCGCGGCCTGGAGGGTGTACGGCCCGGGCCCGGCGCCGAGCTGCTCGGCGCGTTCGAGCGCGGCGAGACCGCGCCGGATGAGCAGCCGGTCCCAGCGCATCCGGTCCTGGTCGAGCAGCAGGATCGGTTCCCCCGACGGGCCGACCCGCGCCTTGAACCGCGACGCCTGCAGTTCCATCAGCGCGACCAGTCCGTGCACCTCCGCTTCCTTCGGCGCCAGCGCGGCCAGGATCCGGCCGAGGCGCAGCGCCTCCTCGCACAGCGCCGGCCGGAGCCAGTCGTCCCCGGCGGTCGCCGAGTAGCCCTCGTTGAAGACGAGGTAGATGACTTCGAGCACCGACGACAGCCGGGCGGCGCGGTCGGCGCCGGTGGGGACCTCGAAGGGTACGCGCCGGTCGGCCAGGGCGCGCTTGGCCCGCACGATCCGCTGGGCCACGGTCGGCTCGGGTACCAGGAACGCCCGGGCGATCTCATCGGTGGTCAGCCCGCCGAGCAGGCGGAGAGTGAGCGCGACGCGCGCCTCGGCGGACAGGATCGGGTGGCAGGCCGTGAAGATCAGGCGGAGCATGTCGTCGTCGATGTCGTCGTCGATCGCGGCGTCGAGGTCCGGTTGGCCGTACTCCTGCTCGATCTCCAGGGCCCGGCCGAGCTCCTCCTGCTTGCGCTCCAGGGTCGCCTTCCGCCGCAGCGCGTCGATCGCCCGGCGCTTCCCGATGGCCATGAGCCAGGCTCCCGGGTTGTCCGGTACGCCCGACTCGGGCCACTGCTCCAGGGCGGCGACGAGCGCGTCCTGAGCGAAGTCCTCGGCCAGGCCGATATCGCGCACCATGCGCGCGATGCCGGCGATGACCCGGGCCGACTCGATCCGCCAGATCGCGTCGATCGTGCGATGCGTGTCAGAACCTGTCACGAGGTCGACTAAAGCATCCGTCCGCGCGCCGTGCACGCCCCCGGCGCGCGCGGAATCCCTACGCGCCGGGAGTCAGAGGCTCTTAACGTCCTCGATGAACGCCCGCCACGCGTCGGGCTCGAACGCCAGCACCGGGCCGTCGGGATCCTTGCTGTCCCGTACGTACACGACACCGGCCAGGTCGTCGGCCACCTCGACACATGCCCCGTCATTGCTGCTACGGCGGCTCTTACGCCACCGGGCGCCGTTCAGGTCAGTCATCCCCGATCTCCTTAATGATCGTTCCTATCAAGTCTTCGGACTCCCGCTGACCCAACGCCAAGGAGTCGAGTGCTTGCCAGGCCCTTTCGTACGCCGCCACTTCACCCGGTTTGTCGAGGTACAGGGAGCCCGTAATGCCATCGCTGTAGATGGTCGTCGGTTCGGGATCACGATTTCCCACGCCAGGGAACTCCAGAATGACGAACTCCGCCGCGGCCGACGCAGGGTGCGGCCCGGCCTCCAGGGGCAGCACCCTGACACCGATCCCCGGCTTCTGGGCGATGTTGACCAGATGCGCAAGTTGCCGCTGCATTCCCTCGCGATCGGCGATGGTCCGGCGAAGGACAGCCTCATCGAGGACGACCTCCAACTCGGGCGCCTTCGGCCGGCGTCGACCGAGGAGTCTCTGGCGCTCCAAGCGGACCGCGACCTTCTGAGCGACCTCGTCCTCGGTGGTGCCGGGCAGGGTACGGAAGACTGCTTCCGCATACTCGCGCGTCTGTAGCAGACCGGGAATCAGCGCGGCCTGGTACTGCCGGAGCCGGCTCGCGGCAGCTTCCAACCCGAAGTAAAGCTCGAGATGCGGGCGCACCACCTCGCTGTACGGATGCCACCAGCCCTTCGCCTTGGACTCCTTGGCGAGGCCGACCAGCACCTCGGCCATCTCCTTCGACACGCCGTACAGGGCGCACATCGCGACGACGTCGTGGCTGCGCACGGACGTGTGGCCGCTCTCGATGCGATACATGCGCGCCCGCGACCACTCCAACTCCCGCGCGGCGGCTTCCAGGGCGACCCCCGCCTCCTCCCGCGCCTTCTTCAGGTACCGGCCGAGCTGACGGCGGGGAACGGATGACCCACCATCGATCACTGCGCACCTCCCTGTCTCACTATGACCACACCGAACGGTCCATTCGAGACGGAGTAAATGCGCCACCCGATACGGTGTAAATATTCTTGCGCAAATCTCAGCGCGATTCGTTGCCCGGATCGGCAATGGGGCGTGACGCTGCCCGCGACGGTTGTCCGACGAGCGGCAGGGGAAAGAGATGACGCGGAAAGAGCAGCCCGTTTCGTACGCCCCGCAGCACCGCCCGGTCTGGCGGCGCTTCCGGCGCTGGTGCACCTGTGGCCTGCGCTGGCCCTGCCCGGACCGGTTCACCGGCCGCGACGCCGCCGGTAAGAACGACACGGGCCGGAACGACACTGGCCGGAACGACCCGCACGGGAACGCGCCGACGGTGGCGTACCAGCGGGTCGGCCGGCCCGACTGGCTGACGCTCACGCAGCGGTGGCGCACCAACGAAGGCCGGTGGTGAGCGCCGACCGGGCCGTGACGGCGGCCCTGCGGACCAGCGCGGTACACGTACCCGACCGGCTCGGCTTCTGCCTCGGATGCCGGGAACTGTGGGGACATCTGACCCCGTACCCGTGCTCGGTGACCATCTGGGCCGCATACCTGCTCGCCGGACGGCGCCCATGGTGACCCGCGATCAGTGCCGGACCGCGACCCGGTCACCCGCCTTGGGTTTCGACGGATATCGCACCCGCCGACCATAGCGACCGCTCCACCCGCCGACACCCGAATAAGACGATCTCGCGGGGCGCGGCTAGGTCGCATCCGCGCGGGTAGCCCACCGACGGCGTGGGCCGCTGGCCGACCCGATAGCATCTGCATGAGCTCTGGACAGCGCTGTCCCCGCGTAGCCGTAGCGAAGGAGCCAGCGTGAGCACCGAGCCTGACCAGGAATTGTTCGACCGGGACCGGACCGCCCCCAGCCAGGACGCCGACACCCCGCAGACCGACGAGGCCGACGCCGCCCTGCGCGCGGACATCCGCCGGCTGGGCACCCTGCTCGGCCAGAGTCTCGTCCGTCAGGACGGCCAGGACCTGCTGGACCTGGTCGAGGAGGTACGGGCGCTGGTGCGCTCCGACCCGGAGGCCGCGGCGGAGCGGCTGGCCGGCCTCGATCTGACCACCGGCACCCAACTGGCCCGGGCCTTCTCCACCTACTTCCACCTCGCCAACGTCACCGAACAGGTGCACCGGGCGCGCGAGCTGCGCCGCATCCGGGTACGCGAGGGTGGCTGGCTGGACCGGGCCGCCAAGCTGATCGCCGACCGGGGCGTCGGCGCCCGCGAGATCGGCACGATCGCCGGGCGGCTGGCCGTACGGCCGGTGTTCACCGCGCACCCGACCGAGGCGGCGCGCCGGTCGATCCTGACCAAGCTGCGCGCGGTCGCCGACGAGCTGGACGTCGAGGCCACCGCCACGGCGATCGACGGGTGGCGCGACCCGGCGCGGGCCAGCCGGACCGACCGCCGGCTCGCGGAGCTGCTCGACATGCTGTGGCAGACCGACGAGCTGCGGCTGGAACGGCCGGAGCCGACCGATGAGGCCCGCAACGCGATCTACTACCTGGCCGACCTGGCCCGCGACGCCGCACCCGCGGTCCTCGACGAGCTGTCGGAGATCCTCCGCGACCTGGGCGTGAAGCTGCCGCCCGCGGCCCGCCCGCTGACCTTCGGGTCGTGGATCGGCGGCGACCGGGACGGCAACCCGTTCGTCACCCCGGCGGTCACCCGCGAGGTGCTGCTCATCCAGCACGAGTACGGCATCCGCACCGCCGAGCGCATCGTCGATGAGCTGATCGACTCGCTGTCGGTCTCCAAGCGGCTGCGCGGCACCTCCCTGGACCTCTCGGCGAGCCTCGCCGCCGACGTCGACGCGCTGCCCGAGCTGCCCGCCCGGTACCGGCGGGTCAACGCCGAGGAGCCCTACCGGCTGAAGCTGCGCTACATCCGGCTCAAGCTGGCCAACACCCGCAACCGGCTGGTCGCCGGCACGCCGCACCAGCCCGGCCGCGACTATCTGGGTACCGATGAACTGATCACCGATCTGGAACTGGTCCGGGCGTCGCTGGCCCGCAACGGCGGCCAGCTCGCGGCGGCCGGCCGGCTCGCCTCGGCGATCCAGGTGATCTCGGCGTTCGGGCTCCAGCTCGCCACGCTCGACATCCGCGAGCACGCCGACGCCCACCACGCGGTGCTCACCGAGCTGTACGCCCGGGTCGGCGAGGTGGAGTACGCCTCGCTGGACCGGGGCGACCGGACCGCGCTGCTGGTCAACGAGATGTCCTCGCGCCGGCCGCTGTCCGGGGTCGACACTCCCCTGTCGGACCCCGCCCGCAAGACGTTCGGCGTGTTCGGTGCGATCCGGGAGGCCCAGGACCGCTTCGGGCCGAGCGTCGTCGAGTCGTACATCGTCTCCATGACCCGCGGCATCGACGACCTGCTCGCGGCGGTCGTCCTGGCCCGCGAGGTCGGCCTGGTCGACCTCGGCGCCGACCCGGTCAGGGCGCGGATCGGGTTCGTGCCGCTGCTGGAGACGCCGGTGGAGCTCGACGCCGCCGGCCCGCTGCTGGACGCGCTGCTGTCGCTGCCGACGTACCGGTCGGTGGTCCGGGCCCGCGGTGACGTGCAGGAGGTGATGCTGGGCTACTCCGACTCCAACAAGGAGGCCGGCATCACCACCTCGCAGTGGTCGATCCACCGGGCCCAGCGGGCGCTGCGCGACGTCGCCGCCAAGCACGGGGTACGGCTGCGGCTGTTCCACGGCCGGGGCGGCACCGTCGGCCGGGGCGGCGGGCCGACCCACGAGGCGATCCTGGCCCAGCCGTACGGCACGCTCGACGGCGCGATCAAGGTGACCGAGCAGGGCGAGGTCATCTCCGACAAGTACACGTTGCCGGCGCTGGCCCGCGAGAACCTGGAGCTGACCCTGGCGGCGGTGTTGCAGAGCGCGCTGCTGCACACCGAACCCCGCCAGCCCGCCGAGGCCCTCGCGAAGTGGGACTCGACGATGAACACCGTCTCCGACGCGGCGTACCGCGCCTACCGGGGCCTGGTCGAGCAGCCCGACCTGCCGGCGTACTTCTGGGCCTCCACCCCGACCGAGCTGCTCGGCGCGCTCAACATCGGCTCGCGGCCGTCGAAGCGCCCGAACACCGGCGCCGGCCTGGAGGGCCTGCGGGCGATCCCGTGGGTGTTCGGCTGGACCCAGTCCCGGCAGATCGTGCCCGGCTGGTACGGCGTGGGCACCGGCCTGGCCGCCGCGCGGGCGGCGGGCCTGTCCGACGTCCTGGCCGAGATGCACGAGCAGTGGCACTTCTTCCGGACGTTCCTGTCCAACGTGGAGATGATGCTCGCCAAGACCGACCTCGACATCGCGGCCCGGTACGTGGACTCACTGGTACCCGAGCCGCTGCGGCCGATCTTCGAAATGATCCGCGCCGAGTACGACCGGACCGTCTCCGAGGTGCTCGCCATCACCGGCGAGTCGGAACTGCTGGAGAAGCAGCCCGTCCTGGCCCGCACGCTGGGGGTACGCGACACGTACCTGCAACCGCTGCACCACCTGCAGGCGTCGCTGCTGGCCCGGCACCGCGAGGCCGCCGTGCAGCGCCAGCCGGCCGACCCGGCGCTCCAGCGGGCACTGCTGACCACGATCAACGGCATCGCGGCCGGCCTGCGCAACACGGGCTGACCCCACGTCGCCCAGATCGGTGGACACGTGGACCGGCGTTGGGCGGCCCACGTGTCCACCGATCGCGGAAGCTACGGGGCGCAGGACAGCGTCCAGTCCACCGTCGTGGTGGTGCCGGCGGCGATCTTCACCTGCCGGTACTTCGGCTGCCAGCCGTCCCTCGCCACGATCACGTCGAGCGGGTTGTTGCGCTTGTCGAGCCACAGCGCGTACCGGCCGTCCGCGTCGGTGCGCAGGGTGTAGTGGGCGGCCCAGGTGTCGATCTGGACCGTGGCACCGGCCAGGGGGACCGTGCCGCCGTCGCAGGCGGCACCGACGACCGTACCGGTGATCTTGCCCCAGGTCTTCGGGGGCGTGACGGTCATCGTCACGTCGACCGGGGCCACCGGGTACGGCGTGTCGGTGACGAACGCCAGTCGGGCGGCGTACGTCCCCGGCTGGCTGACCGAACCGTCGAGCGTGACCGTGACGGTCGTGCTCTTGCCCGGGGCGAGCGTGAACGACGCCGGGCTCTCCGACAGCCAGCTGACGTCGGTGGCCGCCGCGCACTGGTCGAGGCCGGGCAGCACCTCCGCCCGGGCCACCGGGTTGAAGTTGCCGACCGAGCCGCCGACCTTGTAGAAGCCGCAGGCGGCGCCGCCCCGGTACACGGTGTTGTTGGAGTTCGCGATCGCCGTCCAGGAGTCGGTCGCCGGGTCGTATGCGACGCCCCGGTTGGTCACGGTGGAGGCGCCGTTGGTCACTCCCCCGGAGATGAGCAGCACCCCGTTGGCCGTCGCGTAGCTGCCCGCCCACAGATCCAGCGGCAGGTCGGCGATCGGCGACCAGGCGTTGGTCGCCGGGTTGTAGGAGTACCCCTTCGTGGTGTCGGCCGTGTCGTCGGTGCCGCCGGCGCAGTAGACCTGGCCGGCGAGGCCGCCGCAGGCGCTCCACGCGATCGGCATCGGGTAGTCCGCCACCCGGGCCCAGGTGTTGCTGGCCGGGGTGTAGGCGTACACCTGCCGCGTGCCGCAGACCGACCCGTCGCAGCCGCCGACGACGTACAGCTTGCCGTCGAGCACGGCCGCCGCGGCGGCCGCGAACGCGGTCGGCACGGGCGCCCCGGCCGACCAGGTGTTCGACGCCGGGTCGTAGATCTCCAGGCTCGGCTCGGGGTCACCGTCGACGGCCCAGCCGCCGACGACGTAGAACCTGCCGCCGATGAAGGCGCCCGCCGGCTTCTCCCGCGCCGTCCGCAGGCCGGCGATGCGGGTCCAGGCCCCGGCCGCCGGGTCGAACACCACACTGGTACCGACGATCGAGTCGGTGGTGGCGCCGCCGAACGAGTACAGCTTGCCGTCGGACACGCCGACCGCGTTGTCCATGATCGGGATGGGCAGGTCGGCGATGTCGGTCCACGGCGCCGCGGACGGCGAGGCCGCCGGCCGGACCGCGGCGGCTCCGGCAGCGGCGGCTCCCGCCTCGGCCGCCACGGTGGACCCGGCGGCCGACCCGGCGCCGGACACCAGGCGGCGCGGGCTGAACCGGCCGGCGACGGTCTGTTCCGGCGCGCCGCCGCCCTGCCTGGTGAGCATCGCGAAGCCGCCGTCCCGCTCGGTCAGGCGTACCTGGGCGGGGCGGGTGCCGTCGTTGCGTACCGTCACCTTCGCCGTCGTCTGCTCGCCGAGCTTCACGCTCTTCGCGACCGCGCCGGGCGTGACGGTGAGGTGGCCGGCCTCCAGCGCGAAGTCCGCCCGGGTGGCCCAGTCGGCGGCGATGGTCACCGTCTTGGTCTGGTCGGTGTACCCGGTGCGCGACGCGGTGACCGGGTGACCGCCGGTGACGTGCGAGAACATCCAGTAGAAGCCGTCGCCGAGGCTCGCGTCGCCGGGCGCGGCGGCCGAACGGGCCGTGTCGGCCGGGTGGTCGCCGCTGGTCACGGTCGCGCCGTTGACGCCCTTTGCGGTGTTGTGGTCGGTGACCCGGCCGACCAGCAGGCCGCCGGGTACCGGCTCGCACGCGCGCGTACCGACCAGCGCGTCGTCGACCTCCCACCAGTACGCGAAGGTGCCGGTGTAGTGGAACCGGACCTGCACGCCGGCCTTGCCCGCGGCCTGCGGGATCGGCAGCTCGACCAGCCGCGGCCCGCGCGCGCTGTCGGTCTGGTGCAGGACGTTCCGCCAGGTCTCGCCGGCGTCCAGGCTCAGATCGACGTCGGCCACCGAGGAGTTCCAGGCCCGGTAGTCGCTGTTGAAGCTGATCACCGGCGCGGACTGTCCGGTCAGGTCGACCACCGGCGACCGCAGCTCGGTGTCCTGGTGCCGGCCGACGCCGAGCTTGTCGCTGTCGATCATCGCGAAGCCGCCGGTACCGCCGGTCAGGTTGCCCCGGTCGCCGAGGTCGGTGAAGCGCCACCCGCCGTCGGCGGTGTGGTCGACGACCGTCCAACCCGGCGGGGTGGTATCGGCGTCGAAGGATTCGAACGCGCCGTAGTGGCGGACCGCGTACCCGGGTGCGGCGCAGGCGGCCGCGTCGACCGGCACGCTGACGTCCCGGGTGACGGCGCCGGTGCCGACCGGCACGGTCAGGTCGACCGTCCGGTAGCCCGGATAGTTGGCCGCGACGTGCAGCGTGTACGTGTCGCCGGTCGGCAGGTCGAGGCTGAACCGGCCGGTCGTCGGGTCGGTGAAGACCGGCCCGCCGGGCACGCCGGCGACGGTCACCGTCGCGTACAGCGGCCAGCCGTGGCCGGAGCCGTCCCGGATCGTGCCGCTCACGCTGGTGCGCGGCACCGCCGCGAGGGTGAAGTCGGAGATCGTGGTCGTCCCCTCGGTCACGGTCACGCCGCTGTTGGTCCGGCGGCCGTACCCGTACGCCGACGCGGTCACGTCGTAACGGCCCACCGGCAGGCCCAGCTCGTAGCGGCCGTCGGCGCCCGTGGTGTCCGCCGCGGTGCCCGCCTCCACCCGCACGCCGGCGAGCGGGTGCCCGTCGCCCGCGTCGGTGACCCGGCCGGTGACCGTCCCGTACGGGGTCGCCGGGGCGAACGCCCGTACCCCGTTCGGGGTGCCCAGGCCGGTCGGCCCGTCGTACCCGGGCACCGCCGCGCACAGGTACGACCCGCCACAGCTGCCGTTGGCGCCGCTGGTCACGTCGTTGAGCGCGGACGGCGAGGCGTACGGGAAGGCGTTTGGCCGGGTACCCATCGGCGGGGTACCGGCGAGGGCGTACACGCTGGCGATGATCGGCGCGGAGGCGCTGGTGCCGCCGTACACCACCCAACCGGGTGACCGGTAGGTGTTGTAGACCGCCACGCCGGTGGCCGGGTCGGCGACCGCGGCCACGTCGGCGGACGAGCGCCGCGCGCAGTCGGGGTCGGCCTGGAACACCGGCTTCGCCTCGTACGCCGAGCAGCCGCTGCCGGCACCGCTCCACACCGTCTCGGTCCAGCCCCGGCCGCCGTCGGTGCGCGCCAGCGACGTGCCGCCGACCGAGGTCACGTACGCCGACGACGCCGGGTACAACGCGCCGTAGCCGTCGTCGCCGGAGGCCGCCGTGATGACGACGCCGGGGTGGTTGAAGTAGGTCTCGTCGTCGGCGGTCTGGGTGGCGTACTCCGCGCCGCCCCAGCTGTTGGAGACGAACGCCGCGCCCAGCTCGACGGCCTTGTTGACGGCGGCGTACAGGTCGTCATCGGCGTTGGAGTCGGCCTCGACGAGCAGGATGTCGCAGCTCGGGCAGATCGCCGACACCATCTGGACGTCGAGGGAGATCTCACCGGCCCAGCCGGCCTCGGGCGCCGGCAGCGGGGCGACCTGTCCGTTCTGGTTGACCTTGCGGAAGCAGCCGTTGGCCGTGGTGCAGGCCGGCAGGCCGTACTGGGCACGGTAAACGGCCAGGTCGGCCTCGACGTTGGGGTTGTCGAACGCGTCGACGATCGCGACGGTCCGCCCGGCACCGGCCGGCGCCGACGGCAGCGCGTACGCCGACCGGAGATCGGCCGGCCCGTACCCGCCGGGGGTCACCTGCGGCCTGATCCCGGTGCCACCCTGGACGTCCAGGCGGGCCAGGGCCAGGCACCGGATCTCGGTCGCGGTCTTCGGCGCACCGCAGAGCGGCCGCACCGGTCCGACCTGTTTGCCCGGTGAGCCGGTGCCGGCCTGCTGCTGAATACCGGTCCGGTGCCCAATGCCGGCCGGCTGCTGAATACCCGCCGGTTGCCGAAGGTCGGCCTGTCGCTGAATGCCGGTCTGTGCCTGCGCGCCGGCCGGAACCGGGGCCGCCTGCGCCGGTACGGCTACCGCGATTCCGGTGAAACCGACCGCCGCCACGACCGCGACGACGGCGGCGATTCTTCCCGTCCGGTTGGCTCGTCGACCCACGCGACCCTCCCCCGAATACGCGCTCGACGAGGAGCCGCTCTCCCGTCGCGGCGCGGACCAGCGTGGAACGGGCCGCCCGGCATGCGGCGGTCCGGCTCCTGAGCGCACAGTAGGAGCGACCGGCGACCCGGACAAGATTTATCGGTGTCACTTCATGGTCGATACGGTAGTCAATGGCCGGAGCGGGCTGGAAATGCCTTATCGCGCAACCCACGGCCGGGTTGCGCACCCCGCCTCGGGGAGTTGCGCACCCCGCCTCGGGGATCGGCCGGACGGAAACGCGCAGCGCGGCCGAAGAAATCGCGCATCGCAGTCAGAAAATATCAAGGCGCGAGACGTCCGACTCGTGGAATATCCGACCGTCACGGCTGTTTTCCGAGTGAGACATCCGAATTTTCGCGCGGCAGCGGGAAAGCTCCGGATTGAGCTGGCTGGCCGGGTACCCCGTCCGCCCGGACCGGCCGCCACGCCGGGGGCCCTCGACCACGGGCCGTGAGGCTGACAGACTGGGTGCCGGATCCGCGGGAACGCAGGGCGTGAGCAGGGCGTGAGAGGTGACATGAACAACGGGTGGGTGCTGCCCGACGGCGTGCTGCGGGACGCACCGGCGTACACGCCGCGCATGCACGAGCTGGCCGACCTCGAGCTGCTGCTCACCGAGGTCTACACCCCACTGACCGGCTTCCTCGGCCGCGCCGATCTGATCAGCGTGGCCCGCACGGGCCGACTCCTCGACGGCACGGTCTGGCCGGTGCCGATCACCCTGGACGTCCCCAGCGAGCTGGTCCGCGAGATCGACGTGACCAATCCGCTGCGGCGGGTGCTGATGCTCACCGACACGGAGGGCGCACCGGTCGCCGCCGTCGACGTCACGGAGATGTGGCCGACCCGCGACGGGATGCACGGCGTGGCCGGGCGGGTCCGCCGGATCGGCGACAGCACCCACGGCCCCTTCCGCCGGCTGCGCCGGACCCCGGCCGACGTCCAGGAACTGCTGCCGCCCGGCCGGGTTCTCGGCGTGATCGCAGACCGGCCGCTGCACCGGCCGCAGCTCGCCCAGGTCGCGCACGCCGCGCGTACCCTCGCCGGTCACCTCCTGGTGCTGGTACCGGTCGCGTCGTCCGGGCCCGACGGCCTGGCACCGGAGCCGCTGATGCGCTGCATCCTCGCCGCGCGGGACCGGATGCCCCCGGCCACGATCGTCGCCGTGCCCCTCGTCCCGCACGGCGACGAGGTCCGTGACGCGCTGCTGCGGGCCCGCGTGGCCGCCGCGTACGGCGTGACCCACCTGCTCGCCACCGGTACCTCGATGATGTCCGGCGGCCTGCGGGTCCTCGTGCCGCGCGAACTGGCCTACGACGGGCGGGACGGCCAGTGGCGCTCGCGCGACGACATCCCGCCACGGCACCAGCGCGCACCGCTGACCGTCACCGAGATCGACGACCTGCTCGACCGGGGCGTCGCGCTACCGGAGTGGCACACCCCACCGGCGGTGGCCAAGGAACTGGCCCGGACCCGGCCCGCCCGCCGGCACCGCGGGCTCGTGGTGTTCTTCACCGGTCTGTCCGGCTCCGGCAAGTCGACCATCGCCCGTGGCGTGGCCGACGTGCTGAAGGAGACCGGCGAGCGTACGGTCACGCTCCTCGACGGCGACGTGGTCCGCCGGCACCTGTCCAAGGGCCTGGGCTTCTCCGCCGCCGACCGCGACACCAACGTCCGGCGGATCGGCTGGGTGGCGGCCGAGACCGCCCGACACGGTGGAGTGGCCCTGTGCTGCCCTATCGCGCCGTACGCGGTGTCCCGGGCGGCGGCCCGCCGGTTCGCGCTGGAGGCCGGCGCGGATTTCGTACTGGTCCACGTCGCCACCCCGCTGGAGGAGTGTGAGCGCCGCGACCGCAAGGGCCTGTACGCCAAGGCCCGGGCCGGCGAGATCACCGGGATGACCGGCATCGACGACCCGTACGAGCCGCCCACGGACGCCGATCTCGTGATCGACACGACCGGAATGAAGATCGGCGAAGCGGTCACGGTCGTGCTGCGCCATCTCGGTGCGAGCGGCTGGATCGACCCCCGTCAGCCGGCCTGAGGTTCGCGGCCGCGCCACCTGAACCTCCGGCGCTTCCAGCGGCCGACCCGCACACCCCGACCCCAGGCGGCCGACCCGCACATCCCGAGCGGCCGAACGATCCGGATCCCTGGCCGGCCGAACGATCCGGATCCCTGGCCGGCCGGACGATCGGACCTCCCTGAGTGGTCGCCCGAGAAGGCTGACTTATCCACCTTGGGGCGAATTGTGGCCTAAGTGAAGATAAGGCGGAGTTACGTACGGCGGTCACGCACGTTAGCCCTACCGGGGCGTGCGTCCCCGGACACCGTAGGTAACTCGCGCCGAGGGGGCCCCGCCCGATGGATCTGACTCAACCGGTCTCATCCGATATGTCAGGTTTCATTGGTCGGTTCTCTCGCCACCGTTGGGTGGCGCTGCTGTCCATCGTCGCCGGGACGGCCGCGGCGTACGGGTACGCCCAGACCCGGCCCGAGGTCTACGAGTCGTCCACCTCGGTCCTGGTCGAGCCCGCGATGACCCAGGACCCGACCGCCACCGGTGGCCGCGCCAGGGGCGAGCTCAACCTCGACACCGAGGCACAGCTCGTCGCCTCGACACCGGTCGCCACCGGCGCGGCGAGGCTGATGGGCAGCCGGACCCCGCCCGACGAGCTGGCGGCCGGCGTCACCGTCGCCGTTCCGGCCAACACGTCGGTCCTGGTCGTCACGTACGCGGCGGGTAGCCCGCAGGCCGCCCGGACGGCCTCCCACGCGTTCGCCGAGGCGTACCTGCGCAACCGCCAGGAGACCGCCACCGCCGAGCTGACCAACGAGATGACCGTCGTGGGCGGCAAGCTCAAGGAGCTCAACAACTCCCTCGTCCGGGTCAACCAGCAGCTCACCGGTATGCGGTCGGACAGCCCCAGCCGGGCCAATCTCATCAGTGGACGCGACACCCTGCAGAGCCAACTCAACGCGCTCAACACCCGGATGGACCAGCTCGCCACGACCACGGTGCAGCCGGGCCGCATCATCCGGGACGCCACCCTGCCCCGGCGCCCCCACGGCCCCGACCTCCGGGTCGACCTGGCCGTCGGGGCCGCCTGCGGGCTGCTGCTCGGCCTCGCCCTGGCGGTCGCCCGTGAACGCCTGGACCGCCGGGTACGCCACGGAGCGGACCTGCGCCGCCGCACCGGCGTGGCGGTACTGGCGACCGTTCCCGCCGACCTCAAGCCGAGCCTCGACGGCATACTCCCCCCGTTCGGCGCGGGTGGCCGCATCTTCCACCGGCTGCGCAACGAGGTACTGGCGAGCCTGCCGGTGCGGGACTGCCGGGTCATCGCGGTCACCGGCCCCAGTCGGGGCGCCGCCGCCACCGTCGTCGCGGCGAACCTCGCGGCGGCGTTCGCCCGTACCGGCAGCGAGACCGTACTGATCAGCGCCCAGCTACCGGACAGCATCGGCGACGCCGCACCGGTCACCGCCCTGTTCGGCGTGGCACCGGCGCCCGGCCTGTCCGACGTCCTCAGTGGCCGGGCCACGCTGGCCGACGCCGCCCAGCGCACGCCCCGCACGCCCGGGTTGCGGGTCGTCACCACCGGGGCGACCGCGAGCGCCGGTGGGCTGCTCCAGTCGCAGTCGCTGCGCGACACCCTGGCGGCGCTGCGCCACCAGGCGGAGTACGTGGTGATCGAGGCACCGTCGACGGCGTCGAGCGCGGATGCGCAGAGCCTGGCGAGCCTCGCCGACGCCGCGATCCTCGCCGTGGAGGCGCGCCGTACCCGGTACGTCCAGATCACCGACGCGGCCGACCAGCTCCGCCGGGTCGGCACGCCGGTACTCGGCGCCGTCGTGCTGTCCCGTCTGGGCCGGCCGGCGCCGCACGCCCGGCCGGCGGATGCCGTGCTGGCAGCCGGCGTACCGGCGGAGGCGACAGCCGGCGACGGCACCCGCCCGGACCCGGTCGGCGGGCCGGACCTGAGCCTGCCGGACACCCCGACCCTCATCTTCCGCCGGATCGAGGACGACGACGACCTGTACGCCGGCCTCGCGGACGCGGCCGACCTCGACATCGTCGACGACCACGACGCCCACGACGACAGCCGGCCCTCCGTCGGCGTCGCGCACCGGGCGCCGCGCCGGTTCGACCCGACCCCCTAAGGAGGACAGGTGCGACGCTTCGGCCTGATCGGCTGCACCCTGGTACTCGCGTTCACCGCGCTGCTGGTTCTGACCACGTGCGGCCGTCCGACCGCGCGGCCGGACGTACCGCCGTCCCCGCCGCCGCTGCCCGACGCGCCGGCCGCGTTCGTCCGTCGCTGACCGTGGTCAGTCGCCGCGCTCGGCCGCCATCGGCGACGTCGACATCCAGCCGTGCTGGCAGACGTCGTCGACCGCCGCCTCGACGGTGAGCTGGGTGGTCTCGTCCGGCGGCGTCACCACCAGTCCGACCGCGCCGGCCGGCTGTCCCGCCACAAGGGAGGAATATCGGTTTTCCCGATCGGTGCACCGGTCGTCGCGGCGGCTACCGGCGGCGGATCGCCGCGCGGATCAGCAGGCCCAGCGCGTACGGGGCGGCGCGGCGCAGGTACCGGTCGGCCAGCCGGCGAGGCTTCCGGCGCAACCGGTGCGCCCACTCCGCACCTGCCCGTCGCGCCCGGTCGCCGGCCAGGACGTCGATCGCGGCGCCGCAGCCGATCAGCCACGCGCCGGGCGCCTCACCGCGCAACCGGTCCGCCAGTAGGTCCGGCCGGCGGCAGCTCGGTCCGATGTAGACCACGTCGGGCCGGGACTCGACGATCTCCCGGCACACCGCGTCGAACGTGGCGGGATCGCGGTCGAAGCCGTGCCGCGGGCTGGCGTGCCCGGCGATGCGCAGGCCCGGATACGCCCGGACCAGTGCCTTGGCCGCCCGGTGCGCCCCCTCCGGCCGGCCGAACACCGACGGCGCGCCGCCGAGCAGGTACAGCGACCGGCCGTCCGCGGCCAGGACGAGCGCCAGCGCGCGGGCCAGGTCCGGGCCGGTCACGCGCTCCGGCAGCGGTGCCCGAGCCAGCCGGGACGCCCACACCAACGGCGCGCCGGCGGCGACCACCAGGTCCGCGCCGGCCAGGTGGGCGCGCAGGCCGGGATCGTGCCGGGCCAGCCGCAGGAGGTCGACGTCCGGTGTCACGATCCGCCCGCCGTCGCCCCGGTCGAGGCTCTCGCGCACGTACGCGACGATCTCGGTCTCGGTACGGCGGTCAATGGCGATGCCGTCGAGGACGACGCGCTGCCCCATCTCGTCTCCACCCCGCGGATAGCTCGTTATGACTGTGAAAACGAGACAAGGGGTGCAATTGGTACGCGTACTTTTCCTCGGCGGCCTGGGCCGCAGCGGTACCACGCTGCTCGAGCGGATCCTGGGCGGGCTACCCGGCGTGTGCGGCCTCGGCGAGGTCATCCACCTCTGGGAGCGCGACCTGCGCCAGGGCGACCGGTGCGGCTGCGGTACCCCGTTCGCCGACTGCGACTTCTGGCGCTGCGTCGGCCAGGAGGCGTTCGGCGGCTGGCACCGCGTCGACGTCGACCGGGTGCTCACACTGCGCCGGGCGGTCGAGCGCCTGCGCCACATCCCGCGCCTCGCCGCCGGGTCGGTCAACTCCAACCTGGTCGAGTACGCCACCTACTACTCCCGCCTCTACGACGCCGCCGCGGCGGTGTCCGGCGCGCGGGTGCTCGTCGACTCCTCCAAGCACCCCGGGCTCGCGTTCTGCCTGCGCCAGGCGGCCGGGGTCGATCTGCGGGTGGTCCACGTGGTCCGGGACAGCCGCGGGGTCGCGCACTCCTGGGCCGCGCCCACCGGCGGGCCGCAGATCGACGGCACGGCCACGCCGGAGGTCGGCGGCACGGCCAACCCGGAGGTCGGCGGCACGGCCACCCCGGAGGTCGGCCGGACGGTGGTGTCGCCGGGCCGCACCCCCGGCCGCTCGGCGCTGCTGTGGAACGCCCACAACTACGCGTTCGAACTGCTGGGCCGCTGCGGGGTGCCGGTACGGCGACTGCGCTACGAGCAACTGCTGGCCGACCCGCGGGGATGCGTACGCGCGCTCGCGGCGTACGCCGGGCTGGAGGCCGACGCCCTCGACCTGTCGTACCTGCGCCGCGAACCGGACGGTACCGACCACGTCGACCTGCGCCCCGGCCACAGCGCCGCCGGCAGTCCGATGCGCTTCACCGCCGGCACCATCGCGCTGCGCCGCGACGACGCCTGGCGGCAGGCGTTACGACCCCGGCAACGCCGGCTGATCGGCGCGCTGACCGCGCCACTGATGGGCGCGTACGGGTACCCGCTGAGGTCGGGGGCGTGACACCCGCGGAAGCGGGATAGACATGGGGGCGGGGCCCGGACGGACCGGGCCCCGCCTGGGAAGGGACCGCAGGCATCACCAGTGCGGACCGACCCGGACACACCGTGGCTCACGCCGTGGCGGGGACTTGCCCGAGTCATCCGTGAGGCGCGACTCACATCACGCCCACGCCAGGTTCAACGATCCGGTGGGCGCCGCGGTGACGCACCCGTTCGCCCGATATACGTCGGCCGATCCGCCGAGGAGCCTCGGTGGATCGGCCGATGTATATTTTACGTAAAAGCGGACTAACTACGCACCGAGCTTGCGGGCGAGGTTCTCGTCGAGCGCGTTCATGAACTCGTCGGTGGTCAGCCACGGCGCGTCGCGCGAGATGAGCAGCGCGAGGTCCTTGGTCATCTGGCCGCCCTCGACGGTGGACACGATGACCTGCTCCAGAGTGCTGGCGAACTCGGTGACGGCCGGGGTGCCGTCGAGCTTGCCGCGGTGGGCCAGACCCCGGGTCCAGGCGTAGATCGAGGCGATCGGGTTGGTCGAGGTCTTCTCGCCCTTCTGCCACTGCCGGTAGTGCCGGGTGACCGTGCCGTGCGCGGCCTCGGCCTCGACGGTACGGCCGTCGGGGGTCATGAGGACCGACGTCATCAGGCCGAGCGAACCGAAGCCCTGGGCCACCGTGTCGGACTGCACGTCACCGTCGTAGTTCTTGGCAGCCCAGACGAAGCCACCCTCCCACTTCAGCGCGGCGGCGACCATGTCGTCGATGAGCCGGTGCTCGTACGTGATGCCGGCGGCCTTGAACTCTTGCGCGAACTCGGCCTCGAACACCTCGGCGAACAGGTCCTTGAACCGGCCGTCGTACGCCTTGAGGATCGTGTTCTTGGTCGACAGGTAGACCGGGTACTTGCGGTCCAGGCCGTACCGGAACGACGCCCGCGCGAAGTCGCGGATCGAGTCGTCGAAGTTGTACATGGCCATGCCGACGCCGCCACCGGGGAACTTGGCGACCTCGAACTCCATCGGGGCGCTGCCGTCGTCCGGGGTGAACGTGACGGTCATCGTGCCGGGGCCGGGCGCCACGAAGTCGGTGGCCTTGTACTGGTCACCGTGGGCGTGCCGGCCGATCACGATCGGCTTGGTCCAGCCGGGCACCAGCCGCGGCACGTTGGACATGATGATCGGCTCGCGGAACACGACGCCGCCGAGGATGTTGCGGATCGTGCCGTTGGGCGACCGCCACATCTTCTTGAGGCCGAACTCCTCCACGCGCGCCTCGTCCGGCGTGATCGTCGCGCACTTGACCCCGACACCGTGCCGCTTGATCGCGTTGGCCGCGTCGATCGTGACCTGGTCGTCGGTCTGGTCACGGTACTGGATCGACAGGTCGTAGTACTCGAGGTTGACGTCGAGGTAGGGCAGGATCAGCTGGTCGCGGATCTGCTTCCAGATGATCCGGGTCATCTCGTCGCCGTCGAGCTCGACGACCGGGTTCTCAACCTTGATCTTCGCCATCGGCGGGGCGCTCCTCTCCGGAAAGTTAGCAGTACGAGCGTACTGGATGTCGAGCGGATCGACGCCCCGGCGGTCTGAGGTGTGGCAACAATCCCGAAACCGGACGACGCTCCCCGACGACCGTACCCGCGGCAAGAACGGCACCCGTGCCCGCGGTCGGGACGGCCCCCGTGCCCACGCGCCGAGGGCAGCGGTCAGGACGGCGCCGCGGGTCCCGGTCAGGACGCCGCGGCGGCCGCCCTCAGCGCCGCCAGCCGGGGCGCCCGCGACTTCGGGCTGTCCAGGCTGAAGCCGCGGGCGTCGCCGAGCTGGTCGCGCACGTACTCCTCGGTGCGGCCGACCGCGGCCCGCAGCGCCACCTCGTCCTCGGGCGGCCCGAACGACCACCACACGATCCGCTCCTCGCCCGGGTCGTACTGCCACAGCCCGACGATCCGGCCCCGGTCGACGATCGGGTGGTCGGGCAGGTCGGCCAGGCCGCCCAGCGGCCTACCGCCCGGAGTGGCCCGTTCCACGTCGCCCGCGTCGAGCAACGCACGGTGGTCGCGGCGCAGCAGGACCAGCGCGTCGATGCCGGCCAGCAGCGCGTACGCCGGCCGCTCGGGCACCCGGTGGGCCGCGTACTCGTCGCGCAGGTCGGCCGGCAGCAGCAACCCCTCCCCGACGTCGACCAGCTCAAGGTCGACCACGGCCGCCTTCGCCGCGGCGACGGTGAACCCGGTGAACCAGCGCAGGTGCGCGAGGCCCGCCGGGCCGGTCCACCGGAAGTACAGCCGGGCCAGCTCGGCGCGGGCCTGCTCGTCGGTCAAGCCGGTACGCGGGGCGCTCCACCGCACATACCCGTACCGCTGCTGGTCCAGTCGGCCGTTGACCGGTACCCGCCGGATCTCGCCGGCCGCCTGGAGCAGTCCGAGCGCCGCCGGCAGGGTGGTCGACTGACCGCGCTTGCGCCCCTCCTCGCCGAGGTTGCGCACCGCGTCACCCAGCCGGTCCTTGAGCGCGGCCGGGTCGAGCGGCTCGGTACCGACCACCTCGAGAACCGCGTCGCAGAGCTTGTCGACCTCTCCCCGCGCCACCCCGAGCTTGGCCAGGGTCGCCAACTCCCCCTCGGCGACGCCCCGACCCACCTGCAACGCCAGCGCGAAGTGCGCCGCCGGCACCACGTACGTGCAGCCCCGCGCCGCCGGCAGTTCGTGAAGGTCGAGCGCCCGTACCGCCGCGTCGGCGTCGGCCCGACCGGTGCCGGCGCGGGCGAACAGGGTGAGATACGGGTTGGCCCCGCCGACCGACCGCGCCCAGCCGGTCGCAGCCAGCACCACGGCGGGGGCCGCCGTGGCCAGCGACCCGTCGAGCCCCTGGCGGCGCCACCACCAGGCCATCCGTGATCTCGCATCCATGCCGACATTGTCGCGCCCCGCGGCCGGCGGTGACGTGCGCACCGCCGGCCGGTAGCGTGCGAGAAATCATGCGTACCCGGCTGTGTACCCGACTGCCCGTCCTCGGTACCCGACTGTCCGTCCTCACCGTCGCCGCGCTGCTCGTCGTCACGGGCTGCGGCCGTGACCGGATCACCGCCACGCCGGTCGGTGCCTGGTCCGCGGCCCCGGCGCCGTCCGACGCCCCGCCGGCCGACGGCCCGCCCACCGCCACCGGGCCGGCGTCCCCGTCGGCGTCCGCGTCCACGGGCTGCGCGGCCGGGTGGGACTGCGCCCTGCGGGGCCGGTTCGACGCCACGGCGGCGTACGTCGCCGGCCGCCCCGGCCACATGGGCATGGTGCTGCGCGACCGCACCACCGGCGCGGCGTGGCGGACCGGTGCCACCACCGAGCCGATGTGGACCGGCTCCACGATCAAGGTGGCGATCGCGGCGAACCTGCTGGAACGCAACCGGGCCGGCCGGATCCGGCTCACCGACGCCGACCGCAAGGCGATGGCGGACATGCTCCGGCTCTCGTCCAACGAGGCGACCGACAGTCTGTGGAACCGCTACGACGGCCCGCAGATGCTCGACCGGTTCCGCGCCGGGTACGGCATGGCCTCGCTGTCGGTGGTCGCCGGGCGCGAGACGTACTGGCGCAACCTGCGCTGCACGGCCGACGACCTCGACCACGTGATGACCTACGTCCTCGGCGGCAACCTGCACCCCGACGACCGCGCCTACCTGGTGAACGCGCTGCGCGGGGTGGCCGACAACCAGCGTTGGGGCGTGTGGGCGGCCGGATCGCAGCTACGACCGGGCAACAAGGACGGGTGGGCGGTCAAGCCCGACCCGGGCGGCGAGCACTGGGTCACCCACACCGCCGGCTTCGCCGGCCCCGACGAGCGGTACGTGGTCGTGGTGATGTACAGCCTGCCGCCCGGCCGCTCCGTCGGCGACGGGGTGCACGCCGTCAGCGACGCCGTCGCGACGTTGTTCGGCGCCCCGACCCCGGCGAAGGTCTCCCTGCCCTAGCACGATCGTGGACAGTTGGACCGCCCGTAGCCGGTCCAACTGTCCACGATCGCGGACGTGGTTCAGTGGTAGAAGTGCCGCGTGCCGGTCAGGTACATCGTGACGCCGGCCGCCTTCGCGGCGGCGATGACCTCCTCGTCACGGATCGAGCCGCCGGGTTGCACGATCGCCCGCACGCCGCCCTCGATCAGGATCTGCGGGCCGTCGGCGAACGGGAAGAACGCGTCGCTCGCGGCGACCGAACCGGCCGCCCGGTCCCCCGCCCGGGAGACCGCGAGGCGGCATGAGTCGACCCGGTTGACCTGGCCCATGCCGACACCGACCGTCGCCCGGCCGGACGCGAGCAGGATCGCGTTGGACTTCACCGACCGCACCGCCCGCCACGCGAACACCAGGTCGGCCATGGTCGCGGAGTCGGCCGCCTCACCGGAGACCAGTCGCCAGGTGGACGGGTCGTCACCGGGCGCGTCGAGCCGGTCCGGAGTCTGCACCAGCAGACCGCCCGAGACCTGCCGGTACTCGGCCGGCGCCGGCGCCCACTCGGGCGCGCGCAGGATGCGGATGTTCTTCTTGCTCTGGAGTACCTCGACCGCGCCGTCGGAGTAGGCGGGCGCGACGATCACCTCGGTGAAGATGTCCTTGACCTGCTCGGCCATCGCGACCGTCACCGGGACGTTGGTGGCGATCACGCCACCGTACGCGGAGACCGGGTCGCAGGCGTGCGCCTTGCGGTGCGCCTCGGCGACGTCCGCGCCGACCGCGATCCCGCACGGGTTGGCGTGCTTGATGATCGCCACGCACGGCTCGGTGAAGTCGTGCGCGGCCCGCCAGGCGGCGTCGGCGTCGACGTAGTTGTTGTAGGACATCTCCTTGCCGTGCAGCTGCTCGGCCTGGGCGAGACCGGGCGACGCGTCGGGGTCCAGGTAGAGCGCGGCCGCCTGATGCGGGTTCTCGCCGTACCGCAGCACCGCCGACCGGCGCAGCGCCTGCCCGGCGAACTCGGGCCAGACCTCGCCCTCTCCCCGCGGCGGGGTGAGCGCGACCGCGGTCCAGTTCGCGACCGCCACGTCGTACTCGGCGATGTCGGCGAACGCGCGGGCCGCGAGCCAGCGCCGCTGCTCGAGCGTGAAGCCGCCGTCGGCCAGCGCGTTGACGATCAGCGGGTACGCCAGCAGCGTCGTCACGACCGCGACGCTGGCGTGGTTCTTGGCCGCCGCCCGGACCATCGCCGGGCCGCCGATGTCGATCTGCTCGATGCACTCGTCGACGCCGGCGCCGGACGCCACGGTCTCACGGAACGGGTACAGGTTGCTCACCAGCAGGTCGAACGGCTCGATTCCCAACTCGGCCAGTTCGGCGACGTGCGCGGGCAGCCGCAGGTCGGCCAGCAGACCGGCGTGTACCCGCGGGTGCAGGGTCTTCACCCGCCCGTCGAGGCACTCCGGGAACCCGGTCAGTTCCTCGACCCGGGTCACCCGGACACCCGCCGCCTCGATCCGGGCGGCCGTCGAACCGGTCGACACGATCTCGACGCCGGCGTCCGCGAGCGCGCGGACCAGTTCGTCCAGCCCGGCCTTGTCGTAGACGCTGACCAGCGCCCGGCGGATGGGACGGCGCGACTCTTGACTCACGGGATCGTGACCTTTCTTCCGTTGACGGTCCAGCCCTCACGAACCATGCGGCCCACGTACGTCACCAACTGCCGCCGCTCGGCCTCTTTAATCCGCTCCGTGAGGGACTCCTCACTGTCGTCGTCGAGGACCGGCACGGCGACCTGGGCGATGATCGGCCCGGTGTCGACGCCGGCATCGACGAAGTGCAGGGTGGCGCCGGCGACCTTCACGCCGTACTCAAGGGCGTCCCGGGGCCCGTGGATGCCGGGGAACGACGGCAGCAACGCGTTGTGGGTGTTGACGTACCGCCCGCCGAACTCGGCCAGGAACAGCGGACCGACCAGCTTCAGGAAACCGGCCGAGACGACCAGGTCGGGCTCGTACCGCGCGCACGCCTCGGTCAGCGCCGCGTCCCACTGCTCCCGGCTGGCGAAGTCCTTGACACTGGTGACGAACGTCGGGACCCCCCGGTCGGCCGCCCGGGCCAGACCGGTCGCGCCCGGCCGGTCGGCGCCGACCGCCACCACCGCCGCACCGTAACCCGGGTCACCGCAGGCGTCGAGAAGCGCCTGCAGGTTGGTGCCCGAACCGGAGATGAGAACGAGCAGGCGGGCCAACCTGGCCGGCGGTGATGTCACAACTGCTCCCAATTCCATCGAGTGGGGAGTTCTCTCGGCGTCTCGCACGGGCGGTCTCCTCGGCTCTGGCTCGACTCCAGGCGACCCGGAACTGTCGCTGACGCTCCCGCCGCGACCCGGAGCCGTCGCCGACGCCACCTCGATGTGGCACGACGGGAGCATTCCGGGCTCGGACCTCGGTACCTCCCGGCGGATTACCCTATCCGCCGCGGTCGCGCAGCCCGGCGGCGGGCCGAGGACACCACGGCGTTCCACGACATCGAGGACGATCGGGCGCCACCGGGGCCGACATCGACACGGACCGCAGAAAAGGTGTCGCGTAGGCGATAGGCCCGGGCAGGTAGATGCGCAAGGTTGTCCCTGGCCAGTACGCTGCCGATCATTCTCTACGTTCGACGATGCTTGGAGCGATACATGCAGCCCGGATACCCCCCGCAGGGACCGCCGCCACCCCCGGTCAACAACAACATGACCGCGTCCATCGTGTCGATCTTCCTGTTCTGGCCGCTGGCGATCCCCGCGATCATCAACGCCTCCAAGGTCAACCCACTGCTGCAGCAGGGCGACTACGCCGGCGCACAGGCGGCCGCCACGGAGTCCAGGAAGTGGTCCAAGCTCGCGATCATCATCGGCATCTGCCTGTGGGTCGTCAGCATCCTGTGCTGCGTGGGCGCCGGCATCCTCAGCGCCATCAGCTCGAGCAGCACCTCTACGTACTAGTCGCTGCTTCCGGGGGCGTGGGCTGGGTACTAGGTATCCCGACCACGCCCCTTGCCAATGGTCCGCATCAATCTAGGAGCAACCGTCATGCAGCCTGGCTACCCCGGATCCGGCCAGGACCCGTACGGGCAGCAGCAGCAGCAGCCGTACTCGGACCCGTACACACAACCGCAGTACCAGCCGCCCTCCCCGTCCCAGCCCGAGCCCGAGCAACCGCAGGCACCGCAGGCCCAGGAGCCGCCGGCACCGCAGGCGCCGCAGCCACCTGAACCGCAGGCCCAGGAGCCCCAGGCACCGCAGCCACCGCAGCCCCAGGCACCCCAGGCACCGCAGCCATCGGGCGACCCGTACGGTCAGCAGGCTCCGCAGCCGCCGCAGTACCAGGACCCCTACGGCCAGCAGCCGCCGCAGTACCAGGACCCCTACGGCCAGCAGCCACCGCAGTACCAGTACCAGGACCCGTACGCGCAGCAGGCCTCCGGTGGCCCCTACCCGCCCTACCCGCCCTACCCGCCCTACCCGACCGCCGCGCCCTACCCGGGCGCCGGCTACGGCATGTCGACCCAGCAGAACAACATGGGCATGGCCGCGATGATCCTCGGCATCCTCTCGATCCCGTTCGCGGTGTGCTGCTCGGTGATCGGCTTCGCCGCGGGCGTGGTCGCACTGGTTCTCGGCATCATCGGGATGAAGAAGGCCAATGCCGGAGAGGCGAGCAACCGGGGACAGTCCCTCGCCGGGGTCATCTGCGGCGCGGTCGGCATCGTCCTGTCGATCGCCTCGGTCATCGCCGCGTTCGCCCTGAACCTGCCCAACTTCCCGACTTCTCCCTGATAGCTGTACAACACCTCGGTTGCAGCCGCGGTCAACCCGCTTGACCAGGACATGATCAACCCGCGACGATCATGCCGTTCGCGCGGCACCCGGAGCCGCGGGACCAACTATCAGGAGGAACACGTTGACCGCTCCCATGCCGCCCGCTGCCGCGCCCGCCGGCAACGACAAGACCACCCTGTGGGGTGTGCTCGGCATCATCTTCGACTTCTGCTGCTGGCCGCTCGGCGTCGTGTTCGGCGTCCTGTCGCTGCTGGAGGCGAAGAAGGCGGGCAAGCAGCCCACGCTGGCCTACGTCACCTTCGGTCTGGCTGCGGTGATCGTCGTCGTCAACATCATCGCGATCGCCACCGGTGCCCTGTCGAACATCGGCAAGTAACGACAGCAAGGAAACCCCGATGGGGCGCCCTCGGGCGCCCCATCGGGGTATCGGGGCGCGTACCGGGCGCCCACCGGTTCAGGCGCCCTTGCGGCGCACCCCGATCAGGGTCTTCGTCGCCGCCGCGGCGACCACCGCACCGGCCGAGACCAGGCCGGCGGCCACCCCGGACAGCGGCCACGCATCCGGTCCGACGTCGGCTAGGTGACCCCCGCCGAGCGGACCGGCCGAGGCTCGTGCGGCGACCGCCAGCGCCAACCCGGCCACCGGGCCGGTCAGCGCGGCCGCCGCGAGCAGCGGACCCCAGCCGACCCCGGCACCCGCCGCCTCCGCCGGCGTACGCACGCTCCGGTCGGTCACGGCGCCCGCCCGGGCGCTCCGACCGCGCAACCGCCGCCGCGCGAGCAGCCACCCCGCCGCCATGCCGGCCGCCAGCGGTACGACGAGCAGCAGGACGGCCCAGCCGGAGGCCGGCTTCGTCGGCACCGCGGCGAGCACCGGCACGGCCGGCACGGTGCCCAGCGAGACGCGGGCGGCGCTCACGACGGTGCCCGTACCGAGCGCGAAGCCCGGTCCGATCAGGTAGCTGGCGGCCCACATGGCAAGGTTGGGCCCGTACACGACGCACACCAGGGTGAGGCCGGCCTGTCCCGCCACGCCCGTGTGGTACGCGGCGAGGACCCGGCTCGCCGCGCCGCCCGACAGCGCCAGGGCCGTACCGCCCGCCGCCGCGCCGGCCCCGAGGATCAGCAGCGCCGCGACCAGGCCGGTGCGGGTGGCGTCCCGCACCATCATCGGGGTCCGCCGGATCAGCCGGCGGTGCACTCCGCTCTCGACCAGCGCGCCGGCCAGCGCCGCGACGAAACCGAACAGGCCCAGCGTGAACCCGGCCAACGACGCCGGGATGCCGAGACCGGGCATCGTGGCCAGGGCCGCCGCAGCGGCACCGAGCAGCCCGTACACGACTCCGACGCCCGCCGCGGAGACCATCGCCGACCGCACCGATCCGCGACGGCGGCCACCGATGGCGCGGGTCGTGTGCACCCCGGCGCGAACCACCCGCCACGCCGCCAGCACGGTGAACGCGAGCGGCGCCAGGCCCAGCGGCCCGATACCGGTCCGCAGCTGTACGCCGTGGGCGAGCAGCCACCCGGCCAGCCCGATCCGCAACACCTGGCCGAGCTGACCGGACCCGCCGGAAACGAGCTGGGCGAGCGTCGCGACGACGAGGACCGGAACCAGCGACACGAGCGCGGCCCACGCGGTCGTGACCGAGGCCGCGAGCGCCAGTGGGGCCCGCCGGCCCGGCCGGCCACGGGCCGGCTCGCGCGGGGCGGTGCCGCCCGGCGCGGGCCGCGGGGCGTCGGCCACGCCGGGGGTCCGCGGAACGTCGGCCGCCGCCGCGGCGGCGCGTCGGGTACCGGCCGCCGGCGCGGCGACCTCGGTCTCGGGTGCCGCGTCGGTCGCTTCATCAGGGGTGCTAGCCATCGCGGTCCACTCTTTCAAAAATGTGAGCGGCCGGTCGTTGCTGACCGGCCGCTCATCATCTCGTGTCGCGCGGGCGAGTGACGCGCCCGTACCCCCAGCGGTACGCGTCAGCGACCGCTCATCACCTCGCGCATGAGGCGCGCGGTCTCACTGGGGGTCTTGCCGACGCGCACGCCGGCCGCCTCCAGCGCGGTCTTCTTCGCCTCGGCCGTACCCGACGAGCCGGAGATGATCGCACCGGCGTGGCCCATGGTCTTGCCGGGCGGGGCGGTGAAGCCCGCGATGTACCCGACGACCGGCTTGGTGACGTTGGCCTTGATGAACTCGGCCGCCCGCTCCTCGGCGTCGCCGCCGATCTCGCCGATCATCACGATCGCCTCGGTCTCCGGGTCGGACTGGAACGCCGCGAGCGCGTCGATGTGCGTGGTGCCGATGACCGGGTCGCCACCGATACCGACGCCGGTGGAGAAGCCGAAGTCACGCAGCTCGTACATCATCTGGTAGGTCAGCGTGCCGGACTTGCTGACCAGGCCGATGCGGCCGGGGCCGGTGATGTCGGCGGGGATGATGCCGGCGTTGGACTTGCCGGGGCTGATGATGCCCGGGCAGTTGGGGCCGATGATCCGGGTCCGGTTGCCGGTGGCGCAGGCGTGCGCCCAGACGGCGGCGGTGTCGTGCACCGGGACGCCCTCGGTGATGACGACCGCGAGGCCGATACCGGCGTCGATCGCCTCGATCGCCGCGCTCCTGGTGCCGGCCGGCGGCACGAACAGCACGGACACGTCCGCGCCGGTCTCGGCCATCGCCTCGGCGACGTTCGCGAAGACGGGCACCTTGGTACCGTCGAAGTCGACCTGCGTGCCCGCCTTACGCGGGTTGGTGCCGCCGACGATGTTCGTACCCGCGGCGAGCATGCGCCGGGTGTGCTTGGAGCCCTCGGAGCCGGTCATGCCCTGGACGATGACCTTGGATTCTTTGGTGAGCCAGATTGCCATTGTCAGGTCACTTCCCTGCCGCCGCGGCCAGTTCGGCCGCTCGCTTTGCCGCACCGTCCATCGTGTCCACCCGCTCGATGAGCGGGTTGGCCGCCGAGTCGAGGATGCGTCGACCCTCCTCGGCGTTGTTGCCGTCCAGCCGTACGACCAGCGGCTTGCTCACCTGTTCACCGCGCTGCCCCAGCAGCTCCAGCGCCTGCACGATGCCGTTGGCCACGGCGTCGCAGGCGGTGATGCCACCGAAGACGTTGACGAAGACGCTCTTCACGTCCGGGTCGGACAGCACGATCTCCAGGCCGTTGGCCATCACCTGGGCGCTCGCGCCACCGCCGATGTCGAGGAAGTTGGCCGGGCGGACCCCGCCGAACTCCTCGCCCGCGTAGGCGACGACGTCCAGGGTCGACATGACCAGGCCGGCGCCGTTGCCGATGATGCCGACCTGACCGTCGAGCTTGACGTAGTTGAGGTTCTTGGCCTTGGCCGCCTGCTCCAGCGGGTCGACCGCCGACTTGTCCACGTACTCGGCGCGCTCCGGGTGCCGGAAGTCGGCGTTCTCGTCCAGCGTCACCTTGGCGTCGAGCAGCAGGACCTGTCCACCGGCGACCTTCGCCAGCGGGTTGACCTCGACGAGCGTGGCGTCCTCGGCCACGAACGCCTGCCACAGCTTGACCGCGATCTCGGTGACCTGGTCGGCGACCTCGGCCGGGAAGGCGGCCTTCGTCACGATCTCGCGGGCGGTCGCGGAGTCGACGCCCTTGCCCGCGTCGATCGGGAACTTGACGACCTTCTCCGGCGACTCCTCCGCGACCTGCTCGATCTCCATGCCGCCGGCGGTGCTGGCGATGCACAGGAAGGTGCGGTTGGCCCGGTCGAGCAGGTACGAGAAGTAGTACTCCTCCTCGATCGACGCGGTCGTCGTCACCATGACCTTGTGGACCGTGTGGCCCTTGATGTCCATCCCGAGGATGCGCTCGGCGTGCCCGCGCAGCTCCTCGGCGTTCTCGGCCAGCTTGACACCGCCGGCCTTGCCCCGGCCTCCGACCTTGACCTGGGCCTTCACAACCGCGCGCACACCGAGTCGCTCGGCGATGGCTGCGGCCTCATCCGGAGTGGTAGCGACATCGCCGTCCAGCACCGGCAGCCCGTGCCGGGCGAACAGCTCGCGCCCCTGGTACTCGTACAGGTCCACAACAACCTCTTCTGGTGATCTCGCCGGCCGGGTGTGGCCGCCTTCGGCGCAGCCTAGCGAGCGTGGTATCGCAATAGTTCGAGCGGGTACGCCCTGTGCTCGATCGCACACCGCGGACCAGTTTTCACCGTCGCGCGGTCGATCGGCCACGTACCAGCGAAGGACGAACGACGGACGCACGAAAGTGGAAGAAAAAGTCGGCGACGACGGGCGTAACCGGCCGCCGACCGCGTCGTTGAGTGTGATGTCGGCGTACGAAACGGGCAAATCAGCCCGGTACGGCGAGCAGACGGCCGATGCCCTGTCGGTCGAGGGGTGGCGGCGGGGCATCGTGCATGAGGGGCCGGACGTGTGAGGGGTACGTCCGGCCCCCACCTTTTCCGGTCAGGTACCCGGGCCGCCGCCCGGGGTCACGGCGCCGGGTCACGTGCCAGGTGGGGCCCCGGTGCTCACACCACCGAGGTCGCCACGTTCGCGCGTACCCAGTCCACGATGGACTGAGTGGTGGCGCCGGGCGTGAAGATCTTCGCGACGCCCAGCTTCTCCAGCTCGGGGATGTCCGCGTCGGGGATGATGCCGCCGCCGAAGACCACGATGTCGTCCGCGCCGCGCTCGCCCAGCAGCTCGACCACCTTGCGGAACAGCGTCATGTGCGCGCCCGAGAGCACCGACAGCCCGACGGCGTCGGCGTCCTCCTGGATCGCGGTCTCCACGATCTGCTCGGGAGTCTGGTGCAGGCCGGTGTAGATGACCTCCATACCAGCATCACGCAGCGCGCGTGCGACGACCTTCGCCCCGCGGTCGTGACCGTCCAGGCCCGGTTTGGCGACAACAACCCGAATCCGTGAGCTCATCGTGCCCGCGTCCTTTCCGGTTCATTCGCGCTGCGTGTCGTGCGCGCGACGGGGCGCCGATGCCCCCCGGGCGAAACGTACCCCGAGCGGGCCGCCGACCGAAATGCGGCGCGGATCACGTCCCGCCGGCATGCTGTGCGGTGAGATGCACGCCACAGGTACCGCCACCGGGAACGTGGCCGGTCCCGTCACAGCTTCTCGATCGGTCCCGTCACAGCTTCTCGATCGGCGCGTGCCGCAGGACGATCCACATCACCTGGTCGCCGAAGTCCACCTGGGCCTGTGCGCGCGTGCCGTACCCCTCGACGGCCATCACCCGACCCAGGCCGTACCGCTGGTGGTTGATGCGGTCACCGGCCGCGAGCGCCGGCACGTCGGCCTGCTTCAGTTCGCTGGCCGTCGACAGCTTGGACGCGTCCAGGCCCAGCCGCTGCGCCAGCTGCGCCGCCTTCGGGGTGCCACCCACGAACCGGGTGTTGCGCTCCCGCGGGGGCGCCGCCGCCCGGCCGCCGACCCCGCCACCGCCGGACCAGCTCGTGTACGACCCCTCGGTGCGCTCCCAGCGCACCAGGTCCTCGGGCAGCTCCTCCAGGAAGCGCGACGCCGGGTTGTACTGCGGCTGGCCCCACGCCGACCGGGTGACCGCCCGCGACAGGTACAGCCGCTTACGGGCCCGGGTGATGCCGACGTACGCCAACCGGCGCTCCTCCTCCAGCTCCTTCTTGTCGCCGAGCGAACGCAGGTGCGGGAAGACGCCGTCCTCCAGGCCGGTGAGGAAGACGACCGGAAACTCCAGCCCCTTGGCGGTGTGCAGGGTCATCAGCGTGACCACGCCCTGGTGGTCGGGGTCGCCCGACGGGATCTCGTCGGCGTCGGCGACGAGCGCCACCTGCTCCAGGAAGCCGGCCAGCGTGGCCTCCTCCTCGGCCGCGGCGGCGCGTTCGGTGTACTCGCGGGCGACGCTCACCAGTTCCTGGAGGTTCTCCACCCGGCCGGCGTCCTGTGGGTCGAGACTCTCCTCCAGCTCGGCGAGGTACCCGCTGCGCTGGAGCACCGCCTCCAGAATCTCCTCGGGCGGCGCGGTCGTGGCCAGCTCGCGTGCGCTCTCCAGCAGCACCACGAAGTCCTTGATGGAGTTGGCCGCCCGGGTGGAGACGCCGATCGCCTCATCGACCCGGGCCAGCGCGGCGCCGAACGAGATCCGCTCGCGGGACGCGAGCGCCTCCACGCACGCCTCGGCCCGCTCGCCGATCCCCCGCCGGGGCGTGTTGAGGATCCGCCGGATGTTCACCGTGTCGTCGGGGTTGGCCACGGCCCGCAGGTAGGCCAGCGCGTCGCGGACCTCCTTACGCTCGTAGAAGCGGACCCCACCGACCACCTTGTAGGGCAGCCCGAACCGGATGAACACCTCTTCGAACACGCGGGACTGGGCGTTGGTGCGGTAGAAGACCGCGACGTCGGCCGGCCGGAACCCGTGGTCGTCGCAGAGCCGGTCGATCTCGCGGGCGATCCAGTCCGCCTCGGCGTGCTCGGTGTCGGCGACGTACCCGACGATCTGTTCCCCGGTGCCCTCGTCGCTCCACAGCCGCTTCGGCTTGCGTTCGGTGTTGCGGTCGATGACGGCGTTGGCCGCCGACAGGATGGTCTGGGTGGAGCGGTAGTTCTGCTCCAGCAGAATCGTGCGCGCCTGCGGGTAGTCGCGCTCGAACTCCAGGATGTTGCGGATCGTCGCGCCACGGAACGCGTAGATCGACTGGTCGGCGTCACCGACGACACAGAGCTCGCCGGTCCCCCCCACGAGCTCCTTGATCAGCACGTACTGCGCGTGGTTGGTGTCCTGGTACTCGTCGACGAGCACGTGCCGGAAGCGCCGGCGGTAAGCGTCGGCCACCAGCGGATGCTGCTGGAACATCCGGACCGTCCGCATGATCAGGTCGTCGAAGTCGAGTGCCTGCGCCTCGCCCAGCCGCTGCTGGTACAACGCGTACGCCTCGGCGACCGTGCGCTGCTGCGGGCCGGCCGCGTTCGCCGCCGCCGTCTCCGGGTCGACCAGCTCGTTCTTCAGGTTGGACACCTGCGCGGCCAGCCCCCGGGCCGGGAACCGTTTCGGGTCCAGGTCGAGCTCGCGGGCCACCAGCGTCATCAGCCGCCGGGAGTCGTCGGCATCGTAGATCGAGAACGTGCTCTTGAGGCCGGCGTGCTCGTGCTCGGCGCGCAGGATCCGAACGCACGCGGAGTGGAACGTCGACACCCACATCAGCCGGGCGCGGCCGCCGACCAGGGCGGCGACCCGCTCCTTCATCTCCCCCGCGGCCTTGTTGGTGAACGTGATCGCGAGGATCTCACCGGGGTGCACGTCGCCGGCCGCCAGCAGGTAGGCGATCCGGTTGGTGAGCACCCTCGTCTTGCCCGATCCCGCGCCGGCCACGATGAGCAGCGGCGCCCCCCGGTGGGTCACGGCCGCCCGCTGAGGTTCGTTGAGCCCGTCGAGCAGATCCCGTGGATCACGGCTGGGACTCCGGTGCGGCGGATGCGACGCGGACGCGTCGGCCTGGACCGGGACCTGGGGGATGTCGAAGAGAGGGTGCATCGCACGGCGAGTCTATGCCGCCGGTACGACGAACCCCGCCCCGACAGGCCCGCCGACCCCCACACCGTTCCCCACGAGGTCCGAGCGCCGCAAGATCCGCGCATTCCCCCCGGGCGACGCCCGCCACTCCACGAGATCCACGCAATGTCGCAAACATTGCTGCTACCCGCGCCGGGATAACGGCAATGTTTGCGACATTGCGCGGATCTTGGAGCGCGGATCTCATGGAGCGCGGATCTTGGATGGAGCAGGTGAGGTGCGGGTCCGGACGCCCGCATGCCGCGCAGACCCCGAGGACGAAAGCGTTCCCGCCTGGTGGTCACCCTTCCCATGCCCGGGTTCGCCTGTGGCATACTCGGCTACGTGACTTCACAGGCGCACCACTACTTTTTTTACGGCTCCGGGAATCCGGCAGCCGTAGGTCACGCCTGAACCAAGACCTGACGACGCCCCGGGTTCCCAAGCCCGGGGCGTTTGCCGTTCCGGGACGAGCCCGAGGCCCTACCGAGAACGGGACTACAGAGATGGCACCGATCACCGTGGACGCAACGAACAACAGCGCCGCAGCCAGCACCGAGCCGGAACCGGCCTCTCCTGACGCGCACATCTCGTCACTGCGCAACCGCATCGACGAGATCGACGAGACGATCATCCGCCTGTGGCAGGAGCGGGCGGCCCTGTCGCAGGAGGTGGGCCGCACCCGGGTCGCCTCCGGCGGTACCCGCCTAGTCCTCGCCCGGGAGCGCCAGATCCTCGACCGCTTCCGCGCCGTCCTCGGCGACGACGGCGTCCAGCTCGCGCTGCTCATCCTGCGCGCCGGCCGCGGCCCGCTGTAACCGCGGGCGCGGCCCCGCCCGGCGGCACACCCGGCCCGACGGCACACCCGACCCGACGGCACACCGGCCCGACGGCACACCCGGCCCGACGGCACACCCGGCCCGACGGAACACCGGCCCGATCCGACGTAGCATCGGTTGCCGTGACGTTCCCGCCCTCCGCCCAGCCGCTGCCCGACGTCGCACGCGTACTGTGCGTCCACGCCCACCCCGACGACGTCGACTTCGGCGCGGCCGGCACCATCGCACGCTGGGTCGACGACGGCCTGGACGTGGCGTACCTGCTGGTCACCCGGGGTGACGCGGGCGGCTTCGACGACACGCCACGGGAGCGGATGCCGGTCCTCCGCGAGGCGGAGCAGCGCGCCGCCGGGGCATGCGTCGGGGTCAAGCAGGTGGAGTTCCTCGACGGGTACGCCGATGGCACCGTGACGCCGTCGATCGCGCTCCGGCGCGACATCACTGCGGCGATCCGGCGGTTCCGACCGGACCGGATCCTCACGAACTCGCCGCTGCGCCGCTGGGACCGGATCGCCGGGCCGAGCCACCCCGACCACCTCGCCGTCGGCGAGGCGACCACCTGCGCGGTGTACCCGGACTCACGCAACCCGTTCGCGTTCGGCGACCTGCTGACCGACCAGGGACTTCAGGCCTGGACCGTTCGGGAGGTGTGGTACTCGGGTGGCCCCGCCCCCGACCACGCCGTCGACGTCACCAACACGTTCGACCGCAAGCTGGCCGCCCTCCGGGCGCACGTGTCGCAGGTCGGTCACCTCGACGGGTTCGAAGAGATGCTGCGCGAACGGCACGCGACCATGGCACGGACGCTGGGGCTGCCGGAGGGGCGCCTGGCGGAGGCGTTCACCGTCATCCGCACCGAATGACTTGTGGATCTTGGACACGTGACGGACCTGTGGGCCCGTCGTGGCACCGCTACGTGTCCAAGATCTACGAAGCGGTCAGATGAGGCGCCGGTCGGCGGCCCAGCGCGACAGCTCGTACCGGTTGGACATCTGGAGCTTGCGCAGCACGTTCGACACGTGCGTCTCGACCGTCTTGATCGAGATGTACAGCTCCTTGGCGATCTCCTTGTACGCGTACCCGCGCGCCAGCAGCCGCAGCACCTCGCGCTCACGGTTGGTGAGCTGGTCCAACTCCGGGTCGGTGAGCTGTGCCTCGGGCCGGGCCGAGAAGGCGTCCAGCACGAACCCGGCCAGCCGGGGACTGAACACCGCGTCGCCCTCGGCCACCCGGCGCACCGCGGCGGCCAGCTCGTCCGGGGAGATCGTCTTCGTCACGTACCCACGGGCGCCGGCCCGGATCAGGCCGATCACGTCCTCGGCGGCGTCGGAGACCGACAACGCGAGGAACCGCACCTGCGGATGGGTACGCCGCATCGCCTCCAGCACCGCCCGACCGCCCCCGTCGGGCATGTGCACGTCGAGCAGGACCACGTCGGGTCCGGTCTGCGCGATCCTGGTCACGGCCTCGGCCACGGTACCGGCCTCCCCCACCACGTCGACGTGGACGCCGAGTTCGGCCCGCACCCCGGCACGGAACATCGCGTGGTCGTCGACCAGGAAGACCTTCAGGCGCGCCTGCTCGCTCACGCCGCCACCTCGCTGCGCTCGGCGAACAGTCCGGGCCGCCCCGCGCGGCTGCGCGTGCCGGACTGTTCGCAGCCGGCATGAGGCTCGGTCAGGCTGAGCCCACCGGTTCGTTCGCTTCGCTCACTCACTGATCTTTTCCTTCTCCTCCACCGGACTCCATCCGGGAGTCGGCATGAACAGGCGTACCTCGGTGCCCTCGCCCGGCTCGCTGCGGATCTCCGCCCGCCCGCCGTGGCGCTTCATCCGCCCGATGATCGACCCGCGTACGCCGTGCCGGTCGTCGTCGACGGCTCCCGGATCGAAGCCGACGCCGCGGTCGCGCACGAAGACGCTGGCCTGATCCGGTTCCACCTCGGCGTACAACGACACCGAGGACACTTCGGCATGCTTGCCGGCGTTCACCATCGCTTCCCGAGCGGCGGCCACCAGCGCGCGGATCCGGTCGTCGACGTCCCGGTCACCGACGATGACCACCTCGACGGCGACCGTGTAGGTGTCCTCGACCTCCGCGGCGGCCTCCTCCAGGGCAGCGCCGAAGCGCTCGGCCGGCGAGGCGGTCGACTTGTACAGCCAGCCGCGCAGGGTGCGCTCCTGGCCGCGGGCCAGCCGCAGCACGGCCTTGGTGTCACCGGCATTGCGCTGGATCAGTGCGAGCGTGTGCAGCACCTGGTCGTGGATCATCGCGGCGATGTCGGCGCGCTCCTGCTCGCGGATGCGGGCCTCGCGCTCGGCCCGCAACTGGCCGAAGACCCGCCACAGCAGCGGCGCCAGCGCGAGCCCGACGCCGGCGAGCGCCAGGCCGGCGAACAGCAACCCGTTGGCCAGCACCGACAGGTCGGCGCCGGAGGCCACCGCGACGGTACCGATGATGCCGGCGACCACCAGCGCCCCTCCGCCGACGAGCCGCAGCATCAGGCCGCGCCGGTCCGTTTCGAGGACCGCGCCCAACCACGGGGCCTGCGGCACGGTGGCTGTCCAGCGCTCCCGGCGCTTCGGGTCGGCCTGCCGCCAGATGATGCCGACGCCGACCGCCACGATCGCGACCAGCCAGCCGATCACCGACTTCACGCCACCCGTGCCGGACAACGCCTGGACGAGCAGGATGCCGACGCCGAGCGCGACGAACGGTACGACCTGGCGGCGGTTGCGGGTACTGGTCCGCTCGCCGGGCTGGGTCGGCAGGACCGCCCAGAAGGCGGCGTACAGCAGCGCACCCAGGCCGCTGAAGCTCGCGAGGACGACGAACGCGATGCGTACCAGCGTCACGGACGCGTTGAGGTGCGCCGCGATGCCCGCCGCCACACCGGCGGCGACCCGGCCGTCCGTCACCCGGTACAGGCGACGGGCCTCGATGGGCGTGGTCATCGGCGACATCCTCGTGAGCAGGGCAGGAAGGGGTGACGCTGTCGATGGTCACATGCGCCGGGCCGTCGTGACCACCGGATCCGTCCCTGGCCCGGGAACTCAGGGTCGGCTCAGGGTCGATTCCTGAGGTACCTGGGGCTCCGGCGGCGGCACCATCGATGGCATGACCGACAAGCCTGCCGGGAACGGGCCGACCGCGCCACGCCCGGACGAAACACCGCAGGGCGCCGAGGCGCGGCAGCCACAGGACGAGACCCGGCGGTTACCCGACGACACCATCCCGCTCCGCCCGGCCGACGGGCCGACGGCCGGTGACGAGGCCGCGACCTCGGTCGGCACCGCGGCCGGGCACCCGGCAGACGTGGCAACCGGCACGGACGCTGACACCAAGGTCGAGCCCGCGGCCGGGCACCCGGCAGGTGCCGACGCCGAGGCCGATGTCAGCGACCGGACCAGGGTCGACACCAGCGCCGGGACCGGGGCCGACGCCGAGGCCGGGGAACCACGGCCGGAGCCAGCCGAGGCCGGGGAGCCACGGCCGGAGCCGGCCGAGGCCGGTGGCACGCCGCCGGGCGGGTACCCGCCGCCTTCCGGGGGCTTCCCGCCACCGGGCGGGGGTTTCCCGCCGCCGTCGGGCAGCTTCTTCCCTCCGCCGCAGCCCACCGGCGGGGCGTTCGCCACGAAGTACGGGCTGATCCGCCCGGTACAGGGGCGCTGGTTCGCCGGGGTCGCCGCCGCGATCGGCCGCGCCACGAACACCGACCCGGTGCTGTGGCGGGTGCTGCTCGGGGTCCTGATCCTCTTCGGGGGCGTCGGTCTGCTCATCTACGTTCTCGGCTGGCTGCTCATTCCGGCCGAGGGCGACACCGGCTCCGCCGCCGAGGCGCTCATCGGGCGCGGCCACTCCAGCACCTCGGCCCCGCTCGCCCTGGGCCTGGCGGTGCTCGCCGTCGTCATGTTCGGTGTCGCGTTCTCCAACTCCGTCCGCACGGCGCTGCTCGGCGCGGCGGTCATCCTCGGCGCGGCCGCCCTCGTGTCGCGGGGCGGGTCCACCTTCGGGCGCCCGGCGAACACGCCGCCGCAGCCCGGCGGCCCGGTACCGCCACCGCCCGGTGCGCCGTTCGCTCCGCCGGCGGGCGCGCCGTTCGCTCCGCCGGCGGGCGTGACGACACCGTTCCCGAGCGCGCCGACGCCGTTCCCGGCCGCGGGCAGCACCATGTCGTTTCCGCCGGCGGGCGCGACGACGTCGTTCGCGGCGGGCACCGGTGCGCCGACGGCACGTACCGCCACCGAGGCGGGTACCGGAGAGGCACCGGCGGGGTACCGCCCGCCGTTCGCGCCGCACGGCCCGTACGCGAGCAGCAGCCCGTACGCCCAGTCGCTGGGGTACGGCGCGCCGCCGCCACCGCAGTACCCGGGCCTGGCGCCGCCCGCGCCGCCGCGGCCGCCGAAGCCGCCGCGCGAGCGGTCCCGGCTGGGTCGGGTAGTGCTGTCGCTGACCTGCCTCGCGCTCGGCGCGCTGGTGGTCACCGACGTGGCCGGCGAGTCGTACCCGGCCTCGGCGTACATCGCGGTGCCGCTCGCCGTCATCGGCCTCGGCCTGGTCGTCGGCGCCTGGCTGGGCCGGGCCCGCTGGCTGATCTTCCCCGGCATGGTCCTGCTGGTCGCGTTGCCCATCGTCGCGACCGCCAGCAACTGGCACATCGGCCGCCCGGGACGCTCCATGGCCAGCGTGAGCTGGGCGCCGACGAGCGTGTCGGAGCTGAACAGCACCTACCGCACCGACGGCGGCGACGCCACGCTGGACCTGTCCCAGATCGACTTCCGCGACCGCAGCGCCGACGTGACCGTCCGCACCAGCGCGGGCAAGCTGGTGGTCATCCTGCCCCCGAACGTGGACGTGGACGTCACCGCCCAGGTCGACGCCGGCAGCGCCGACGTGCTGGGGCAGAGCTGGGGCGGACTGGGTACGAGCACCCACGAGATCCATGACAACGGGGCCGACGGCCCGGGCGGGGGCCAACTGCGGCTCACGGCCTCCGTCGACCTCGGCAAGTTGGAGGTACACCGATGAAGGCACACCGTACCGACGGGCTCTCGCTCACCTTCGGCCTCGTGTTCCTGGCCGCGGTCGGCTGGTGGTTCTTCGGCCGTACCGTCGACCTCGCGCTGCCGCAGCTCGGCTGGCTGGTGGCCGCCGCTCTGATCGTCTTCGGTGTCCTCGGCCTGGTCGGGGCGCTGCGGTCGGACCCCGGTCGCCGGTCCCGGACCGACGACGCCCCGGCGTACGACGCCGACCCGGCGTACGACGAGGACGACCCGCGGAACGTGAGCTGAGTCGCCCCCTACGCTGAGGCGCTCCCCGCAAAAAGTGAGCTGAGCGATCGTCACCAGGCACTCCGCCGATCGGGCGAATATGCTGGCCCGCGAGACCATGAACCAGGCCGATCCGCACCGTCACGGGTGCGGATCGGTCGGTCACGATTCAGGAGCCGACCTTGACGCAGTTCCCCGCAGTCCCCGTACCCGGCGGGTCACGGCGCCCGATCCAGATCGGGGCGCGCGCCGCCCGGGTGCTCGCCGCTGAACTGGCCCGCCACGGCGGCCCGAAGACAGGACTCCTGGTCGGCGCCGACGCCGCCTCGTCGGTCCTCGCGGCCGCGATCGACGCGCTGCTGCCCGACGACCGGCTCACCGTGGTGGCGGCCGACCAGTCCGCCGCCACCGCGCTGCGCACCCATCTGACCGGCCAGGGCCGGTGGGTCGAGGACCGGGTCCGGGTGGTGGAGTCGCTCGGCGAGGTGGACGCGGCCGACATCGTGATCCTGGCCGAGCCGCTGTCCGGCACGGCCGAGGAGACCCGGTCGCGGCTGGAGGAACTGGTCAAGACCATGAACTCGGGCGGCGTCCTGTCGCTGGTCGTACCGGCGACCACGCTGCCGAGCGGCGCGGCCGACGAGATCGAGCGGCAGGCCGCCCTGTACGGCGTCGGCAACGACCTGGTGCTACGCAACGTGCCGCCGGTCCGGGTACACCGGCTGCGCTACACGGCCGCCGACCAGGCGGTGGTCGAGCGGATACTCCCGGCGTACCGGCCCTCCAGCGTCGCGCTGACCCGGGGCATGAACATCGACTCCAACGGCGTCGCGGCGGCCGGCATCGCGCTCGGCCTCGCCGCGCTGGCCAAGGCCGCCCGCCCCAAGTCGAAGCTCTGGCTGGTACCGGCCCTGGCGGCGGCGCCGGTCGCGGCGTTCTTCCGGGATCCGCAGCGGGAGACCCCGGAGGACCCGAAGGCTGTCGTGGCGGCCAGCGACGGCAAGGTGCTCTCGGTGGAGCGCCTGCATGACGAGCGCTTCGGCGACGGCGAGTTCCTGCGGATCGCGGTCTTCCTGTCCGTGCTGGACGTGCACGTCAACCGCGCGCCGGTGGCCGGCCGGGTGGTCGAGCACTTCGTCGAGGACGGCGGGTACGCGGCCGCCATGAAGGCCGCCGCCGAGCACAACGTCGCGGCGTACACGGTGCTCGACACCGCGTACGGGCGGGTCGTGGTGGCCCAGCGGACCGGGCTGATCGCCCGGCGGATCGTGCAGCGGGCCCCGGTCGGGTCGCTGCTGGCCCGGGGCGAGCGGTTCGGCCTGATCCGGTTCGGCTCGCGGACCGACGTCTACCTGCCCGCCGACCGGGCCGTCCCGGAGGTCGCCCCCGCCGACAAGGTGGTAGGTGGCGTGACGGTGATCGCCCGCTGGCGGTAGGCGTCCCCGGACACCGAAGAGGGCGCCCCTCTCCCGGCCTGTGCCGGGGAGGGGCGCCCTCGTTACGTGACGACGTCGGTGGTGACTACGCCGTGCGCTGGCGCAGCCAGACGAGCGGGCCACTGACCAGGTAGGCCATCACGACCCCGGCGAACGTCAGCCGGTAGTCGATCAGCGCGCCCACCGCCGGCAGGACCAGCAGCCACGGGGGAAGCCGCAGCAGCCGGGGCAACTTCGCGTACGGGAAGCTCGACACCATCGCCAGGGCGAGCATGGCGACCGCCCCGAGCCGGCCGGCCGGCGGCAGTTGCGGCTCGATCAGCGTGCCCAGGGCGAGCACCGCCGCGACCATGGTCGTCGGCACGCCGCAGAAGAACCGGCCGTCCTTGGGCGAGACGTTGAACCGGGCCAGTCGGATCGCGGCACACACGGCGACCAGCGCGCAGGCCGGCATGGCCAGCCACGCCGGCGCCGAACCGGCGAGCCAGGCGTACACGACGACCGGCGCCGCGATGCCGAACGAGCACATGTCGGCCAGCGAGTCCATCTGGGCGCCGAACGGGCTGGCGACCCCCAACTTGCGGGCCAGCGCCCCGTCGAGCCCGTCGAACACGACGCAGGCGATCAGACACAGCGCCGCCCACCGCACGTAGCCACCGTTGAGCGCCAGGAAGATGGCCGACATGCCGAGCAGCAGGCTGCTGACGGTGCACGCGTTGACGGCGGCGAAGCGCAGCCGCCGTGCCAGCGTGGGGTCGCCCGGCAGGAGCGGGATCGACAGCCCCCCGGTCGGTCCGGCCTCGGCGGCCGGCGCCGCGCCGGACGCGGTCGGCGGGTTCAACGACGCCGCGCCGGACGCGGTCGGCGGCTTCAACGGCACGGTGACAGACTCCGCGGACACGGCGGGGGCGGCCGGTACGACGACCGTGCTCGTCGGTGCGGCGTAGGGCGCGGACGGAACCGCCCTCGTACGGCGACGCAACCGGACCTGACCGGCTCGGCGGCCGTCGAGGTCACGGTGCTCCGGCAAAATGAGCGTCGTCGCACCGGACACCGACTCGGTGTGTCGTTGGCCGGGACGGCCGACGAGAAGCACCTGCCGGGCGAGCGAGCCGCTGCGGCGCAGCCGCCCGGCCCATCCGCGACCCGCGGGACGCGGGCTGTCCGTCGTACGACGCCGACGCCAAGGGGCTCTCGGCACCTAAATCCTCCACTGCAGGAACGGGGTTCCCACCCGCGCGGTTTGCGGCCTACACCATCGCATACGGAAGCCAGGATTGGCGATGCCCAGCGCCAGATCTTTCTTCTCGAAGCGCCGCGAATGGGGCGAACGGCATAAATAGTCGCTACTTTCAGTAGCGAAATGGCTAACCCAACGTCCATTGTAGCGACGAGCATCGCTGCCGCCGACCGCATGTGAGCCGGTCCACGGTCAAGAGGAGAAATGGCCGTCGATGACCCTTTTTGCAGATAGTGTCAAACGAAGATCAGCCAGCTCACCGGGGCGGAACCAGGCCGCCCGCGCCGTCGAGCCGCCCGCGCCCTCGATCACCCGGGGGTGTGACGGCTCGTCGACCGCGACCCGGTAGTGCACCCGGACCACGTGCCAGTCGATCGGGTAGCCCTCCGGCCCGACCGCGGCCGGGTTGTGACCGCTGGACAGCCCCAACAACTCGGTGATCCGGCCGCGCTGATCGGCCTCCTCGGCCAACTCCCGCAGCAGGCCCGCGGTGGGAGCCTCGCCGAAGTCGGTGCCGCCGCCCGGCAGATGCCACTCCCCCGCACCCGGGTAGCCCGCAGCGATCTGCGTCAGCAGCACCCGCCCCGCCGGATCGGTCACCAGCCCGTACGCGCCGAACCGCTGCACCGAACGCGGCGGCCGCGCCGCACCGACGACCTCCTGCAAGGGTACGGCCGGCGCGTCCGCCACCGGGACCCACTCGACCGGTCCGGCCGCCGCACCGCCGATCACCCGGACGTCGAACAGCAACCGGTCGTTGTGCGTACACCCCGCAGGCCCCCGGACGACGTCGCTGACCGCGTCGCGCAGCCCGGTGACGGCCACCGTCAGACCGGTCTGCGCCGCGACCGTGCGCACCACCGCGTCGGCCGGGTGCTCACCCTGGTCGACGGCGCCGCCGGGTAGCTCCAGCACGGCCTGTGCGGCCCGGCACAGCAGGACCAGCCCGTCGTCGGTGCAGATGCCGTACGCGCCGATGCGCCGCTGTCGCGCCGTCTCCTCCACGCGGCCGACGCTACCCGCAGGTCGGATCACACCGGTGCGGCCCTCACCGGTCACATCGGACGGGCGAAGTGCCGCGCTCACCCGTCAAGGTCAGGCCGACCGGTGCAGCGCTCACCCGTCAGGTCAGGCCGACCGGTGCAGCGCCTCGCCGGCCAGCAGGCCGGCCCGGTGCAGTGCCTCCTCGGTCACCTCGGTGCGGGGCAGGCCGGCGAGCTCGGCCGGCGCGAACCACCGGGCCTGGTCGGTGGAGCCGCCCACGTCCAGCACCTTCGGCGGGGTCGGCCGCGGCACCCGTACCCGGTAGAACGCGCGCACGCCGTGCCAGTCGATCGGGTACCCCTCGGGGCCGAGCGAGGCGGCGTCCCGGTGGCTGGCCACACCGAGCAGCTCGACGAGGTGGCCGCGCTGGCCGGTCTCCTCGATCAGCTCCCGCAGCAGGGCCACACCGGGCTGCTCGCCGTAGTCGGTGCCGCCGCCGGGCAGGTGCCAGCTGCCACCGCCCGGGTACCCCGGCGCCACCCGGGTCAGCAGCACCCGCCCCTGCGGGTCGGTCGCCACGGCGTACGCGGCGAAGCGTTGGGCGCGGTGCAGGCCGTCCGGCCCGGGCACCGCGTAGAACGACGGCACCTCCGGCGGCTCGTCCGGCCGCAGGTCGACCGGTGCCGGCGGCAGGTCCAGGGCCGTCGCCGTGAACGGGCGCAGTGGCAGCGCCGCGGCCTCGCCGAGGGTGAACCAGCGGGCGAGGTCGGTGGGCTGGCCCACCCGGTCGCGCAGCGCGCCGCCGCGGATCGCCACCTCGTACAGCAGCCGGTCGGTGTGCAGCACGATGCCGCGGCTGGGCAGCGCGCGCATGTCGGCGAGGACGTCGCGCAGCCGCGTCACGGTGACCGACAGGCCGGTCTCCGCGGCGGTCTCGCGCACGACGGTGTCGAGCGGGTGCTCGCCGTGGTCGACCGCGCCGCCGGGCAGCGACCAGACTCCTGGCGTACCCGACCGGGGCGACGCCCGGACCAGGAGGACCCGGTCGGCGGGGTCGACACAGAGGGCGTAGGCCGCGATCTTGCGAAGAGGTTCGAGAGCGGGCGTCACGGCGAAATTCTGGCCGAGAGACGTTACCTGACCGTGACACTGTCGGATTGCTGACACTGACTTCACCCGCAGGGTCAGGGACGGTATCGGGGATTGATCAGGGTCCCGAATCCGGGCCTCACCCGAGGCGGAACAGGCCGGTCACCCCGCATCGTGGAGGCATGACAGAGAACGCGTACCGCAGGCTCTACCGCTCCCGTACCGACCGCATGCTCGCCGGCGTCTGCGGCGGCATCGCCGACTACTCCCGGATGGACCCGACGATCGTCCGGGTGCTGTTCGTCGTGCTCGCCTTCGTCACCGGCGGCGGCGCGCTGCTGGCGTACCCCGTGCTGTGGATGGTGATGCCGGAGGCGCCGCAGCAGCCGACCACCTGGACCACGACGGCGCCCACCACCCCACCGGCCGCGTGAGGCGCGGCGGGTGGGATCACTCCCACTCGATGGTGCCCGGAGGTTTGCTGGTGACGTCCAGGACGACCCGGTTGACCTCCGGCACCTCGTTGGTGATCCGGGTGGAGATCCGGGCGATCACGTCGTAGGGCAGTCGCGACCAGTCGGCCGTCATGGCGTCCTCGCTCGACACCGGCCGCAGCACGATCGGGTGCCCGTACGTGCGCCCGTCGCCCTGCACCCCCACGCTTCGCACGTCGGCCAGCAGGACCACCGGTACCTGCCAGATCGCCCGGTCCAACCCGGCGGCGGTCAGCTCCTCGCGGGCGATCTTGTCGGCGGCGCGCAGCACCTCCAGGCGGTCCCGGGTGACCTCGCCGATGATCCGGATGGACAGGCCGGGGCCGGGGAACGGGTGCCGCTGGACGATCTCCTCGGGCAGGCCGAGGGCGGCACCGATCGCGCGCACCTCGTCCTTGAACAGCGTCCGCAGCGGCTCGATGAGCGTGAACGTCAGGTCCTCGGGCAGGCCACCCACGTTGTGGTGGGACTTGATGTTGGCCGTACCGGTGCCCCCGCCGGACTCCACCACGTCGGGGTACAGGGTGCCCTGCACCAGGAACTCGACGTCGTTCTCGGCCGCGACCTCGCGGGCCGCCTGTTCGAAGACGCGGATGAACTCGCGGCCGACGATCTTGCGCTTCTGCTCCGGGTCGGTCACGCCCGCGAGCGCGCCGAGGAACCGGTCCGCCGCGTCGACCACCTTCAGCTTGATGCCGGTGGCCGCGACGTAGTCCTGCTCGACCTGCTCGGCCTCGCCCGCCCGCAGCAGCCCGTGGTCGACGAAGACGCAGGTGAGCTGGTCGCCGACCGCCTTGTGGACCAGCGCGGCGGCCACCGCCGAGTCGACCCCACCGGACAGCGCACAGAGCACCTGCTTGTCGCCGACCTGTGCGCGGATCGCCCGGACCTGCTCGTCGATGATCTCCTCGTTGGTCCAGGTCGGCTCGACGCCCGCGATGCCGGTCAGGAACCGGCGCAGGATCTCCTGGCCGTGCGGGGTGTGCGCCACCTCGGGGTGGAACTGCACCCCGGCCAGCCGCCGGTCCGGATTCTCGAACGCGGCCACCTGGGCGCCCGGCGACCCGGCGGTGACGGTGAACCCGGGCGGCGCGGCCGAGACGCTGTCCCCGTGGCTCATCCACACCGACTGCTCGGCCGGCAGGCCCTCCAGCAGGACGCCCGGCTGGTCCGAGATGTGGAGGGGCGTGCCACCGAACTCGCGCCGGCCGGTGTGCGCCACCTCACCCCCGAGCGCGCGCGCCATCGCCTGGAAGCCGTAGCAGATGCCGAAGACCGGCACCCCGGCGTCGAAGAGGGCCGGGTCGACCTGCGGCGCGCCCTCCTCGTAGACGCTCGACGGCCCGCCGGACAGGATGATCGCGGACGGCCTGCGGGCCAGCATCTGCTCCACCGGCATCGAGTGCGGTACCAACTCGGAGTAGACGTTGGCCTCGCGCACCCGACGGGCGATCAACTGCGCGTACTGGGCTCCGAAGTCGACGACGAGGACCGGCGGCGGCGTGCTCATGACGCCGAGCCTATCCGGCGCCGCAGGTGCACCTGAAATCCGTCATGATCCTGGGGACTTCGTGGGGCCCTGACCGCGTGAACTCTTCAGGATCACGGTCTGGGCGCTGGTCCGAGCCCGCGGCACCGGCGCCGCAGGCGCCTGCGGCGCCGGCGTCGCCGGCTCGGACGGGTACGCCTCCTCGTCGTGTACGCCCAGGTCGCCGGTGTCGAGGACGTCGTCGGGCAGGCGCAGCGGCACGACCCGCCCGATCAGCTTGAGGATGGCGAACGTCAGGGCGGCGTCCCACACGATGACCGTGACCGCGGCGCCCGCCTGGAGCGCCAGTTGCCGGGGGTGCCCGTAGATCAGGCCGGCCGCGGCGACCGCGCTCGACCCGTCCGGCTTGAGATACACCGCCATGGCGGGGTCTGCCAGCAGGCCGACCAGCAGACCGCCGGTCAGGCCCGCGACGCCGTGGGTGTGGAACACGCCGAGCGTGTCGTCGACCCGGCGGAAGAGGGCCAGCCGCGACAACCGGTTCCACGACAGCCACACCACGGCCGACGCGACGACACCGGTCAGCAGCGCACCCCAGCCACTGACGAACCCGGCTGCCGGCGTGATCGCCACCAAGCCGGTGATCATGCCGTTGATGGCGCCCAGGAAGGTGGGCTTGCGCTGCGGTCCGGCCGACATGTCCAGAAGCAGCCAGGTCAGCAGCGCCACGGCGGCCGCGAGATTGGTGTTGAGGACCGCCGCCGCCGCGTTCGCGCCACCGAAGTACATGTCGCCGCCGTTGAAGCCGTTCCAGCCCAGCCAGAGGATGCCGGCGCCGGCCGCCACCATGGGCAGGTTGTTGGGCAGCGGACGGGCCCGGTCGCGGGCCAGGCGGGGACCGATCACCGCCGCCGCGGTGAAGCCGGTCGTGCCGGCGGCCAGGTGGATGACGTACCCGCCGCTGTAGTCCAGCGCACCGGCGTGCCCCCACCAACCGCCGCCCCAGAGCAGGAAGGCGTTGACCGAGTACACCAGGCCCGACCACAGCGGCACGAACGCGAGCCAGGCTTTGAAGCTCATCCGGCCGAGTACCGAGCCCAGGAACAGCAGCGGGGTGATCGCGGCGAACGCGAAGTGGAAGTAGGCCAGGGTCGCTCTGGGGTACCGGAAGTCGGGCATCGCGCCGTCGAGCAGCGGGATCCGGGCTCTCCCCTGCAGCGACCCGGAATCGAGGATCGGGTGCGGTACGCCGACGAAGCCGCCCAGGATGCCGGGGCCCAGGCGCAGTGGCCGCCCGAACGCCATGCTGAACTCGTAGAGCACCCAGGCGACGAGGACCAGCGCGAATCCGGTGAACGCCATGAGCATCGTGTTGACGACCCACTTGCGCTGCACCAGCCCGCCGTACAGCAGCGCCAGGCCCGGGATGCTCATGAGGCCGACGAGCGTGGCGGCCACCAACTGCCAGGCGTTGTCGCCCGGGTTCAGCCAGCCGGGATAGGGATCCACCGGTGCCTCCGGGGTGGATCGGCGAGACTCCCCTTCACCCTGTCGTCGGGGGATTTCGGGTGAGTTTCGGGCGGATTACCCGGGGTGAACTCTCCCGGATCTTGGACACGTGTGCCGTCCCCGGTCGGCACCCGTGCCCAAGATCGTTAAGAGGTCGGGCGCAGCGCGGCGGGCGCGGTCGCCGGCACGGCCGGCTGCCGGGGCGCGACCGCGTCGACCGGCCGGTACTCCGATCCCAGTGGCGGCCGGGGGTCGGCGTCGCCCCTGTTGGGCCACATCGACATCGCGCGCTCGGCCTGCGCGGTGATCGTCAGCGACGGGTTCACGCCCAGGTTGGCGCTGACCGCCGCCCCGTCGACGACGTGCAGGCCGGGGTGGCCGAAGACCCGGTGGTACGGGTCGATCACGCCCTTCGACGCGTCGGCGCCGATCGGCGCGCCGCCCAGGATGTGCGCGGTCATCGGGATGTTGAACACCTCACCCCAGGAGCCACCGGGCACGCCGTCGATCTCCTCGGCGAGCAGCCGCGCGGCCTGGTTGCCGGCCGGGATCCAGGTCGGGTTGGGCGCACCTCGACCAGTCTGGCTCGGCGTGTCCAGCGCCACGCCGCGACCCAGACCGGTCGACCCCTGGGTAGTAGTCAGCCGCCGGCGCCCCAGCCAGCCCCGCTTGTAGTGGGTCTGCAGCGAGTTGTCCAGCGACTGCATGACCAGAGCGATGACCGTCTTCTCCGACCATCTGCGCACCGACAGCGCCCGCAGGTGCTTGATCGGGTGCTGGAAGAACACGCCCCACCAGCGCAGCATCCGGTGCGGCCCGCCGTCGGTGAGCACGGTCTGCAGCAGGCCCATCGCGTTGGAGCCCTTGCCGTAGCGGACCGGCTCGATGTGGGTGCTCGCGTCGGGGTGGAACGAACTGGTGATCGCGACGCCGTCGGTGTAGTCGGCGTCCTTGCGGAAGGTCCGCGCGCCCAGGATCGCCTCGGAGTTGGTCCGGGTCAGGGCGCCCAGCCGCGGCGACAGGTTCGGCAGCGCACCGGCCGCCCTGGACCGGTGCAGGACCCGCTGGGTGCCGAGCGCACCGGCCGCGAAGATCACCTGGTCGGCCTCGAAGGTGCGGCGCTTCCACGACCGCCCGGTCCGGTGCGCCGTGATGACGTAGCCACCGCCCTGCGAGGCGGGCCGCACCACGTCGACGGTGGTCAGCGGGTGCACCTCGGCGCCCGCCCGCTCCGCCAGGTACAGGTAGTTCTTGACCAGGGTGTTCTTGGCGTTGACCCGGCACCCGGTCATGCAGGCGCCGCAGTGGGTGCAGGAGTTGCGGACCGGCCCGACGCCGCCGAAGTACGGGTCCACGCCGGACTGTCCGAAGTACACGCCGACCGGGGTCGGGTGGAACGTGTCCGCCACGCCCATCCGGGCGGCCACCCGCTTCATCACCTCGTCGGCCCGGGTCATCCGGTGGTAGGTGACCACGCCGAGCATCCGCTCGGCCTGGTCGTAGTGGGGCGCGAGCTCGGACTCCCAGTCGGTGATGCCGGCCCACTGCGGGTCGGCGTAGAACGGGGGCAGCGGCCGGTACAGCGTGTTGGCGTAGACCAGCGAGCCACCGCCGACGCCGGCCCCGGACAGTACGAGGACGTCGCGCAGCAGGTTGATGCGCTGGATGCCGTAGCAGCCGAGCGCCGGGGCCCACAGGAACTTCCTGGAACGCCACGACGTCTTCGGGAACTCGTCGTCGGCGAACCGCCGACCGGCCTCCAGGACGGCGACCTTGTACCCCTTCTCGACCAGGCGCAACGCGGACACGCTGCCGCCGAAGCCGGAGCCGATGATCACCACGTCGTACCGCATGCCACATGGTTACTCACGAGTAAGGATTTGGGAAGACCTCCACCGGGGATCTCCCCCAAGATCGTGAACGTTCGATCGGGAGTCGCCACCGCACGCCCCGGCCGAGGGCGCTACCGGAGCCCGATCGAGGCGTCGACGAACTCGTTCGTACACAGGTCAGCGACGGTCAGCCCCGGCTTCACCTCGCGGCGCTGTCCGGCGAAGGCCGGCGTCACCACGTCGATGACCTTCTGTACCCGGTCGGCGGCGAAGTCGCCCAGCGTGGTGTTCGCGCCGTTGCCGACGATGCCGAGCTTGACCTGCTGCGCGACGGAGTACCGGGCCAGCTCGGCCGGGTACGTCGGGCCTCCGAACGCCTCGTTGGCCCGCACGATCAGGTCGATGGTGGCGTCCGGGTCCTTGACGAACTCGACCTGGGACCGCTGGATCACCGGCACCAGCCGCTTCAGACAGGCCGCGTGCTCGGCTCGGCGGTCGGTGCGCACAACCAGCGCCTCCGGATAGATCGGGTAGCCCGCGTCGTGGATGAGCTGGAACTCCACCCGCCGCTTCCACTGCGGAAGGATCTTCTCGTACAGGTACGGCTCGCTCGTGGCGAAGCCCTGCTGCGCGATCCGGCCACCGCTGGCCAGCCAGCGCGCCGGGGAACCGTCGTACGAGCCGTCGACCTGGTCACGGCGCAGCACCCCGGAGCCGACGAGGACCTCCATGTACGTGGCACCGCCGACGTACGACACCGTGGTGCTCGACATGCCGACATCGGCGATCGAGTGGAACTCCGGGTGCTGCCGGGGATCCCACTGGATCATGTACGGCGCCTTGTCCAGCGGGGCCAGCACCGCGACCACCGGCTGCCGCGCGGACAGCGCGATGGCGTCGTCGGTGGAGACCTCCCCCAGCATGACGGACGGGTCGGCGTACATCCGGGCCACCACGCTCTCGATGCCCGTGGTCGGGCCGCCGGACCGCAGCTCGATGCGCACCCCGGTGTCGCGGCCGGCCGACACCAGCGCCCCGGCGACGCTACGGCGGGCCGGGTCGATCGCGGGGTCGGGCCCGACCAGGTGGTAGAGCCCGCCGTACTCGGCCTGCGGGGTCCACGGCAACTGCACCACGACCGTCGCCGGACAGACCCCGGACAGGTCGCCGGCGTCGCGGGACGGGGCCGCGCCGCCTGCCGCGCCGCCGCCTCCCGGGGTGGCACAGCCGGCGACCAGCAGCCCCACGGCGGTGACCGCGGCGACCACCCGCCGGGCGATCACTGCGCTCCCCGCGGTGCCAGTTCACGCGGGTACGCGATCCGCGGGCCGTCGCCGACCCACTGCTCGACCACGCTGCCGGCCAGCGGGTTCTGCCCGTCGGTGTCGAACCGGACGCCGTCCCAGGGATTGATGATCTCGGTGGCGGACAGGTCGACCTGCCGCAGCGCGGCCCGGACGGCGGTGGTGTCGGTCGTACCGACCTTGTCGACGGCCACGGCCAGGGTCAGCACGGAGGTGAACGCGTTCGCGGCCGCCTCGTTCATCGGTGCGCCGTAGCGCTGCCGGTACAGCTCGCCGACGGCCCGCGCGACCGGGTTGCGGCTGGTGAAGTCCGCCGACCAGCCGGTAGCGCACAGGACTCCCCGCAGGTCCGCGCCGGCGCCGTTGATACCCGGGCCCAGCGCGACCACCGGGACGCCCTTCAGCCGCTGCGCCACCTCGCCGGCCGCGGCCGCCTCCGCGGCGGTACCGGCGAGCGCGACGACCGCGTCCGGCCGCTGCGCGCCCACCCTGTCGGCCAGCTCCGCCGCACCGGCGCCGGCCACGCCGAGGGGCAGCCGGGCCACCACCGCGAAGCCCCGCGCCTGGGCCAGGTCCGGCAGGTCCGGGGCACCGCCGAGGACCTGGCCGCCCGCGCCGTCGAGCACCACGACCCGGCGGGCCGCCGGCGTGCCCTGCCGCACCGCGGCCAGCGCCGTCGCCAGCATCATCCGGTCGGACGGGCCGATCCGGAAGTACCACTCGTGCCCCAACTCGGCCAGGTAGTCCGCGGACGCAGCGGCGTCGACGAGCGGCACCAGGGCGTCCTCGGTGTGCCGGCTGACGGTCCTGACCACGTCGGCGGAGTCGGCCACCACGATGCCGGCCGGGTGCGCCTGCCGTACCAGCGAGTCGGTGGCCTGCCCGCCGGTCTCCCCGTCACCCTTGGTGTCGGCGACCACGAGCGAGATCCGGCTACCCCGGGCCAGGCCGGCGGAGGCGCCGAGCGGGAGCGGAAGCCCGGGGTACGCGACGTTGACGACGTCCACGGCGAGCCGCGCGCCCTGTACCGCCGGGCGGCTGGCCACGGCCGTACCGTCGTTGGTCGGGGCCAGCAGTCCGATCACGACGCTGCCCGGCACCCGCGGCGTCGCCGACGTGGTGATGGTGCAGCCGGTGAGCACGGGTGCGCCGGCTACCAGCGCGACGGCGGACGCCAGTGCCGCTCGTCGGGGCGCGAACACGCGTGCTCCTTCCTCCCTGCTGATATCGGCGGCCGTATCCTTCCTGGTCAACCGGCATCGATCAAACCCACCGGCCGGTGGGCATTTTTGTGACCGGCTCGACGATTGACTGGTCAGCCGCTGCTGGTTTGATGGACGCCGCGTGTTCGACGCGTTCCATCGAGGACACGGTTCGATGGGCGCCCCGCGTTCGACGGACGCCACGCGCACCACGAATCATCGGCCCAGCTCCGACACGAAGGGTGTAGACGCAGTGTCGGTACCCGCACCGCCGCCGTCCCCCGCGGCCACCGGTGCCCCGCAGGACCCGGCCGCGGGCCCGCCCGGGCGCCGCCGCTGGTCGCGCCTGCTGCGGGTACGGGACTGGAAGGTGCGCACGAAGCTCGGTGCCGTCCTGACCATCCCCGCCATGGCGTTCGTGTCCGTCGCCGGGTTCCAGGCCAGCACCTCGGTCCAGCAGGCTTCGGCCCTGCAGGGGTACTCCCGGCAGGTGCGGCTGGCCAGGCAGGTCACCGCGCTCGTCCACGAACTGCAACGCGAGCGTGACCGCACCGCGGGTGTGCTCGGCGAGGTGGTGGCCCAGGTCAACCCGACCGCCGGGGACCGCGGCCACATCACCACCACGCTCGCCCCGGAACAGGCCAACGTCGACCGGGCGGCGCAGGCCCTGCGCGAGACGGCCCGACCGCTGCTGGCCGACCCGGGCGTGCGTGAGCTGTACGACCGCACGAACACCACCATGCAGGCACTGGAACGGGTACGGGGTGGGGTGCAGGGCGGCTGGCTGCGCCGGCAGGCCGCCTTCGACGCGTACACCCGCAGCATCTCCGATCTGCTCGCGCTGCTGCCGTCACCGGCCGGGGCGGGCGCGGGCGGTGACCAGCTGAGCCAGGAGGTACGCGCCGTGACCGCCCTGGCGCACACCAAGGAGCTCAGCGACCAGGCCCGGGGCCGCCTGTACGCGCTGCTCATCACCGGGCAACCCGACGAGCAGCAGTTCCAGGTACTCACGCAACTGTCGGCGCAACGGCAGACGGTGCTCGACCAGTTCCGCGCCGACGCGCCCGGCCCTCAGCTGGCCGTCTACGACACCCTGGTGCACGGGCAGGCCGTCCGCAACGCCGAGCGGCTCGCCGACCGGGCGGTCACGGATGCCCGCGCGGGCCGGCCCACCATCGACGCCCAGCAGTGGTGGCAGGCCAGTACCAACGAGATCGAGCTGATCCGGCTGGTCGAGACCCGGATGCTCGACTCCGCCGTGGCGGTCGCCGACGCCCGCAGCCGGTCCCAGTGGCGCAGCACGCTGTCGGCCACCGCGCTGATCATCGCCATCCTCCTCGTCGCGCTGTTCACCTCGTGGGGCATCGGGCGGTCCATGGCGATGTCCCTGCGCCGGCTGCGCGAACAGGCGCTCGACGTGGCCGAGCACCGCCTGCCACAGGCGATCGAGCGCCTGCGTACCACCACCGGGCCGCCCGCCATCGACGTCGCCATCGCGTCGGTGGACACGGCCGACGAGATCGGCGAGGTGGCCAACGCGTTCACCGCGGTACACCGCAGCGCGGTCCGGCTGGCCGTGGAGCAGGCGACGATGCGCCAGGCCGTCGACGCGATGTTCGTCAACCTGGCCCGCCGCAGCCAGACCCTGGTCGAGCGGCAGCTGCAACTGCTCGACGACCTGGAGTCCGCCGAGACCGATCCGGACCAGCTGGCGAACCTGTTCCGCCTCGACCACCTCGCCACCCGCATGCGGCGGAACGACGAGAACCTGCTCGTCCTCGCCGGGGCGGACAACAGCCGCCGGTGGCCGGAGCCGGTGGCGCTGCCGGCGGTCGTCCTCGCCGCGATGGCCGAGATCGATCAATACCACCGGATTCGCCACCACGTCTCCGACGATCTGCACGTGGTCGGCCACGCCGTCGCGGACCTGGTACACCTGCTGGCCGAGCTGCTGGAGAACGCCACCATGTTCTCGCCGCCGGACTCGGAGGTCCAGGTGACCGGGGTGCGCCGCGAGGGCACCGGCGACGCCACCGTGACCATCACCGACCGGGGCCTCGGCATGTCGCCGGCCACCGTCGACGCGGCCAACCAGCGGCTGGCCACGGCGTCGGCGCTCGACGTCGCGACCTCGGAGCGGATGGGCCTGCTGGTGGTCGCCAACCTCGCCGCCCGCCACGACATCACGGTGCGGCTGGAAAGCGACGAGCGCGGGGTACGGGCCCTGGTCACGCTGCCACCGCGGTTGCTGGCGGTGCCACCGGTACACCGGGCGACCGGCCGGTACGGGGCCCGCCCGGCCACCGCGGACGGCACCGCGGCCGCGGCGCCCCGCACCGGCGGGGACGGCACCGGGACCGTGGAACGCCGGGCCGGCGCGGGTACCCGCCCACCGGTGCTGGTCGCCTCCGGTGACCCCGCTCCACCGGCCGGGGTACCGGTCGTCACCGTGGCGGGCAACACCGCCGCGCTCGGGCGGGTGGTCGCGCGCGCCGTGGCCCCGCACGCGACCGGCGACGACCACCTCGTGCCCGCGGTGGCCGCGTCCGGGGCGACCGTGCCCGCGGTGGCCGCGTCCGGGGCGACCGTGTCCACGGTGGCCGCGTCCGGGGCGACCGTGCCCGCGGTGGCCGCGTCCGGGGCGACCGTGCCCGCGGTGGCCGCGTCCGGGACGGCCGTGCCCGCGGCCCGGCGGCCCGCGCCCGAACCGGCGGCGGCCGGCACCCGCCGCTCCGGCGGCACGCTGCCGCGCCGGTCCACCCCGACCCGCGCCGAGGACGTCCTCGGCGCCGTCAGCGGCGCGAACCCCGAGCCGAGCCGGTGGTGGTCGCGGACCGCCCCGGTGCCCACGGCGAGCCGGCCGGCGGCCGGAGTACCGGCCCAACCGGTCAGCGCCGGAACCAGCGCCGCGGGGTTGCCTGTCCGGATGCCGATGGCGCAGCTGCCCGGCCGGACTTCGGTACCCGCCCAGAGTCCGGCCGAGGAGCCGGCGCGGCCGGCGTACGAACCCGACCCGTCGGCGGTCAGCAGCGTGCTCTCCCGGTTCTACGATGGCGTGCAACGTGCCACGGCCGAGGAGAACGGAGAGGCCGGACAGTAGCGTGATCGTCCGCAGTGGATTGTCGAGGAGCCCCGCGTGAGCCTTAGCCAGCAAGCCAGGGATATCAACTGGCTGATCAACGCCTTCACCGAGCGGGTACCCGGCGTGGCGCACGCCGTGGTCGTCTCCTCGGACGGGCTGCTGGTCGCCGTCTCCGACCACCTGCCCCGCGACAGCGCCGACCAGTTGGCGGCCGTGACGTCCGGGTTGGTCAGCGTCACCAGCGGTGCGGCGGCCATCTTCGACGGCGACGAGGTCCGCCAGACGGTCGTGGAGATGGGGCGCGGGTACTTCCTGGTGATGTCCATCCGGGACGGTTCGATCCTCGCGACACTCGCGGCGAAGGAGGCCGACATCGGCGTCGTCGGCTACGAGATGGCCCGGCTGGCCAAGCAGGCCGGCGAGATGCTCACCCCGGCGCTGCGCGCCGAACTCCAGCAGGCCCTGCCGCGCTGAGCGTGCGGTTGGTCACACCTCGCCGAGGGTACGACCCCCAAATGCCCCATAGCCGCGCATAGTGCGACCTCAATCGATGAAAGAGGGTCGAAGTCCGCCCGTAAAGGTGACACGGATTTTGATCTCCGTCGGTAGCGTGCTCCTGCCGCCCGCCGGGTCCACCGGCCGGCGGACCCGTGCAGATACACACCGACGGCGGTCGGGTCTTCCCCGGGGGGACGCAGAGGATGACGGCAGGGTACGACCCGACGACCGGCCCGTCCCCGGTGAACCCGCCAGCCGGCTACCCCGTGCCGTCGGGTAACACCACGCCAGCCGGTCACACCGCGCCAGCCGGTCACACCGCGCCAGCCGGTAACGCCGCGCCAGCCGTGCCGCTGAGCCATACCGCACCACCCATTCCGCCGTTCGGCACCACGGTTCCCGCCGCACCCGCCCGGCGCGGTCGCCTCACGGCCGTCGTGTTCGGGCTCATCGGGCTGCTGGTGGTGGTCGTCGCCGGCCAGACCGTCGCCCTGGTCCGGTTCGACCAGCGCGCGGACGCCGCCAAGAAGACGGCGGCGCGCGCCCGCGCCGCGAGCGACGCCCGGGTCCAGGCCCTGGACGGCCGGGTCAAGGAGCTGGAGCGGCAGGCCGGCCGGTCACTCGACGCGGCAGCCGTCGCGGCCGATGTCACCCCGAGCGTGTTCCGGGTCCTGGCCGGCGACTTCTCGGGTACGGCCTTCACGATCGGCAAGGAGCCCGCCGGGGGCGGTACGGACCTGCTGACCAACTTCCACGTGGTGGAAGACGTGTACAACAGCGGCGTCCGCGAGGTAGCGCTCGAACGCGACAACAAGCGGTACACCGCAAAGATCGTGAAGGTGGGCGACGGCGGCAAGGACATCGCGCTGCTGCACACCACGGAGAAGTTCACCCGACTGCAACCGGCGAAGGCGGCCGCCGCACCCGGCCAGCCGATCGTCGTGATCGGCGCCCCGCTCGGCCTCGAAGACACCGTCACCACCGGTGTCGTCAGCGCACTGCGTACCAACGCCGACGGCCCGGTCCTGCAGTTCGACGCGCCGATCAACCCCGGCAACTCCGGTGGCCCGGTCGTCAACGCGCAGAAGCAGGTCGTCGGGGTCGCCACCGCGAAGGCCAGCAAGGCCGAAGGGATCGGCCTCGCCATCCCGATCGCGGTCGCCTGCGACGCGTTCGCCATCTGCTGAGCCTCCGGCGGTCGCTGGTTTCCAGCGCCGCGGGACCTCCGGCGTCGCGGGCAGTGACCGGCGCGCCATCCCACCCCTTCGACCCCACCCGTAACCCCCGGTGGACCACCCCCGGCGGGAACCTGGAGGACTGATGAACCACCCCGGCGGTACTCCCGACGCGGAGAACCAGTTCAACCCGAGTAGCCCCGACCAGGCCGAGCCGACCGTCGCGATCGCCGGGCAGCCCGGCGTGCAGCCGCCGGCGCCGGCCGGGTACGGCTGGGCGGCCGACCCGACCCAGGCCGCACCGGCGCCGCAGCCGGCCGCCGCACCGGCGGTCGAGGCGGAGACGCCGACCCCGGTCGCGCCGGAAGCCCCCACCGCCCCGATCACCCCGGTCGCACCGCAGCCAGCCCCCGCATCGGTCGCACCGGAAACGCCCGGTACACCCGGTACACCCGCCGAGCCCACCATGGCCTTCTCGCCGGCCGGTGGCGCGCCGACCTTCGGCGCCCCGTACCCCACCGCCCCCGTCTCCGGCACCCCGTACCCCACCGCCCCCGTCTCCGGCACCCCGTACCCGCAGCCGGTCCCCGCCTGGGGCCAGCCGTACCCGCCGGGGCCCGCGCCGCTCGGTGCGGACGGTCCGGTGGCACCCGGCGCCGCGCCGGCGGCCAGGCGCGGGCCACTCGTACCGGTCCTCGCCGTGGTGGCGGCACTGCTGTTCCTGACCAGTGCCGTCATGGGCGTGCTGTTCGTGGTCGAGAAGGGCGCGCACGACCGCGCCAAGAAGACGATCAGTCAGCGCGACACGACGCTGGCGGCCCGCAACACCGAGCTCGACAAGCTGCGCAGCGATCTTCAGCGCGCCAACGACGACCTGTCGAAGACCAGGACCGACCTGAGCGGATCGAAGAACCAGGCGGATGAGTTGAAGCGCCAGAAGCAGGTCATCTCCAAGTGCTTCACCCTGCTGATCGAGATCGGCCAGGCGGCGGACGCCGGTGACCGGGCGACCGTGACCAAGAAGCAGGCCGAGGCGCAGCCGGTGTGCCGGGAGGCCGACCGGTACCTCGACTAGGACGCCAGCCGGGGCAATCTTGGAAGGTCAGGCACCGATATCGGCGCCTGACCTTCCAAGATCTACGAGGCACGCCGAACGCACACGCGGACGTACGCCGAACGCACGCGCGGACGTACGCCGAACGCATGCGAGCGCGGATCCCCGACCGGGGTGTCCGCGCTCGCGTGCGTTTCGCCGTTCTAGTGGTCGAGGACGAGGCCGACCTTCTGGAACTCCTTGAGGTCGCGGTACCCGCACTTGGCCATCGCCCGGCGCAGGCCGCCGAACAGGTTGAGCACGCCCTCGGGGTCGTCGGACGGGCCGAACAGCACCCGCTCCAGCGTCCCCATCGGCTCCTCGGCGCCGCCGAACGAGCCGCGCGGCAGCTTCGGGTGGCTGGCGGCCGATACCCACCAGGCGCCACCGGCCGGTGCGTTCTCCGAGCGGGTCAGCGGCTCACCGAGCATCACCGCGTCGGCCCCGCAGCCGATGGCCTTCGCGATGTCACCGGAGGTGTGCAGGTCGCCGTCTGCGATGAGGTGCACGTACCGGCCGCCGGTCTCGTCAAGGTAGTCCCGGCGGGCGGCGGCCGCGTCCGCGATGGCGGTCGCCATCGGTACCCGGATGCCGAGCACCCGGTCCGTGGTCGACCACTCGTCCCCGCCGATGCCGACGATCACCCCCGCCGCGCCGGTCCGCATCAGGTGCAGCGCGGTCTGGTAGTTGGTGCAACCGCCGACGACGACCGGCAGGTCCAGGTCGGCGATGAACTCCTTGAGGTTGAGCGGCTCGTCGACGGTCGACACGTGCTCGGCCGACACCAGCGTGCCCTGGATGACCAGGATGTCCACGCCGGCGTCCAGGATCACCGGGGCGAGCGCCAGGGTGTGCTGCGGCGACACCCGTACCGCCACCGTCACGCCGCCGTCGCGGATCTGCTTGACCCGCTCGACGATCAGCTCAGGCTTGATCGGCTCGGAGTAGACCTCCTGCAGGCGCCGCGTCGTCGGGCCGTCCTCGTCCAGGCCGGCCAGCTCCTCGAGGACCGGCGTGGGGTCGGAGTACCGGCACCACAGCCCCTCCACGTTGAGCACGCCGAGGCCACCGAGGCGGCCGAGCGCGACCGTCGTGGCCGGGCTCATCGTCGCGTCGGACGGGTGCGCCACGCACGGGATCTTGAACTGGTACGCGTCGAGCTGCCACGTCGTGGAGACGTCGTCGACGTCGCGGGTACGCCGGGTGGGCACGAGGGCAATGTCGTCGAGGTGGTACCCCCGCTGCGCGGTCTTGCCCAGGCCGATCTCGACCGAGTCACGCACTGTGAACTCCAATTAGACGCAAAATTATCAGCGGGAATAGTAGTTGGGGGCCTCGACGGTCATCTGGATGTCGTGCGGGTGGCTCTCCTTCAAGCCCGCCGCGGTGATCCGGATGAGCTGGCCGCGTTCGTGCATCTGGTCGATGGTCGGGGCGCCGACGTAGCCCATGGCCATGCGCAGACCGCCGACCAGCTGGTACGCGACGGCCGACACCTGGCCGCGGTAGGGCACCTGGCCCTCGATGCCCTCGGGTACGAGCTTGTCGTCGGAGAGCACGTCGCCCTGGAAGTAGCGGTCCTTCGAGTAGGACTTCTGCTGCCCGCGCGACTGCATCGCGCCGAGCGAGCCCATGCCCCGGTACGACTTGTACTGCTTGCCATTGATGAAGACCAGATCGCCGGGGCTCTCCTCGCACCCGGCCAGCAGGCTGCCCAGCATCACGGTATCGGCGCCCGCGACGATCGCCTTCGCGATGTCGCCGGAGTACTGCATCCCGCCGTCGCCGATGACCGGCACCCCGAGCGGCCGGCAGGCCCGCGCCGCCTCCATGATCGCGGTGACCTGGGGCACGCCGACGCCGGCGACCACCCGGGTGGTGCAGATCGAGCCCGGCCCGACACCGACCTTCACGGCGTCCGCGCCGGCCTCGGCCAGCGCTTTCGCCCCGGCGTAGGTGGCGACGTTGCCGCCGACCACGTCGACGCCGGGCACCTCACGCTTGAGCCGGGAGACCATCTCCACCACCTGGCTGTTGTGGCCATGGGCGGTGTCCACCATCAGCACGTCGACGCCGGCATCGATCAGGGTGCGGGCCCGCTTGTACGACTCCTCGCCGACGCCGATCCCGGCGGCGACCCGCAGCCGACCCACCGGGTCCTTGGTCGCGTTCGGGAACTGTTCGCTCTTGGCGAAGTCCTTGACCGTGATCAGACCGCGCAGCTTGCCGGCGGCGTCGACGATCGGCAGCTTCTCCACCTTGTGCTGACGCAGCAACCCGAGCGCGGTCTCCTTGTCCACCCCTACCTGGGCGGTGACCAGCGGCATCTTGGTCATGACGTCACGCACGCGCACGGTCTTGTCGGTGACGAAGCGCATGTCCCGGTTGGTGACGATGCCGACCAGCGCCCCCTCCGCGTCGGTCACCGGCACGCCGGAGATGCGGTACCGGCCGCAGAGCGCGTCGACCTCGCCGACGGTGTCGTCGGGCGAGCAGGTGATCGGGTTGGTGACCATGCCGGCCTCGGAGCGCTTGACGAGGTCGACCTGCTGCGCCTGGTCCTCGATGGAGAGGTTGCGGTGCAGCACGCCGATGCCACCGTGCCGCGCCATGGCGATCGCCATGCGGGCCTCGGTGACCGTGTCCATGGCGCTGGAGACCAGTGGTATGTGGAGCCGGACGTTGCGGGTGAGCTGCGTCGAGGTGTCGACCGCACTGGGCACGACCTCGGATTCGGCGGGCAGTAGGAGCACGTCATCGAAGGTCAACCCGAGCGGCAACGAACGGCTGTCAAGATCCATGGAGTAATTCCCCAGCTCTGAAGTCGGCGGGCGGGTGCATTCATCGTACCCACCGGACCGCCGACCCTCCGGCGGCGCATACCAGCGCTGTGGCGTGCGGCCCGGCACGCCGGTCCCGCGAACCGGTGTGGGGGCCGGCATACGGCCTTGTTCGGGGCTACGGTGAAAGGGTGCAGGACGAGCCCATCGACCCGTTCGCCGGTGATCCCGGTGACCCCAGCGCCGACCTCGACGCGACCGAGGACGGCGAACCGTTGACCGAGGCCGAGCGGCAGGACGTGCTGGAGGATCTCGCGGACCTGGAGATCTACCAGGCGCTACTGACCCCGATCGGCATCCGCGGGCTCGTGATCGAGTGCGAGGACTGCCACGAGCCGCACTACTTCGACTGGGACCTGCTGCGCGCGAACCTCCGCCACCTGCTGACCTCGGGCCGGCCGCGGGTGCATGAGCCGGCCTACGACCCGGATCCCGATCACTACGTGACCTGGGAGTACGCCCGCGGCTACGCCGACGGGGTGCACGACGCGCTGGCCGACGCCACCGACGACAGCGAGCGCTGACCCGCCCCCGGGCGCCCGTCGGCGGGCACCCGTACCCCGTCCGGGGCGGCCCCGGGCGGGCGCGGTGATCCGCACCGGCCGCCCGGTTTAGCGGCGCCGACCCGGGGGTACCGGCCCCGCATGCCAGGACCGGTCAGCTCACCAGACCAGCGCGGAACGCCGAGGCCACCGCGTGCGCCCGGTCCCGGGCACCCAGCTTGCGGAACAGCCGCCGGGCATGGGTCTTGACCGTGTCCTCGGAGACGTACAGATCCCGACCGATCTCGGCGTTGCTCTTGCCGTCCGCCATACCGCGGAGCACCTGCAACTCCCGCTCGGTGAGCTCGACCCGGCGGCGCGGTGGCTCGGCCACCGCGTCGCCGCGCTGGTGGGGTACCGCCGTCATGGTGCGCAGCGGCGACCCGGCGCCGTCGGCGTCGGCCCCGGGCAGGCTCCTGGCCAGGCCGTTGACGCCTCCGTTCAGCCCGATCGTCCGGGCCGCCACCGGGGCGCCGTTCAGTGCCCCCGTGGCGGGCGGGCGGCTGACCGCCGGCTGCGTCAACAGCAGCAGCACGGCCTTGGTCACCAGGGTCACGGCGTCCGTGTGGTCGGCGCGGATGACGCCCCGGGCGCCGGCGGCGATGGCCGCCGCGGCGTTGCGCGGCTCCTCGATACCGAAGAAGACGATCGTCGCACCCGGTGAGGCCGCCAGCGCCCGCCGGGTGAAGTCGGCACTGTCCGGACGCGCCACGGCCGTGTCGACCAGTACCAGCTCGGCCGGCTCCGCGGCGAGCTGCGACACGGCCTCGGCCGTACTCAGGGCCGTCCGCACCGCGGTGCCGACGCCGAGCCGACTCGCCGACGCCCCGATCGCCTGGGCGGCCAGCGGCGTCCTCACACAGACCAGAACCGTACGCAACGCCTCTCCCCTCTCCTGTGAGGGGACCACAAATGTGGGCAAATCAGTTCTGCTTTCCCCGGAATCGCCCCTCGCCCGTACAACGGCCCGAGAGAGCAGAACGCAACGGGTGGTTTGTAAGCAGCGTTTTTGGCAAGTCATCTCAACCGCACGTACGGAAGGAGGGTGCGCATGACGAACGTCGCTCGGCTGCCCGGTCCCATCGCCGACATATGGGATTGGCAGCGCATGGGACTGTGCCGGGGCCGGGACAGCGCCCAGTTCTTCCACCCCGACGGTGAGCGGGGCGCGTCCCGGGGGCGGCGAGAGGCCGCCGCGAAGCAGCTGTGCCGCAGCTGTCCGGTACGTGCCGAGTGTGCCGCGCACGCTCTCGCGACCCGCGAGCCGTACGGCGTCTGGGGTGGCTTCACCGAGGCCGAACGGCTTCGGTTGCTGGCAACTGGGTGGGAGGACACGGCCGACCGGCAACAGTCCCGCGTCGACGTAGGCCGTCTGGAGGCCCGTCTCGGGCTACGACCGACGCCGCAGCGCACGGTCGTACCGGTCGCACCGCCGGCCCGACGGCCGGCGAACAGCCGTGGTCACGGGCCGTCGCGTGAGCAGGTCCCACAGCGCCGCCAGGTGCCGGGACGTGGTCAGACGCCGGGTCATGACCGGGCACCGGGGCACGGCCAGCCACCGGGCGGCGCCGCCCCGACGGGCGGGCGGCAACCGTCACGGATGCCGCCGGCACAGCGCCCGGCCGCCGCGGCTGCCGTACCGCGCACCGCTCCCGCCGTACCGCGCACCGCTCCCGCCGTACCGCGCACCGCTCCCGCCGTCCTGGCCCAGCAGGGGATGCTCCCGGTACGCCGGTCCGGGCTCACGTCCCGGCCCGCGGTCGCCGGCTGACGCCGTGCTGCCTCACCCCGGCGGGGGTGAGGCACCTCGGCGGCCCCGCCCTCCACATCCGTGACGGTCAGTTGACCGTCACGTCGACGTGGTGCCAGCCGGTCGCACCGTCGGGCGCGGGCGGGCGCTCGGCCTGCGGCTGGGTCTGCCCGCCGTTGTCGGTCGCGCGTACCTGGAGCCGGTGCCGCCCCGCCGGCGCGTCCCACTGCCAGGTCCACTGCCGCCAGGTGTCCACCGACGGGACGGCCCCGAGCGTCGCCACCTGCCAGGGTCCTTCGTCGACGCGTACCTCCACCCTGCTGATCCCGCGGTGCTGCGCCCACGCCACGCCCGCCACCACCACCCGGCCCCGCCGGATGGTCGACCGCCCGCGCGGGGTGTCGATCCGGGACTGGGTACGGACCGGGGCCTGCGCCGCCCAGCCGCGCCGGACCCAGTACGCGTCGAAGTCGTCGAAGCTGGTCAACTCCAGCTCGGCCAGCCACTTGGTGGCCGACACGTAGCCGTAGAGCCCGGGCACCACCATGCGGACCGGGAAGCCGTGCGCGAGCGGCAGCGGCTCCCCGTTCATGCCGACGGCCAGCAGCGCGTCACGGCCGTCGGTGAGCGCCGCCGTGGGCGTACCCGCCGTGAACCCGTCCACCGAGCGGCTGACCACCTGGTCGGCGCCGCCGAGCGGCCCGGCCTCGGCGAGCAGGTCGGCAAGCGGTACGCCGAGCCAGCGCGCGGTGCCGATCAGCTCCCCGCCGACCTCGTTGGAGACGCAGGCCAGCGTGATGTACCGCTCGGCCATGTCGCGGGCGAGCAGGTCGGCGTAGGTCAGGGTCAGCGGCCGGCGTACCCGGCCGTGGATACGCAGCCGCCAGGTGTCGGGGTCGACCTGCGGCACGCTCAGGGCGGTGTCGATGAGGTAGAAGTTGCGGTTGCCCGTGACGAACGGGGTCAGGCCGGGCAGGTGGGCGTCGACCGCCGCGGGCAGCGACGCCGCGGGGCTTGCCGGGACCGGCAGCGTCACCGAGGCCCGGGCCGCCGATACGCCGCGGCGGGTCGCCAGCCAACGGCCGGCGGCGGCCGCGCCGAGGCCGGCACCGAGCGCCGCGCCGGACAGCCGGAGGAAACGCCGCCGACCCCGGTCCGGGTCCTGCTCGGCCGATCCGGCCTGCTCCGTCGCTCCGGCCTGCTCCGCCACTACGGGGCGCGGGACGGGGTCGGGGCGCGGGACGGGGTCGGGGCGTGGGACGAGCCGCCCCCGCAGGGCCAGCAGCACCCCGGCACCGACGAGTGCGCCGACCGCCGACGGCAACGCGTACCACCAGGTGGCGCCGGGCCGGGTGAGCGCCGCTACGGCCCCGACGACGCCGAGCAGGGCGACGCCGGCCAGCCCGAACCGGGGCCGGCGTACCACGACCACGCCCGCCACCGCCGCGAGCCCGGCGACCAGCAGCGCCGTACCGGTCATCAGGGCGGCCTTGTCATGGGTGTAGAAGACGTCGACCGCGAGGTTCTTGACGGGGGCGGGCACCGCGTCGACGACCACGCCACCGACCGCGACCAGGGGCGCGGCCCGCGCGCCGACCGGCACCGCGAGCAGTTCGGCTACCCCGAGCGCGACCGCGGCCGAGGCGAGACCGGCGAGGGCGCCGTATCGGCGGTGGTCCACGCCTCCAGTCTTGCGCAGTCGGCGGTCCTGCGCGCCGCCGGGGCGCCGCCGGGGCGCCACCTCCAGCATCGAAAGAACGATCCCGCAGGCACCCGTGGAACAACGATCAAGCAGGCACGCGTGGAACAACGATCCCGCAGGCACCCGTGGAACAACGATCACCCGGGGCACGCCTGGAACGTGGAAACGGCCGGCTCACCCTCTCCGAAGAGGGCGAGCCGGCCGTTTGGGTCGGTTCCGGTCAGAAACCGGGGCCGTGCTGGTGTCCGTGGCCGTGGCCGTGACCGTGACCGGCCGCCGCCGGCTCGGGCGCGGCGGGCTTCTCCACCACAAGGCTCTCGGTGGTGAGCAGCAGGCCCGCGATCGAGGCCGCGTTGGCCACCGCGCTGCGGGTCACCTTCACCGGGTCGACGATGCCGGCCTTGACCAGGTCGACGTACTCGCCGGTCGCGGCGTTGAAGCCGGTGCCCCACTCCGCGTCGCGGACCCGCTCGACCACGACGTACCCGTCGAAGCCGGCGTTCTGGGCGATCCACCGCAGCGGCTCGACCAGGGCGCGGCGCACGATCTGCACGCCGACCGCCTCGTCGCCACTACGGTCGAGGTTGCCGTCCAGCACGTGCGAGGTCTGCACCAGCGCCGCGCCGCCACCGGGGACGATGCCCTCCTCGACGGCCGCCTTGGTCGCGGAGATGGCGTCCTCGATGCGGTGCTTGCGCTCCTTGAGCTCCACGTCGGTGGCCGCGCCGACCTTGATGACGGCGACGCCGCCGGCGAGCTTGGCGAGGCGCTCGTTCAGCTTCTCGCGGTCCCAGTCGGAGTCGCTGGCCTCGATCTCCTTGCGGATCTGCTCGACCCGTGCCGAGATGTCGGCCTCGCTGCCGGCGCCGTCGACGATCGTCGTGTTGTTGTTGGTCACGACGACGCGGCGGGCCTGGCCGAGCTGCTCCAGGCCGACCGAGTCGAGCTTGTAGCCCAGCTCGGGCGCGACCAACTCGCCACCGGTGAGGATCGCGATGTCCTGCAGCATGGCCTTACGGCGGTCACCGAACGCCGGCGCCTTGACCGCGGCGACCTTGAGGGTCTTGCGGATGGAGTTCACGACGAGCGTCGACAGGGCCTGGCCCTCGACGTCCTCGGCGATGATCAGCAGCGGCTTGCTGGCCTGCAGGACCTTCTCCAGCAGCGGCAGCAGCTCCTCGATAGCACTGATCTTCTGCGTCGTGATCAGGATGTACGGGTCCTCGAGGACGGCCTCGCCGGCTTCCGGGTCGGTCTGGAAGTACGGCGAGATGTAGCCCTTGTCGAACTGCATACCCTCGGTGACCTCGAGCTCGGTCGCGAGGGTCGAACCCTCCTCGACCGTGATGACACCGGTGCGGCCGACCTTCTCCATGGCCTCGGCGATCAGGTCACCGATCGTCGGGTCCTGCGCCGACACGGTCGCCACCTGGGCGATCTCGTCGCGGCTGGCGACCTCGGCGGCCTTGCCCCGCAGCGCCTCGGCGATGGCCGCGGTAGCCGCGTCGACGCCCCGCTTGAGACCGGTCGGGCTGGATCCGGCGGCGACGGCGCGCAGGCCCTCGCGGACCATCGCCTGGGCCAGGACGGTCGCCGTGGTGGTGCCGTCACCGGCGACGTCGTTGGTCTTGGAGGCGACCTCCTTGACCAGCTGCGCGCCGAGGTTCTCGTACGGGTTGGCGAGCTCGATCTCCTTAGCGATCGTCACGCCGTCGTTGGTGATGGTGGGTGAGCCGAACTTCTGCTCCAGGACGACGTTGCGCCCACGGGGGCCGAGCGTGACCTTGACCGCGTCGGCCAGCGCGTTGACGCCGTGCTCGAGCCGGTGGCGGGCGTCGTCCGCGAAGCTCAGGATCTTCGCCATATGGGGTTCCCTTCACGAGCCACCGCCCCGGGGCCGGCGCTGGTCGCGCACCGGACCCGGGGCGGCGTCCACGGGTGTTAGTGGGTCACTTCTCGATGACCGCGAGGACATCCCGGGCGGAGAGCACCAGGTACTCCTCGCCGCCCCACTTGACCTCGGTGCCTCCGTACTTGGAGTAGATCACCGTGTCGCCGACCTTCACGTCGACCGGGATCCGGTTGCCCTTGTCGTCGAAGCGACCCGGGCCCACAGCGAGGACGGTGCCCTCCTGCGGCTTCTCCTTCGCGGTGTCGGGGATGACGATGCCCGACGCCGTGGTGGTCTCGGCCTCGTTCGCCTGGACCAGAATGCGGTCCTCGAGCGGCTTGATCGCAACCTTCGTCGCGGTAGTCACGGGCATACCCTCCTGGGGTATTAGGTTCGTGTCTCCTGCCGCCTGGCGCTTCCGTCGTCGCGGGTGCCGGAAACTCCGGGCTAGGCACCTGTGTGTTTGGCACCCTCAGGGTGAGAGTGCTAACCGGAGGTTATTCCCAGAGCTAGCACTCCGTCAAGGAGAGTGCCAACGAACACTCACGCCGACACACCCGCGGATGACCGCCCAGCGGGACTGCCCATCCTGGCGTCGCTTAATCAGCCCGGACGGTATCGACTCCATCGCCGCCGGTGACACCGGTCGCCGTCCGGCCGACGGCAGGCCATATTGGGTAACGGGGCGGCATCCGGTCACGACAGGTCGGTCCCGCGTAGTGCAAAGTGCGCCGGCCTCGGGTAGAGCACCATGCGCCACACTCCCGAGTGCACCACCACGTCATCGGAGCCACCCACACGAGGAGGTGATCTGCATGCGGGCAACCGTCGGTGACCGACTGCACGTCCACGGGCGTACGGTCGGCGACAAGGACCGACTCGGAGAAATCATCGAGGTACGCGGCCGGGACGGCGCGCCGCCGTATCTGGTGCGCTTCCCGGACGGGCACGAGAGCCTGCTCTACCCCGGCCCGGACTGCGTGGTCGAGACCCGCGAGAACGAGAACGCCTGACGGCGGGAACACCGTCCGGAAACGGACGTTCCCGGGCGGCCCGGACGATACGGCGTCCGGACCGCCCGGCGTCCCCGCACCGGCCCGCCCGGCGTCCCCGCACCGGCCCGCCCGGCGTCCCCGCACCGGCCCGCCCGGCGTCCCCGCACCGGCCCGCCCGGCGTCGCCGCCCTCGTGGTCGCCCACAATGGCGCGATGGACACCGACCAGCTGGCGACCCTGCGTAGCGTCGAGGGTGCGCGGGCGCTCGCCGCCGCCACCGAGGTCGCCGACCTCGACCCGCTCGCGGCGGCATCCGCGCTGCGGTCCCGGGAGATCGCGTCCGACCTGGCCGCCGCCGCGCTGACCCAGGCGGTACTGCGCCGCCGGGCCGGCACGAAGTTCGGCGCCGACGCGGCCGGGATGTTCTTCACCAGGGCCGGGCTGGAGCAGGCGACCCGCGCCGAGGTGGCGGCCCGCCGCGCGGCCCGGCTGGCGGCGTCCGGCGCCCGTACCGTCGCCGACCTCGGCTGCGGTGTCGGCGCCGACGCGATCGCGTTCGCCCGGGCCGGGCTGCGGGTACTCGCCGTCGACGCCGACCCGCTGACCGCCGCGGTGGCGAGCGCGAACCTGGTCGCGCTCGGCCTGGCCGACCGGGCCACCGTGACCGCGGCGGACGCCCGCGACGTCGCGCTCGACGAGGTGGACGCGGTCTTCTGCGACCCGGCCCGGCGCACCGCCACCGGGCGACGGGTGTTCGACCCGACCGATTACTCCCCGCCATGGGACTTCGTCGCCGGCCTCGCCCGGCGGGTGCCCCGGACGGTGCTCAAGCTCGCCCCCGGTATCGACCACGCGCTCATCCCGGACGGCGCCGAGGCCCAGTGGGTGTCGGTGCAGGGCGAGGTGGTCGAGGCCGCGTTCTGGTGCGGTCCGCTGGCCGAGGTACCCCGGCGCGCGACCGTCCTGCGCGGCGGGCAGGAGCACGAGCTGACCGGGAGCGGCGAGGAACAGGCACCGGTCGGCCCGGTGCGCCGCTACCTGTACGACCCCGACGGCGCCGTCGTCCGGGCGCACCTCGTCGCCGAGTTCGCCGCGACCGTACGGGGGACGCTGGCCGACCCGACGATCGCCTACGTCTACGCCGACGACCCGGTGCCCACCCCGTACGGGCGGTGCCTGGAGGTGCTGGACGCCCTGCCGTTCTCGGTGAAGCGACTGCGTGCGGCGCTACGGGCCCGGGGGGTGGGCCGGGTCACGATCGCCAAGCGCGGCTCGGCCGTCGACATCGAGCGGCTGCGCCGCGACCTCAAACTGGTCGGCGCCGGTGAGCTGACGGTGGTGCTCACCCGGGTGGCCGGAGCGCCGACCGCGCTGCTGTGCACACCGGCCTGACGGCCCGCCCGGAGCCACGCGGTTTCTGTCGCGGCCGCTCGCGACCGCGCCGGCTCCGCCGGCCCGGACCGTACCGTCGGTGCCGGGTCCGGTGGCGGGTTCAGTGCCGGGTCCGGTGCTGGCGCAGGTCGCGTACCTGGCGCAGCGCACCGCAGCCGCCGGCCCGGAAGGTGCGGGTGCGCCACGTTGCCGATGGCGGGTCCTGTCCGGTCACCGCCGCGCCCCGACCGGCCGTGGTCACCGCCGGCCGGTTGCAGCGCGCCTCGGTCCGGTGCACGGTCGCCGTGGCCCTCCGGTGCACCGCCGACGTCGCTCCGGCCCACGCGCAGGCGGCCAGCAGCACCACCGCGGCGAGGACGCAGGCCGGCACCCAGGCGTACGCCCGGCGACTCCCCGTCATTGCGGACACCTCCATCGTCGGCCCCAAGATAGGTGATCGCGGCCGGCCGGGCCATCCGGCGCCCGGACGCCCGCCGCTGCGGACGGTGCCGACGCCGACCGGTACCCTGCGTGTCGTGGCAGGGCAGGGTACGCCGGCGACCGTGCTGCTCGGCAAGCAGAAGGTCGCCCACCAGGTGCACTCGTATCACCATGATCCCCGCGCCGAGTCGTACGGGGCGGAGGCCGCCGCCGCCCTGGGCATCGACCCCACCCGGTGCTTCAAGACCCTGGTCACCACCGTCGACGGGGCGCTGACCGTCGCCGTCGTACCGGTGACCGGCGCACTGGATCTCAAGGCACTCGCCACCGCCGTTGGCGGCAAGCGCGCCGCCATGGCCGATCCGGCCCAGGCCGAGCGGGCGACCGGGTACGTGCGCGGCGGCATCAGCCCGCTGGGGCAGCGCAAGCGGCTGCCCACCGTCGTCGACGCCTCGGCGTCGGAGCACGGGACGGTGTACGTGTCCGCCGGCCGGCGCGGGTTGGAGATCGAACTGGCCCCGGCCGACCTGGTCCGGCTCACCGGCGCCACGGTGGCGCCGATCGCCGCGCCGTAGCCCCCCGCTCCAGCCCCCGCTCCGCGACCGTGGACGCTCAGGGGGCCTGCCGCACCGTCACGTGTCCACGATCTACGAAGAGACGGTCGCCGTGCCGTGCCAGGAGCGCCACGGCGCGGCGTACGCGCCGTCGGCCTCGATCAGCTCCCGGTGGCTGCCCAGCTCGGTGATGCGCCCGTCCTCGACGACGGGGAGGGTCTTCATGGTGATCCTGACCCTATGGGGGTACGCCCGCCCACCGCTTTCGGTTTTCCTCCTGTTCAGGCGGACGAACTGTTCGGGCGGACGAACCGGGACGGGTGACCACCTCGCCCGGTCGACCCGACGTCACCGTGATATCCCGCTACAGTCACCTCGGGTTTACCCGACAGCCCTACGTTTCACCTGCCGGAAGGCGTCAACCCTTCACCTGCCGAAGGCGTCGAACAAGGAGAACGAGTACAGATGGCCGAGGTAGTTTCCGCGATTGCCGTGCAGGTCGTCAGCGCCCTGCTGATCTCCCTCATCATGGCCGCGGCCAAGCGGCTGACCGGTCAGCCTGCCTGACCGGCGGACCCGACTGACCGCCGCAGCCGCACGGCCCGGTACGCCTATCGGTCGACCGGCGTGAAGTCCCACGAGTGGGGGCGTCGGGCGACCAGGTGACCGGGTGGCGCGGGCAGCTCCTCCGGAGCGCCGCGCCACTTCGAGATCACCACGATCCGGTCGTCAGCCGAGGAGAACACCTCGGTGCTGACATGCAGCGGGCGGCTCTCGATCTCGGGTACGCCCGCCTCGCACACCCAGGACAGCAGGTCGGCGAAGCCCTCCGGGTGGGCTCGCACCTCCCACATCCGTACGATCACCGCACTCCCCTCCCCCGTCGCCGGCGGCCGGCGATCTCGCCCGGCCGCCACGGCCAGGGACCTTACCCCGCCACCACGCCCAGCGGCAGCGCGGAGTCGGCCGGCAGGTCCAGCGCGCTCGGTTGGGCGCCGGCGGCCACGAGATGCGAACCGAGCGCCGCGACCATGGCGCCGTTGTCGGTGCACAGCTTCGGCCGCGGTACCCGGACCGTGATCCCGTACTTCGCCGCACGCTCCTCGGCCACCGCGCGCAGCCGCGAGTTGGCCGCCACCCCGCCGCCGATCACGAGCGTGCCCACGCCGTGGGTGCGGCAGGCGTCGACCGCCTTCGTCGCGAGCACGTCACAGACCGCCTCCTGGAAGCTGGCCGCCACGTCGGCCACCGGTACCGGTTCGCCGGCCCGCTGCCGGGCCTCCACCCATCGGGCGACGGCGGTCTTCAACCCGGAGAACGAGAAGTCGAACCGGTGGTGCTCCAGGTCGCGCGGGCCGGTGAGGCCGCGCGGGAAGCTGATGCTGGCCGGGTCTCCCTCGCGCGCGGCCCGGTCGATCGGCGGCCCGCCCGGGAACGGCAGCCCGAGCAGGCGGGCGACCTTGTCGAACGCCTCCCCCGCCGCGTCGTCGATGGTGGCGCCCAGCGGGGTCACACCGGCGGCCAGGTCGTCGACGACGAGCAGGCTGGAGTGCCCGCCCGAGACCAGCAGCGCCACGGCCGGCTCGGGCAACGGGCCGTGTTCGAGGGTGTCGACAGCCACGTGCGCGGCGAGGTGGTTGACGCCGTACAGCGGCTTGTCGGCGGCGAGCGCGTACGCCTTGGCCGCCGCGACGCCGACCAGCAGCGCACCGGCGAGGCCGGGGCCGGCGGTGACGGCGATCGCGTCGACGTCGGCGAGGGTCACACCGGCGGTGTCGAGTGCCCGCTGCACGGTCGGCACCATCGCCTCGAGGTGGGCGCGGCTGGCGACCTCCGGCACCACCCCGCCGAAGCGGGCGTGCTGGTCGACGCTGGACGCGACCGCGTCGGCCAGCAGCGTGTGCCCCCGGACGATCCCGACCCCGGTCTCGTCGCAGGACGTCTCGATGCCCAGAACCAGCGGTTCGGATGTCATACCGGCTCCTCCCGGGACGTGCCGGACTCTGCTGATGCCTGCTCCTGCGACACGTGGAAATCCTCTGCTGCCTGCTCGCGCGCCATGCCGCAATCCTCTGCTGCCTGCTCGCGCGCCATCACGAGCGCGTCGGTGTTGCTCGGCTGGTAGTACCCGCGGCGCACGCCGACCGCCTCGAATCCGTACCCGGCGTACAGCTTCTGCGCGGCGACGTTGTCCACGGCGACCTCGAGGAGCACCCGCTGCACCCCACGCCGCCGCGCCTCGGCGAGCAGCGCCTCCAGCAGCGCCCGCCCGAGGCCCCGGCGCTGGGCGTCCCGGCGGACCGCGATGTTCTGCACCCAGCCCTCGTCGGGCGGGTTGACGGCCAGTCCGGCGTACCCGGCGACCCCGGCCTCGTCGGTCGCGACGAGGTAGTGGTGGCCCGCGGCGAGCTCGTTCCAGAACATCGACGCCGTCCAGCGCTCCTCGCCGAACAGGTCCGCCTCGATCGGCAGCAACTGTTCGATGTGCCACCAGCGCAGCCGCTCGATCGTCACTGGAGTACGGACTTCCGCGGCTGTCCGGGCAGCGTCGCGTCGGGGCGGCGCAGGTAGAGCGGGGTGAGCGGCTCGCCCGGGGCGCGCCCGCGGACCCGGTCGGCGGCCAGCGCGGCCAGCGCCTCGGGCGACGGGTAGCGCGGCTCGCCGGCCGGCAGGCCCAGGTCGTACTTTTCCGCGCCCTCGCCGACGACCCGCTCGGCCCCCGCCGCGGCGGCGCGGCCGGCAACCTCGTCGGGCCGGTCGACGGCCGGACCGGTGATCCGCTCGCCGTCGGCGTAGAGCGCCCAGTACAACTCCTTGCGACGGGCGTCGGTGGCGGCCAGCACCGTGCCCGGCTGCCGCCAGCCCAGCGCGTCGAGTGAGCAGACGCCGTAGGTCGGGATGGCGAGGCTGTGACCGAGCGCGGCCGCGGTCACCAGGCCGACCCGCAGGCCGGTGAAGGGTCCGGGCCCGAGTCCGGCGACGACAGCCGCCAGTTCGCCGGGCTTGACCCCGGCGTCGCCGAGCACGCCCCGGACCGCCGGGGCGAGCAGTTCGCCGTGGGCACGCGCGTCGACGCTCACCCGCTGCGCGAGAATCTCGACCCCGTCGGGCCGCAACGCGGCGAGGGCCGCGGTGACGGCGGGAGTCGCCGAGTCAACCACCACTACGAGCACGCAGCAACCCTAGTCCGCTCCGATGGGTCACCGGGCAACGACTCCGGTTACCGGGACGCCGCCGCCGGCAGGGTCGCCAGCCGGGCCGCCCAGTCACCGCCGTGCCCGACCAGGTCGACCACGCGCGACTCGTCGTCGCGACGGTCGATGCGCACCTCCAGGTACGCGTCGACCATCTGCTCGACCAGCCCCTCGCCCCACTCGACGATGGTCACCGACTCGTCCACGGTCGCGTCCAGGTCGAGGTCGTCGACCTCGGCCCGCGGGTCCGGGACGGCACCGAGGCGGTACGCGTCGACGTGCACCAGCGGCACCCGGCCGCCGCGGGCCGGGTCGGGCCGGTGCACCCGGGCGATGACGAACGTCGGCGACGTGATCTCACCGCGGACACCGAGGCCGGCGCCGATGCCCTGGGCCAGCGCGGTCTTGCCGGCGCCCAGCGGGCCGTTCAGCACGACCAGGTCCCCGGCGCGCAGCAGCCGCGCGAGCGCCTGCCCGAAGGCCCTCGTGTCGTCGACGGTGCTCAGTACAGCTGTCATGACACCCTCTGCAGAAACGAACCGATGGCCGCGTTGACCTCGTCGGCATGCTCGAGCAGTACCACGTGCCCGCCGTTCTCCACGACCACCATCTCCGCGTCGGGCAGCGCCTCGCAGATCTCCCGCGAGTGCGCCAGCGGGGTCAGCACGTCGAGGTCGCCGCAGACGACGAGCACCGGCACGTCGCGCAGGGCGGCGAGGGCGAGCAGACGGGCATGCGTGTAGAGCGTACGCAGGTAGCGGGCGATCACCTCGGCCGAGGTCGACGAGTTCATCTTCTCGACGTAGGAGACCAGGGCCGGGCTGGGGCGCTCGGTACCGAAGCCGTACCGCCGGGTCAGCAGCCAGGCCAGGTCGGTGCCGGCCTTGCGGGCCCGGTCGACCATCGCCACGGTGATCTTGCCGGCGTTGCGGACCAGCGGCATCAGCGGGTGCCGGAACCGCGCCACCACCTCCGGCAGGCCGAAGGTCACCTGGTCGAGGTTGCCGGCCGAGGTGGAGACCATGACGACCCCGGCCACCCGGTCGACGAACAGGTGCGGCGCGCGGTCGGCCAGCGCCATGATCGTCATGCCGCCCATGGAGTGGCCCACGAGCACGATGCGGCCGGTCGGCGCGGTCGCCTCGATCACCGCCTCCAGGCCGGCGGCGAGCGCGTCGAGGGTGTACTCCCCCTCCCGCAGCCGCCCGGACCGGCCGTGCCCCGGCTGGTCGTAGAAGACCATCCGGTACTGGCCGGAGAAGGCGCGCCGCTGGAAGTGGAACGTGCCCATGTCCAAACAGAAGCCGTGCACGAAGACCACGGTCAGGTCGTCCGGGCCGGTCTCGGACTTCAGCAGCTCCACGTGCAGGTCGACGCCGTCCGGGGTGGTGACCGTCAGCTCGTCGTCGTGCGGCAGGACGCCGAACGGCTCGTCGACGAACGGGTCGTCCACCCGTTGCGAGCGCCGTACCAGCATCCGCTCCGCGGCGACCCCGGCGGCGATGCCCGCCGCCGCCACACCGACGATCGCGCCGAAGAAGCCCGCACGTCGGGCAGATTTCGTCCTAACCAACCCTGCCCCGCTCCCCGTCGTAGTGCCGCGGCACCCGGGCGCTGCCGAACCGCGTTACGATCTCGTAGTTGATGGTGTCGCACGCGCGCGCCCAGTCGTCGGCGGTCGGTTCGCCGCCGTCACCGGGGCCGAACAGCACCGCGAGATCACCCGCGGACACCTCGTCGTCGCCGCAGTCGACGACGACCTGGTCCATGCAGACCCGACCGGCGATCGGGTGCACCTTCCCACCCACGGCGACCGGGCCGCGGCCGCTGGCGGCGCGGGGGACGCCGTCGGCGTACCCGAACGGGACGACCGCGAGCGTCGTCTCGGCCGGCGTGACGTAGGTGTGGCCGTAGGAAACGCCGGAGCCGGCGGGGACCCGCTTGGTCTGCATGACCCGCGCCCGCGCGGTCATGGCCGGCCGCAGGCCGAAGTCGCGATCCGGGATCGGCGACAGCCCGTACATGGCGATGCCGGCCCGGACGACGTCGAAGTGCGCGTCGGGGCGGGTCAGGATGGCCGCCGAGTTGGCGAAGTGCCGGACCCGGGGGTTGACCCCGTAGCGCGCGGCCACGGCCAGGGCGTCGCCGAACCGCTCCAGCTGGGCGTCGACGGAGGGGTGGCCGGGCTCGTCGGCGCGCGCGAAGTGGCTCCAGACGCCGACCACCTCGATCGCGCCGTCGGCCTGTGCCTTGGCCGCCGCCTCGAGCAGCGCCGGCCACTCCACGGGGGTCGAACCGCCCCGATTGAGGCCGGTATCGATCTTGAGGTGCACCCGGGCCGGCCGGCCGGCCCGGCGGGCCGCCGCGACCAGCTCGGCCAGGTCGTCCAGCGTGGCGGCGGACAGGTCGATGTCGGCCGCCACGCCGTCGTGCAACGGCAGCCCGGGAGCCAGCAACCAGGCCAGTACCGGTGCGGTGATCCCGGCCGCCCGCAGCGCGAGCGCCTCGCCCAGCGTGCAGGCCCCCAGCCAGGTGGCGCCGGCCTCCAGCGCGGCCCGGGCGACGGGCACCATGCCGTGGCCGTACCCGTCGCCCTTGACCACCGCCATCACCTCGGCCGACGTACGGCTCCGGAGCAGAGCCACGTTGTGCCGGATCGCGTCCAGGTCGACGCGTACTTCCGCCTGCCACATGCCGACCAGAGTAGCGATACCTCCGGACGATGCCCGGTAGGTGAACCTTTGACTACTTCTGGTAGATCGCGTCCGGCGCCTCGGTCACCTTGGTGGTCGGCACCTCGGCGGTCACGGGCGCGCCGAAGTCGGATAGCGTCCCGTTGTACGCGAGGTCACTGCCCGAGTCCACGCCCGGCAGCGTCACGTTGAACTCCGAGACGTACCCCTGCGCGTCGACCTTCGCGTTGAACTGCACCGCGCCGGCTTTGGCGCCACCGGACCTGATCGCCGACTCGAGCATCTTCCGGCCACCCTGGGTGGCGACGGTCACCTTGTTGAGATCCAGGGTGCCCTGGAAGAAGTTGGCGCTCGGCGATTCGACCGTGACGGCACCGGTGAGCAGAGCGAGGCCGAACATCGGGTCGGTCGCGACGATCAGGTCGTGGTCGGCCGGGATCTTGGCGATCACCAGGTGCAGGGTATGGCCCTGGAGGTCCTTCAGGCCGCCCAGGTACAGGTCACCGTCGGTGCTGACGAGGTGCATCGTCTCCCCGTCACTCTCGCCGTCCAGCGCGGCGACCTTCTTGGTGGCGTCGTAGACACCGGAGATCTTGTCGGTCGCGTCGCCCAGCGTGAGCTTGACGTTCACGCCCGCGGTCTTGGCCACCGCAGCCGCCAGCAGTTCAGCGGGCTTGGGCGACGGCGAGGGGGTCGGCTTGGCGGCGGCCGGGCTCTCCTTGTCGCCACCCGACGAACAGGCCGACAGCGGGACGAGGAGCGCAGCGGACAGCGCCACGCCGGTGGCGAGCTTGCGAAGCATGGTCATCCTTCGATTCCGGGGTGGATCGCCCGGCAGCGCCGGGCACGAAGATCGCATGCTAGATGATCTATCTAACCCGCCGGATCACCCGGTGGCGCCGACTTCGCTATGCGTTCCGCCACACCCCGTCCCGCGGTCGCCTACTCCGCCACACCCCGGCCGCTCACGGTCGGTCACTCCGCCACATCCCGGCCCGCGCCAGGGCCGGCCGCAGCGCCTCGGCCACGTCGGCCGACGTCACCGGCCCCGACTCGGCGGCGTACCGGCCGGCCAGGCCGTGCGCGTACGCCGCCGCCACCGCCGCCCGCTCCGGCGGCAGACCCGCCGCCAGCAGGGCGCCGAGCAGCCCGGCCAGGACGTCGCCGGTACCGGCCGTCGCCAGCGCCGGGGTGCCGGTCGGGTTGACGTAGGCCCGGCCGTCCGGCGTGCCCACGATCGTCCGGTCGCCCTTGAGCAGGACGACGACGCCGGTACGCGCGGCGAACCGCAGCGCCGCCGTCACCCGGTCATCGCCCGGCTCGGCGCCGGCCAGCCGCGCGAACTCCCGGTCGTGCGGGGTCACCACGACCGGGGCCGACCGCCCACGCAGCACGTCCACACCGGAGCCCGCCAGCAACGTGAGCGCGTCCGCGTCCAGGCAGGCCGGTACCGGCGCGTCCAGGACCGCCCGCAGCTCGCCCGCCGCCCGGTCGTCGGTGCCCAGCCCGCACCCGCATGTCCAGGCCTGTACCCGGCCGGCATCGGCCACCCGTCCGGTCGGGATGACCGACGGATACCGGTCGCGGACCGCGTCGACGGCCGCACCCGCGTACCGGACCATGCCGGCCGGCCCGGCCAGCGCACCGGCCGTCGACAGCAGCGCCGCCCCGGGGTACGTCGCCGAGCCCGTGGCCACGCCGATCACGCCCCGGGTGTACTTGTCGTCACCCGGCCTCGGCTGCGGCCACCACCCGGCGACGTCCTCGAGGTCGGGCATGCGCACGGCCGGCTCGTCGGTCAGCCACGGTCCGAGCCCGATGTCGACCAGGTCGACCAGCCCGCTGTGCACGGCGCCCGCGCCGATCAACAGGCCGGGCTTGAGCACCCCGAACGTGACGGTGACGTCGGCGGTCACCGCCGCGCCGGGAACCGCCCCGGTGTCCGCGTCGACGCCGGAGGGCAGATCCACGGCGACCACGGTGGGACGGTCGCCGTCCGTACCGCGCGCGGCCGTGGCGCGCGCCACCAGGTCGGCCGCGTCCTCGCGCAACGCGCCCCGCCCGCCGATGCCCAGGATCCCGTCGACCACGAGGTCCACGGTGGCCGGGACGGCGTCGCAGGTGCGGCCGCCGGCCGCGGTCAGCGCCGCCAGGCCGCCGGCGTGGGCCCGCTCCGGGTTGAGCAGCAGCGCGCTCACCGCCACACCCCGGCGGGCCAGGTCGGCACCCGCGTACAGGGCGTCCCCGCCGTTGTTGCCGGCGCCGACGAGCAGCAGTACCCGCCGGCCGTACCCGCTGCCGTACCGGTCGCGGAGCAGCACACCGCAGCGGCGGGCCAGCCCCGCGGCGGCGCGCCGCATCAGCGTGCCCGCCGGCAGGGTCGCCATCAGCGCCTCCTCGGCGGCGCGGACGCTCGCCACCCGCCAGGCCGGCCTCATTCGGCTCCTCCCTGGTCCGGTAGGTGCTCGGCGACCACCATGGCCGAGGCGATACCCCCGTCGTGGGACAGCGACAGGTGCCAGCGGGTCACGCCCCGCTTCCTGGCCTCGGCGGCCACCGTGCCCGAGACGGTCAGCCACGGCCGCCCGTCCGGGTCACTGACCACCTCGCAGTCGTGCCAGTGCAGGCCCGCAGGTGCGCCCAGCGCCTTCGCGACCGCCTCCTTGGCCGCGAACCGGGCGGCGAGGGACTCCGGCGAGCGGGGGTTGCCGGACGCGGTCTTCAGCTCGGCCTGGGTGAAGAGCCGGTCCGCGAGCAGTGGCGTACGGGCCAGAGCCCGGGCGAACCGCTCCACGAGGACGACGTCGATGCCGACAGCGACGATCACAGGTACACCCTGACACGATGCCGGAGATCTTGGACACGTGGGCCGGCCACAGGCGGTCCACGTGTCCAAGATCGGCGAGAGCTACTCGACCGTCACCGACTTGGCCAGGTTGCGGGGCTGGTCCACGTCGTGGCCCCGGGCGGTGGCGATCTCGCACGCCAGCACCTGTAGCGGCACCGTCGTGACCAGCGGCGCGAGCAGCGTAGGCGTCGGCGGGACGACGATCAGGTGGTCGGCGTACGCGGCCACCGCGTCGTCGCCGGCTTCGGCGATCACAACGGTACGGGCGCCGCGGGCGCGTACCTCCTGGATGTTCGAGATGACCTTGTCGCGCAGCACGCCCCGGCCACGGGCCGACGGGACGATGCACACGACCGGCGTACCCTGCTCGATCAGCGCGATCGGGCCGTGCTTGAGCTCACCGGCGGCGAACCCCTCGGCGTGCATGTACGCCAGCTCCTTGAGCTTGAGCGCACCCTCCAGGGCCACCGGGAACCCGACGTGCCGGCCGATGAACAGCACCGAGCGGGCGCTGGCCAGGTCGCGCGACAGCGCCCGGACCGGCTCCATCTGCTCCAGCACCCGGTCCACCTTGGACGGCGTGTCGCGCAGCTGGTCGACGACGGCGGCCACCTCGTCGGCGTACATCACGCCGCGCACCTGAGCCAGGTGCAGGCCGACCAGGTAGCACGCGGCGAGCTGGGTGAGGAACGCCTTGGTGGACGCGACCGCGATCTCCGGCCCGCCGTGGGTGTAGAGCACCGCGTCGGACTCGCGCGGGATGGTCGAGCCGTTGGTGTTGCAGATCGCCAGGACCCGCGCCTTCTGCTCCTTGGCGTGGCGCAGCGCCATCAGCGTGTCCATGGTCTCGCCGGACTGCGAGATCGCCACGACCAGCGTGGACCGGTCCAGCACCGGGTCGCGGTAGCGGAACTCGCTGGCCAGCTCCACCTCGCACGGGATGCGCGTCCAGTGCTCGATGGCGTACTTGGCGACCAGGCCGGCGTGGTACGCGGTGCCACAGCCGACGATGAAGACCTTGTCGACGTCGCGCAGGTCCTGGTCGCTCAGGCGCACCTCGTCCAGGGTGATCTCGCCGGTATCCGACAGCCGGCCGCGCAGCGTGTCGGCGATCGCCTGGGGCTGCTCGGCGATCTCCTTGAGCATGAAGTAGTCGTAGCCGCCCTTCTCGGCGGCCTTGGCGTCCCAGTCGATGTGGTAGTCGCGCCCCTCGGCGGCGTTACCGTCGAAGTCGGTGATCTCGATCGCCTCGGTGGTGATCAGGACGACCTGGTCCTGACCCAGCTCGATCGCCTCGCGGGTGTGCTCGATGAACGCGCTGACGTCGCTGGCGAGGTAGTTCTCGCCGGCGCCGCGGCCGACCACCAGCGGCGAGTTGCGGCGGGCGCCGACCACCGCGCCCGGGGCCTGCACGTCGACGGCGAGCAGCGTGAACGCTCCTTCGAGCCGCCGGCAGACCCGGCGCATGGCCTCGGCCAGCCGCGCCGGCGGCGTCGGGCCATCCACCGTGGCCAGTTCCTCGGCGAGCAGGTGGGCCACGCACTCGGTGTCGGTCTCGCTGGCGAACTCGACGCCGCGCGCCTCCAGCTCGGCGCGCAGCCGGCCGAAGTTCTCGATGATGCCGTTGTGGATGACCGCCACCCGGCCGTCGTGCGAGCGGTGGGGATGCGCGTTGCGGTCGGTGGGGCCGCCGTGCGTGGCCCACCGGGTGTGCCCGATGCCCGTGGTGCCCTCGTCGAGGCCGGCGACGGCGTCGTCGGCCAGCGCCTTCTCCAGGTTGGACAGCTTGCCCGCGCGCTTCTCGGTCAGCAGCTCACCGTTGACGACGGCGACCCCGGCCGAGTCGTAGCCGCGGTACTCCAGACGGCGCAGTCCGTCGAGGACGATTCCCAGCGCCGGTCGACTGCCGGCGTAACCCACGATCCCGCACATGGTCGAAGACACTAGCAGGGTTCCGCGCAAAGTACATGAGCGAAACAGCCGCTTTCAATCATACGTGTTGCGCAATTTGCGGCCGGCGGGCGTACACCGTCGGGTCGACGCCCGCCGGTCACGCGGGGACGGGGCGGATCAGGTCAATGAGGACCGGATCGTCGCACCGCCGTCGATAACCAGGGTCTGCCCGGTGATCCAGGACGACGCCGGGCCGGCCAGGAACCCGATCGCCTCCGCGATATCCGTGGGCTCGCCGATCCGGCCCAGCGGCAGCTGCGCCTTGAGCTGCTCCTCGTGGTTCTCCCAGAGGGCACGGGCCAGCTTGGTACGGACGATGCCCGGGGCGACCGCGTTCACCCGCACCTTCGGTGCCAACTCGTGGGCGAACTGGCGGGTGAGGTGGATGACGGCGGCCTTGGTCGCGTTGTAGTACCCGATACCCGGCTCGGTCACCAGACCGCCGACCGACGCCACGTTCACCACCGTGCCGCCGTGCTCGGCCATCGACGCCTTCCACGCCAGCTGGGTCCATAGCACGATGCCGAACTGGTTGAGCCGCACGGTCTTCTCCGCCCGCTCGGCGTCCAGGTCGACCAGCGGGCCGAAGTACGGGTTGGTGCCGGCGTTGTTGACCAGCACGTCGACCCGGCCGAATCGCGCCATCGTGGCGTCGACGCAGGCGGCGGCCTGGTCGGGGTCCGCGGCGTGGGCGGCGTGGGCGAGCACCCCGACCTCCGGGTACGCCCGGGAGATCTCGGCCGCGACCTCGTCGAGCGTCCCCTGGTCGCGGGAGGTCAGCACGACGTTGCAGCCCCGCGAGGCCAGCAACTCGGCGGTGGCCCGGCCGATCCCCCGGGACGCTCCGGTCACGATCGCGGTACGGGCAGGCTGGTCGGTCATGGCGCCTCCTTGAGGGTGCGGGTCACGCCGAGACCGTACTACCCGTCGGTAACTTCCCCGCCGGGGGTGTCACGCCGCCGGGCTCGCCGCCCGGACCGCCGCCGCGATGCGCTCGGCCGACTCCTGCGCGACCGCCTCGGTCGCCGCCTCGACCATGACCCGGACCAGCGGCTCGGTACCCGACGGGCGCAGCAGCACCCGGCCGGTACCGCCCAGCTCCGCCTCCACGGCCTTCGCCGCGTCCAGGACCGGCGCGGCGGTGGCGGCTGCGGCGCGGTCGCCGACCCGCACGTTGATCAGCACCTGGGGCAGCCGGCGCACCACCGACGCGAGCTGGGCCAGCGGTTTGCCGGTCTCCGCCATGCGCGCCATGAGGTGCAGCGCGGTCAGGATGCCGTCACCGGTCGTGGCGTACGCCGGGAGCACGATGTGGCCGCTCTGCTCGCCGCCCAGGGCGAGGCCACGGGCACGCAGCTCCTCCAGCACGTACCGGTCGCCGACCTTGGTCTCGACCAGGTTGATCCCGGCGTCGGCCATCGCCAGCTTCAGGCCGAGGTTGCTCATCACCGTCGCCACGAGCGTGTTGTCGGTGAGCGTGCCGGCGTCGCGCATGGCCAGCGCCAGGATGCCCATGATCTGGTCACCGTCGACCTCGTCGCCGTCGGCGGTGACCGCGTGGCACCGGTCGGCGTCGCCGTCGTGCGCGATGCCCAGGTGCGCCTTGTGCTCGATGACGGCCGCGCGCAGGCCCTCCAGGTGGGTGGAGCCGCAGTTGTCGTTGATGTTCAGGCCGTCGGGCTCGGCCGAGATCGCGATGACCTCCGCACCGGCCTGCTCGTACGCCTCCGGCGCGATCATCGACGCGGCGCCGTTGGCGCAGTCGACGACCACCCGCAGCCCGTCGAGCCGGTGCGGGGTCGACGAGACCAGGTGCGTGACGTACGCCTCGGGCCCGTCGATCAGGTCGTGCACCCGTCCGATTCCGGCGCCGGTGGGCCGGTGCCACGACCCGCCTCCGCCGTTGACCAGCGCCTCGATCTGGTCCTCGACGTCGTCGGGCAGCTTGTGCCCACCGGCCGCGAAGAGCTTGATGCCGTTGTCGGGCATGGGATTGTGCGAGGCGGAGAGCATCACGCCGAGGTCGGCCCGGGTCGCGGCGACGAGGTACGCCACACCGGGCGTGGGCAGCACGTCGACGCGCAGGACGTCGGCGCCGGCGCTCGCCAGGCCGGCGACCACCGCGGCCTCCAGCATCTCGCCGCTGGCGCGCGGGTCGCGGCCCACGATGGCCCGCGGCGGGTGCGTACGGTCCCGCTCCGCGAGCACGTGAGCGGCCGCCTCCGCGACCGACAGCGCGAGCTGCGGGCTGAGGTCCGCATTGGCCAAACCGCGGACACCGTCGGTGCCGAAGAGACGACCCATGAATTACCTCCGCAAGGAACGAAACGGCCGGGCGCGCCCGAAGGGGTGCGCCCGGCCGCCGTCGATGATCCCGACCGACGAGAAGGAACGTCAGCGCTTCGAGTACTGCGGCGCCTTACGGGCCTTCTTCAGACCGTACTTCTTGCGCTCGGTGGCGCGCGCGTCACGGGTGAGGAAGCCGGCCTTCTTCAGGGCCGGACGGTCCTCGCTCTCCCACTCGACCAGCGCGCGGGCGATGGCCAGGCGCAGCGCGCCGGCCTGACCGGTGGTGCCGCCACCGCGCAGGTTGGCGTGCACGTCCAGGCTCTCGGCCTTTTCGGTCATCACGAGCGGCTCGCGCACCAACTGCTGGTGCACCTTGCTCGGGAAGTAGTTCTCCAGCGTGCGACCGTTCAGGGTGAACTGCCCGGTACCCGGCACCAGTCGCACCCGGACGATGGCCTCCTTGCGGCGGCCGACGGTCTGGATCGGACGGTCGGTGCGGCGGGGCCGCACGACGGTGGCGGTCGCCGTCTCGGTGGCGGTCGGCGTCTCGGTGGCGGTCGGCGTCTCGGTGGCGGTCGGCGTCTCGGTGGCAGCCGGCGCGGCGTCGGCCGGCGAGGTGGTGGTGGTCTCGCTCACGTCAGTTCCTTCGCCCGCGCTCACTGCGCGATCTGCTTGATCTCGAACGGCACCGGCTGCTGGGCGGCGTGCGGGTGCTCGGGGCCGGCGTACACCTTGAGCTTCGTGATCAGGCGGTTGCCGAGCTTGTTGTGCGGCAGCATGCCCTTGACGGCCAGCTCGACCGCCCGCTCCGGGCGCTTGGACAGCAGCTCCTCGTAGCCGACCCGCTTCAGACCACCCGGGTAGCCGGAGTGGCGGTAGGCCACCTTGGTCTGGCGCTTGTTGCCGGTCAGCGCGACCCTGGACGCGTTGACGACGATCACGAAGTCGCCGGTGTCCACGTGCGGCGCGAACGTGGGCTTGTGCTTGCCGCGCAGGAGCGTCGCTACGTGGCTAGCGAGCCGGCCCAGCACGACGTCGGAAGCGTCGATCACGTGCCACTGACGCTCAATCTCACCCGGCTTCGGGCTGTACGTACGCACAGGTCTACCTTCGTCTCGTCGGTTGCGGGTGTCGGCCCGGCTCCAGGCGGGCGACGCCACATTGGCGGGGCGCGCACCTGACAAGCGTACCCGAACGAGGGGACGCCCCAGCCATCGCACAACAGCGCACCACGATACCTCCGCTGACGCCGGTGGGTCAAAGTGACCTGGCGGACGCCACCGGGTCAGGCCCGCTGGAGCACCCAGGTGCCACCGGTGGTCGAACCCGGAGGCGGCCCCAGCTTGAGCGTGCCGCTGCCGCACTCGTACGTCCCCTCGCGCAGGATCGGCTGGACGTCCACGCTGCCCGCGCTCTGATTGGTCCCGGCGTTGGCGTAGTCGCCGAGCTTGGCATGATCGAACAGGCGGGCCTGTACCGGGGCGGTCATCTCGACGGTCACCGTGACCGCGCTCCAGTCGGTGGTGCCCACCGGCTTCCACACGCCGGTCGGCGTCGCGCTCGCCGGTACCTGCACCGCACCCTTGAGCGTTCCCCCGTACGCGAACTGCCCCTTGACCTCGGTGCCCGCCGCGGTGGTGGTGAACGTGATGGGCTGCGCGGCGGAGAAGTCCGCGGCCACCGACCCGTTCGGCGCGACCGTCAGCAACGCCCCGCCGCCGCCGGAGGCCGACCCGCGGGCGCCGCCGGCATCAAAGGCCATGGTCACCGCCGTGGTCTTCCAGGTACCCACCACGCACGGGTTGCCGACGCCGGAGGCGCCGGCCGTAGGGGTCGCGCCGGCCGAGGAGCCGACCGACGCACCGCTCGACGCACCCGCCGTGCCGGACGCCCCGGGCGACGCCGAACCGTTGATCGATCCGGTCGACGAGCAGGCGGCCAGCCCCATGGTCAACCCGGCCGCGGCGACGACGAGCTTCGTGGTACGCATCGGTACTCCTCCCGGTACGAATATGTGCCCGTTATACCCGCCGCGGGAGATTCACCAACCGCGAACTTTCCGCGGCCGCGTTAGCCGGCGGGAAACGACCGGGACCCGCCGCCGAAACGACCGGCGGGCAGGCTGGCGCGGCATGGGGGTACGCGACTCCGCGTCCGGCACCGCGACTACGTGCAGACCGTGGTCAAGCGCGGCTACCGGCTCCGCGTCGACTGATTCCGCCCGTGCGCCGACCCCCGCCCCTTGATCGACACAGCCGACCCCCGCCCCTTGATCGACACAGCCGACCCCCGCCCCTTGATCGACACAACGTCCGGGAAGTTGTGGTGTCAGCCCGCTACGGAGACCACGACTTCCCGGACGTTGTGCGGATCATCGGCCCGGCGTCGACCAGCCGAAGTGGTCGATCGGGCCGCCGCCCCGGCCGAGCGTCCAGCCGGCCGCGCCGGTGATCGCCCGGCTGACGAAGTCCTTCGCCCGCGCGACCGCATCCCCCGGGCTGTCGCCGAGGGCGAGCCGCCCGGCGATGGCCGTCGCGAACGCCGAGCCGGTGCCGTACCGGTTGCGGCTGGCCAGCCGGGGCGACCGCAGCATCCGGACCGAGCCCTCCAACCACATCGCGTCCACCGCCTCGTTCCCGACGACGAGGTCACCGCCGGTGACCACCACGTACCTCGGCCCGCCGGCCGCCAACTGGCTGGCCGCTCCGGCCATGTCGGCCGGGCTCGCCACCTGCCAGCCCAGCAGCTCAGACGCCTCCTCCCGGTCCGGCGTCGCGATCAAGGCGTACGGCAGGAGCCGCTCCAGCGCGGCGGTCAGGCCCTTGCGCGCCCCCTCGGTGGCGGTCAGCACCGGGTCGACGACCAGGTTGGGCAGGTCGCCGGCCCGGGCCCGCGCGGTGACCGCCGCGCAGGCGTCGGCCGTGGCGAACGTACCGGTCTTGACCGCGGACACCGGCAGGTCGTCGAGGACGGTGCCCACCTGCGTGGCCACCACGTTGGCCGGCACCGGGTACAGGTCGGCGGTGCCCCGGGTGTTGCGCGCCAGCACCGACGTCACCGCAGACGCCCCGTACACCCGCAGCGCCGCGAGCGTGCGCAGGTCACCCTGGATGCCATTACCACCGAGCGAGTCGGAGGCGCCGACCGTGAGCACCACCGGTGGTGTCATGCCGGTAGCGCTACCCGAAGAAGTTGTCAGTCCCACACCGGTTCGGCGCTCTCGGCCACCTCACCGTCACCACGGAACACCACGAACCGGTCGAACGACCGGGTGAACCAGCGGTCATGGGTGACCGCGACGACCGTACCCGCGAAGCCCTTCAGCCCCTCCTCCAGCGCTTCGGCGCTGGCCAGGTCGAGGTTGTCGGTCGGCTCGTCGAGCAGCAGCAGCGTCGCCCCGGACAGCTCCAGCAGCAGCACCAGGAACCGGGCCTGCTGGCCGCCGGACAGGGTGCCGAAGCGCTGCTCGGCCTGCGCCGCCAGTTCGTACCGCGACAGCGCCTTCATCGCGGCGTCGCGCGCCAGCCCGGCCCGTCGGTCGTCACCGTGCCAGAGGATCTCGACGAGGGTACGGCCGACCAGGTCCGGCCGGTCGTGGGTCTGGGAAAAGTGTCCGGGGCACACCCTGGCGCCCAACCGCGCGACACCCTCGTGCGCCACCGGCTCCGGCAGCCGGCCGTCCACCGGCGCATGGTCAGCGTCCGGATCGGTGCCGCCGCGGGCCAGCAACCGCAGGAAGTGCGACTTGCCGGTGCCGTTCGCGCCGAGCACCGCGACCCGGTCGCCGTACCACAACTCCAGGTCGAACGGGTAGGTCAGCCCGTCCAGCTCCAACTGCTCGCACATGACCGCGCGCTTGCCGGTGCGGCCACCGGCCAGCCGCATCCGGATCTCGGAGTCCTTCGGCGGCAGCGGCGGCGGCCCGGCCTCCTCGAACTTGCGCAGCCTGGTCTGTGCCGCCTGGTACCGCGAGGCCATGTCCGAGTTGTACGCCGCCTTCTGCTTGTACCTGAGCATCTGCTCACGCAGCTTGGCCCACTCCTCGTCCCAGCGCCGCCGCCGCTCCTCCAGCCGCTCGTGCCGGGCCGACCGGGCCTCGTACCAGGACGCGAACCCGCCGGGGTGCACCCACGCCGACCCACCCTCGACCGCCACCACCCGGTCGGCCGTCCGGGCGAGCAACTCCCGGTCGTGGGAGACGTACAGCACGCTCTTGCCACTGGCGGCCAGCCGCTCCTCCAGCCAGCGCTTGCCCGGTACGTCGAGGAAGTTGTCCGGCTCGTCGAGCAGCAGCACCTCGTCGGCGCCGCGCAGCAGCACTTCCAGGGCGAAGCGCTTCTGCTGCCCGCCGGACAGCGTGCGGACCGGCCGGTCGCGGGCGGCGCTCCACTGCTGGCCGAGGACCGCGACGCTGACCGTGTCGAAGAGGATCTCGGCCTCGTACCCGCCCGACTCGCCCCACTCCGCGATCGCGTCCGCGTAGGCCACCTGCGCCGTCACCGCCCCCGGGCTGAACTTCCCCCGGGTCTCGGCCGCCCGCATGTGCTCCTCGGCCCGCTCCAGCCGACGGCCCGCGGCGCGCAGCGCGGGTGGCAGCAGGCCGAGCGCCAGTTCCGCGAGCGTGCTCTCGTCGGCGACCGGTCTGGTCCGCGTAGCGGCGACCGGTGTGGCCCGGGTAGCTTCGCCCTGCGCCCCGGGCGGGTCGGCCACCATGCCGATGAACTGGCGCATCACCCCGAGACCGCCGACGCGACTGATCGTGCCGACCGGTACCGACAGGTCACCGGCGACCATCCGCAGCAGGGTGGTCTTTCCCGCTCCGTTCGGGCCGACGAGCGCCACCTTGGCGCCCTCGCCGACGCGGAACGACACGTCCGCGAACAGCTGCCTGCCGTCGGGCAGCGTGTACCCCACCCCGGCGACGTCGATGTACCCCACGGATCAGGGATTCTCCGCCTCTCCGGTCGGTGGTGTCGCCCGATTTTCCGGGACCGTTCGCGGTCACCCGGTGGTGTCGCCCGGGCCTCCGGACCGTTCCCGGACCACCCGGAACACCCGGTAGCCCTTCTGGCTGGCGTGGCGCAGCACCGACCAGCCACGGTCGGCCAGCCACCGCTGCAACGAGTCGGCGCCCAGGTTGCGGGAGACGACGAGCCAGGCGACACCATCGTCGGTGAGCCGGGGCAGCCACCGGTCGAGCAGGTCGTGCAGCTCGCTCTTGCCCACGCGGATCGGCGGGTTCGACCAGATCTCGGCGAACCGGACGTCCTCGGGTACCTCATCCGGCGTACCCACGACGATGTCCAGATCGAGAGCGCGGGCGTTGACGCGCACCAGGTCCAGGGCCCGGGCGTTGACGTCGACGGCGTACACCGTCGCGGCCGGCGCCGACGTGGCCAGCACCGCGGCGATCGGCCCGTACCCGCAACCGAGGTCGAGCAGCGCACCCCCGGTGTCCGGGGCGGGCAGGGTCGCCTTGTGCAACAGGACGGACGTACCGGGGTCGAGCCGGTCCGCCGAGAAGACGCCGGTCGCCGACGCCAGCCGGTACGTCCGACCGTCCACGTCGAACTCGACCTGTCGCTGGAACTGCGGCGTCGCCGGTTCGGCCGTGAAATAGTGCTCTCCGCTCACGTACCGCATTCTCCTCCCGGCCCGGGTGACCGGTACGACGGTATGGCCGCCGCCGGCGGAGGCGACCGCGGGTGGTGCGGCCGCCACCGGCGGGGCTGACCGCGGGCGGTGCGGCCGCCGCCGGGATCGGCTCGGCTCACAGTCACGTCGGTTACCCTGTGCGGCATGACGAACGGGAGCGAGCCGCGACGAAGGCGCTGGTCGTCGGACTCCTCCCGGCGCGCCGCCGAGGCGCGTCGTGCTGCCGAGGAAGAGGACGCCGAGAACTGGCTCGCCGGCTTCCGGCCGGTGGGCGAGGCCGAAGCGGAGGACCTGTTCAGTGCCGGTCCGCCGGCGGCCACGCACGCGCCGGCGTTCGGCCCACCGGCCGACGCTCCGCCCTCGCCACAGGCCCCCTCGCCGCAGGTACCGCCGTCACCTGAGCCACCGCTGCCCCCGCTGCCCGAGGTCACGTCGCAGCGACGCCGGCGCGCCGAACGCGAGCGACCGGCCGGAGCCGTGCCGGAGCGCGACCGGTCTTCGCGGCGCTCCCGCCGCGAGGACGGGCCACCGAGCTGGCCCCCGGTGACCCCGGCCGACCTGGCCGGCGGCGGCTTCCGGACCGACCCGGAACCACCGTCGCACGGCTTCCCGCCCGCCCGCGAGGAGCCGGCGCCCACGCCGCCCGGCCTGGCCCCCCGGCCGGGCGGGCAGGACCGCCGGTCCATGCCCGAGACCCCCACCGGCCGCCGCCCCGTACCGGAGACCCCCACCGGCCGCCGCCCCGTACCGGAGACCCCCACCGGCCGCCGCCCCGTACCGGAGCCTGACGGCCGGGGTACCGCTCCCACCGGCTACGGCGCGGCACCGTACGGCTCGGCACCGGAGCAACCGGCGGCTCCGTGGGGCGATACCCGGCACGACCGGACCGGCCCACGGCCCGCCGAGCCACCGGACGGCCGGGGACGTCACACCGCACCGGCCGACCCGCAACCGCCCACCGGGGCACGGCCGGGTCGTGCCCCGGTGGGTGGGTACCCGCCCGCATACCCGCCCGCCGGCGGCTACCAGCCGGCCGACCGGACCGCCGGTACCTACCCGACCTCCGACCGGCCGCGGCCCACCTCCCCCGGGTCCGATGGCCCCGGTACCGGCTACCCGGCGTCCAGCGGGCCGGGAGCGGGCTACCCGGCGGGCGCGGAGACGCCGGCCCCGGGGCGGCGGCGGGTACCGGAGCCGGTCGAGGAGTTGTCCGGCGGGCACCGGCCGGCCGACTTCTCCGCGCGTGCCGCGGTCTCGGTGCCGCCCGCCCCCGCCCGCCCGGTACCGCCACCCGCCCCCGCACGCCCGGTACCACCGGCCGCCCCCGCCCGCCCGGTACCACCGGCCGCTCCGTCGGTACCGGTACCGCCACCGGTGACCGCGTCGACCCCGGTGCCGCCACCGCCCGCTCCCACCGCCCGGGCGGCCGCTGCGGCTCCCGTCCGGACCATGCCGCAACCGCTCGCGCCGGCCGCCCCGGAACGTCCCGAACCGACCGCGCCACCCTCCGCGCCGGGCGGATGGCGTCCACCACCTGTTTCGGTGGACCCGACCGAGGTGCCACCGGCCCGCGCGGCGGCGAGCGCCAGGGTGGCACCGACGGGAACTGCCCGGGTACCGGTGGCGCCGCCGCGCCCACCGGCCGCCCCGTCCGGCGGCCAGCAGCCGGATCTGGACGGGCTGTGGAGCCCACCGGAACTGCCCCGCCGTGACGGCCGCCGTACCGGCGAGGACAGCGGGGCCATCCGGCGCCGTGCCGGTGAGGACAGCGGCGCCCTCCGCCGCCGTGGCCGCGAGCCGCGGAGGGCCGAGCCGGAGGCCGGGGCGCGGGCCGGGGCCGATGTGCCGAAGGGTACGGCGCGACCGTCGGCGCGGCGCCCCGGGCAGACCTCCCCCGCTGCCGGCGACCGGAACCGGTTGACCATGGCGCTCATCGTCGGCGGGGTGGTCGTTCTGGTACTGGTCCTGGTCGGCGGCTATCTACTCGTCAACGACGGACCGTCGAGCCCGGCGAGCAAGACCGGGGCCGCCGGCGTCGCCACCCGCGACATCTCCACCCGCGACGTCGATCCGGCCGCACTGACCGAGCCGGAGGTGTTCCCCGGTCCGCAGGTCACCGTGGACGGATCCCCCTACCAGGTCCTCAAGACCGAGGCGACGGAGTGCCCCAACGCGGCGACCGACGCTCTCGTGAAGCTGCTCGGCGAACTGGACTGCACCCAGGTCGTACGCGGCACCCTCAAGTCGCCGGACGGGCAGTACCTGATGACCGCCGGAATCTTCAACCTCAAGGACGAGACGAACGCCAACAAGGCGTACGAGGCGATCAAGCCCGCGCTCGACGCGCAGCAGGGCCGGTTCACCGGGCTCGCCGCGGACGGCGCCGAGGCGATCGTCCGGGCGCCGACGACGCTCGGCTGGCACCCGCTGGGGCACTTCCTGGTGTACTGCATCGTGGCGCGGGCGGACGGCAAGCCGATCACGGCCGACGACGCCGGTTCCAAGGAGGTCATCGCCGACATCGTCGAGGGTCACCTGCGCGACAACGTCCTCGCCACCCGGGCGAGGCGGACGCCGGCCTCGGCGAAGTAACCGGCCCGGACCGGCACGGGCCTCCGCCGACGTCGGGGGCCGGCTCAGCCGGCCGGTACCACCGGATCGTCCCGACGGCGGCGGGTCGCCCGAGCCCGCTGCGCGTACTCGGCCGGGTCGGCCGGATACGCCACCTCCACCAGCGTCAGCCCGTGCGCCGGGGCCACCGTGACCTCGCTGGCCCGCTCCCGCCGGCTCAGCAGGTCGGCCGGCCACGCCGCCGAGCGACGCCCCTCCCCGACCGCGAGCATGGCACCGACCAGGCTCCGCACCATGGCCTGGCAGAACGCGTCCGCCTGAACCGTGGCGACCAGGACCCCGTCGGCGTCCCGCCGCCAGTCCAGCCGGCTGACCGCCCGGATGGTGGTGGCGTTCTCCTTGCGTCGGCAGTACGCGGCGAAATCGTGCTCCCCGCGCAGGCCGGCCGCGGCGGCGTTGAGAGCGTCGAGATCGAGCGGACGCGGCCAGGCGAGGGTGTCGTGGCGGCGCAGCGGATCCGCCCCGTAGGGCGCGTCGGTGACACGGTAGGCGTAACGGCGGGACAGTGCCGAGAAGCGGGCGTCGAAGGCCGCCGGCACGGCCCGTACGGCCGGCACGCGGACGTCCGCCGGGAGCAGACCGGCGAGCCGTCTTACCAGCGTCGTGGACAGGTTCGCCCAGTCCGCCGCGGGTACGTCCACGTGGCACACCTGCCCGGTGGCGTGCACGCCGGCGTCGGTACGTCCGGCCACGGTCAGGCCGATGACCGCACCGAAGAGCCGGTCGAGCGCCTCACCCAGTACCCCGGCGACGGTCCGGCGGCCAGGCTGCACGGCCCAGCCGGAGAACCCGGTGCCGTCGTACGCCACGTCGAGCCGTAGCCGCACGGTTCCATCGGCGTGCGACCGCCCCACCTCCTGCTCGCGACTGCGGGGCTCGCTTCGCTCCACGAGGATTCCGGCTCCGTGGCGCTCCGCGCGGGTGGACCCGGGACCCTCGCTCCTCGCGCTCCGCGCTGGTCCTCGCACGCTGCGGTCCTCGCGCCACGCGGTCGTCTCGTCAGTCACGTTCGCCCCACGCCATCCGGTCGTCTCGACACAGCTGGCCCGGTCCCCGCCGGGGACCGGGCCAGCTGTCAGCAACGAAGGTCAGGACTCGTCGGCCTCGTCCGCCGGCTTCGCAGCCGGGGCCGCGGCCTCGGTCGACACCGCGGCCGGGGTCTCGGCCTCGTCGCCGCCGGCGAGCGCGGCGACCGACTCGTCCTTGGCCGCCTTACGAGCTGCGGCCTTGGCCGGCTTGGCCGGAGCGGCCGGAGCCAGCTCCTCGACCAGCTCGATGATCGCCATCGGCGCGGCGTCACCCTTGCGCGGGCCGGTCTTCACGATCCGGGTGTAACCACCGGGACGGTTGGCGAACCGGGGCGCGATCTGGTCGAACAGCGCGTACACCACGTCCTTGTCCTGCACCACGGTGAGGACCTGACGACGCGAGTGCAGGTCACCGCGCTTGGCGCGGGTGATCAGCTGCTCGGCCAGGGGACGCAGCCGCTTGGCCTTGGTCTCGGTGGTCTGGATCCGGCCATGCTTGAACAGCGACGTGGCCAGGTTCGCCAGCATCAGCCGCTCGTGCGCGGGGCTGTTGCCGAGACGGGGACCCTTGGTGGGCGTGGGCATCTTTCGGGCTCCTCAGTAACAATCCGGCGCGGCCCCCGGCCGCGTGGTTCCGCCGCGGCCGGTGAACCGGCCGCTGTCAAGCAGCCGGCGAACCGGCCACCATCAGTCCAGCGTGGCCACCGGCCACGGCGGGCAGCGTGTTACAGCTGCTCGGTCTCGCGGTAGTCCTCGGCGTCGTAGTCCACCTCGGCGAAGGAGTCCACGACATGCGTCGGGTCGAACGTCGGGGCCGAGTCCTTCAGACCCAGACCCATACCGGCGAGCTTCATCTTGACCTCGTCGATCGACTTCTGCCCGAAGTTCCTGATGTCGAGCAGGTCGGCCTCGGTGCGCCCGATCAGCTCACCAACCGAGTTGATGCCTTCCCGCTTGAGGCAGTTGTACGACCGGACCGTGAGGTCCAGCTCCTCGATCGGCAGGGCGAGGTCGGCGGCCAGCTGGGCGTCCTGCGGCGACGGGCCGATGTCGATACCCTCGGCGGTCTCGTCGAGCTCCCGGCACAGGCCGAACAGCTCCACCAGCGTCGAGCCGGCCGAGGCCAGCGCGGTACGCGGCGTGATCGACGGCTTCGCCTCGACGTCGATGATCAGACGGTCGAAGTCGGTCCGCTGCTCGACACGGGTCGCCTCGACCCGGTACGTCACCTTGAGCACCGGCGAGTAGATCGAGTCGATCGGAATCCGCCCGATCTCCTGACCCGCCTGCTTGTTCTGCGCCGCCGTGACGTAGCCGCGGCCACGCTCGACGGTGAGCTCCATGTCCAGACGACCCTTGGCGTTCAGCGTCGCCAACTTCAGGTCCGGGTTGTGCACCGAGACACCGGCCGGCGGCTGGATGTCGCCCGCGGTGACGTCGCCCGGCCCCTGCTTGCGCAGGTACATCGAGACCGGCTCGTCGTGCTCGGAGCTGACGACCAGCTCCTTGACGTTCATGACCAGCTCGACCACGTCCTCCTTGACCCCGGGGATCGTGGTGAACTCGTGCAGGACACCGTCGATCTTGATCGAGGTGACGGCCGCACCCGGAATGGACGACAGCAGGGTACGCCGCAGCGAGTTGCCGAGGGTGTACCCGAAGCCGGGCTCGAGCGGTTCGATGGTGAACCGCGAACGGGTCTCGCTGAGCGACTCTTCCGAGAGGCTCGGCCGCTGAGAGATGAGCACTTGCTTTTCCTCCGTTACGTCGGGCGCCCGCCATATGACGCCAACGTTTTGTGGGGGGCAGGTCGCCCCCCACAACGCTTACTTCGAGTAGAGCTCGACGATCAGCTGTTCCTGGACCTGCGTGTCGATCACCTGACGTGCCGGCATCGAGTGGACCAGGATCTTCATCTCGCTCGGGATCGCCTCCAGCCACGCCGGAACGGGCCGGCTACCGGCCTGCGCCGCCGCGACGACGAACGGCGTCATCTCCCGCGACTTCTCGCGCACCGAGACGATGTCGTGCTCGCGAACGCGGTAGGACGGGATGTTGACCTTCTTGCCGTTGACCAGGATGTGGCCGTGCGTGACCAGCTGACGGGCCATGTCCCGGGAGTGGGCGTACCCGGCCCGGTAGACCACGTTGTCCAGCCGCGACTCGAGGATCTGGAGCAGCACCTCACCGGTCTTGCCCGGCTTGGACACGGCCTCCTCGTAGTACCCGCGGAACTGCTTCTCCAGGATGCCGTAGATACGGCGCGCCTTCTGCTTCTCACGAAGCTGCAGCAGGTACTCGGTCTCCTTCGGCCGACCACGGCCGTGCTGACCGGGCGGGAAGGGGCGCGACTCGAACGGGCACTTCGGCCCCTCGCACTTGCTGCCCTTGAGGAACAGCTTCATCTTCTCGCGGCGGCACCGACGGCAGTCGGCTCCTGTGTAACGTGCCATTTATCTGTCTCCTCAGACCCTTAGACCCGGCGGCGCTTCGGCGGACGGCACCCGTTGTGCGGCTGCGGCGTGACGTCGGAGATCTGACCGACCTCGAGGCCGACGGCCTGCAGCGAACGGATCGCGGTCTCCCGGCCCGAGCCCGGGCCCTTCACGAAGACGTCGACCTTTCGCATGCCGTGCTCCATCGCCCGGCGCGCGGCCGCCTCGGCGGCCAGCTGCGCGGCGAACGGGGTCGACTTGCGCGAGCCCTTGAAGCCCACCTGGCCGGCGGAGGCCCAGGAGATCACCGCACCGGTCGGGTCGGTGATGGAGACGATCGTGTTGTTGAACGTGCTCTTGATGTGCGCCTGGCCGTGCGCGACGTTCTTGCGTTCCTTGCGCCGGACCTTCTTGACGGCGGCCGAGCCGGCGCGTGCCTTGGGTGGCATGTGTGTATGCGCTCCTAAGTCTTCTTACTTCTTGCCCGGCTTCTTCTTACCGGCGACGGTGCGCTTGGGACCCTTGCGGGTGCGCGCGTTGGTGCGGGTCCGCTGACCGCGCACGGGCAGGCCGCGGCGGTGCCGGATACCGGCGTAGCAGCCGATCTCCACCTTGCGTCGGATGTCGGCGGCGACCTCGCGGCGCAGGTCGCCCTCGACCCGGAAGTTGGCCTCGATGTAGTCGCGCAGCAGGACGACCTCTTCGTCGGTCAGGTCCTTGGCGCGCTTGTCCAGGCTGATGCCGGTCGCGGTGAGCGCCTCGACGGCGCGGGTACGGCCAATGCCGAAGATGTAGGTGAGCGCGATCTCCATCCGCTTGTCGCGGGGAAGATCGACGCCGGCTAGACGTGCCATGTGCGGGCGTGCTCCTCGTGGTTACCTCAGAGGTCTGTGCCCGTCCCGCCCCGATCCGCCCGCACCGGCCGGACGCAGGATGTGCGTCTCGACCCGTAACGGTCGTTGCCCGATCGGGCCCCGGCCTCTGACACCGGGGGTCAGCCACGAAGCGCCGACCACTGTCGGCGGCACTGTGCTCGCGGCTGGGACGAGCCTGTATTCAGCTGGCTGGTGTCCAGAGTCTCGACGACGTCGGCTCGCGCGTCATGCGCGGCCCGGAGTCGCCGATCAGCCCTGGCGCTGCTTGTGGCGCGGGTCGGCGCAGATGACCATGACCCGGCCGTGCCGGCGGATGACGCGGCACTTGTTGCAGATCTTCTTGACGCTCGGCTTGACCTTCACGGTGTGTGCCTTACTTCCCGTCCCCGCCGCACCCGGACACACTCAGTCGTCCGGCCCCGAGTGGGGAACCGACCATTATTCGAGCTCTGTCTCCGCACGTCGTCACCGGACCGCACCACGGCCCTGAACAACGGTCGGCCCGACCGTCAGCTCACTTGTAGCGATAGACGATGCGCCCGCGGGTCAGGTCGTACGGCGACAACTCGACGACGACCCGGTCCTCGGGCAGGATGCGGATGTAGTGCTGACGCATCTTGCCGCTGATGTGGGCCAGAACCTTGTGCCCGTTGGCCAGCTCCACCCGGAACATTGCATTCGGGAGTGGTTCGATGACCCGGCCCTCGATCTCGATGGCCCCGTCCTTCTTCGGCATGTCCTCCGCTACCTGACGTCGGGACTGGTTGGCTAGCTCACAACGTCTTTCATGGGCGACGGGAATCGCCCATGCCAGCCGCGGTATCCAGCTACCCACCCGAAGCGCGGGGCGGGCATGCCGGACGAGACGCTGTGCGCCAGTCATCCAGTCTACGCGCCAAAGGTGCAGGACAGCAAACCGGGCTCCCAGCACCCGCGGTCGGGCGTGTCACAGCCGTCCCGGGTGGACCGGTCAACCGCCGGCGGCCGGGAGTGAACGCCGCCGGCGGTCAGTAGCCTCGGCGGGCCTGACGGCGGGCGGTCAGTAGCCTCGGCGGGCCTGACGGCGGGCTGTCAGTAGCCTCGGCGGGCCTGGCGGCGAGCGCGGCGGGCCCGGCGCCGGGCTTCCTTGCCCGCGTCGGTGTGGTGGTTCCCCGCCGCCAGGCGGGTCACCGTGCCGGCCAGCAGCACCGCACCCCAGGGCAGCATGACCCACTTCGGCCAGTAGTCACCAGTGCCGCTGGCCAACCAGATCGCGTTGACGATGAGCGTCACGGTCAACCAGCCACTCCACGCCGCGAAGATCCACCGTGGGAAACCCCGTCCCGGCTCGGACTCCGGGGCGGCCGACGGTGCCGACGGTGCCGGTGCGGCCGGATGCGGCGGCACGAGCTGGCTCCGCTCGGTCAACGGCAGGTCGGCCAGGATCCGGTCGAGATCACCATAGGTCCGAGCGGTGTACGCCTCCCGCAGCCGTTCGTCGTACTCGTGCAGCGACAGCCGTCCCTCGCCTAACGCGGCCTTCAACCGGTCGGCCACGAACTGGCGATCGACGTCTGCCGCGCGCAGATCTTCCCGCCGCTCCGCCACGACCCGCCTCCCCCGCGATGAAATGTGCCAGCGAGCATGCCACGTCGGGCCGACCGGGTCACGCTTGCGTGGCCGACTCCGCCCGGGCAGCCTGCGAAGCCAGCTCCCCCAGTCGTTGCCTTCCGCCGTCAGGCGCGGTCAGCACCCAGACTCCATCGTCGCAGAGGGCCACGGTGTGCTCCACATGCGCGGCCAGCGAGCCGTCGGCCGTGACGACCGTCCAGCCGTCCTCGAGCTCCACGGTCCGCGGCCGGCCGAGGGTCAGCATGGGTTCGATCGCGATACACAGGCCGGGTCGTAGCACCGGCCCCTTGCCGGGCCGCCCGTAGTTGAGTACGAACGGGTCCTGGTGCATCTGGGTACCGATACCGTGGCCGCCGTACCCCTCGACGATGCCGTACCGGCCCGCCTTACGGACGCTCGACTGGATGGCGTGCGAGATGTCGGTCAACCGACCCCGGCCGGAGCGAAGCCCGCGGGCGGCCTGCGCGATGCCGGCCCACATGGCGTCCTCCGCAGCCTCGGCCAACCGCAGCGCCTCGCGGCGTACCTCACCCACCGGTACGGTGATCGCCGAGTCACCGTGCCAGCCGTCGACGATCGCGCCACAGTCGATCGAGATGACGTCGCCCTCGCGGAGCACCGCGTCGGTGTTCGGGATCGCGTGCACCACCTCGTTGTTGACCGAGGTGCAGATCGACGCCGGGTAGCCGTGGTATCCGAGGAACGACGGAATTCCGCCACCGGAGCGGATGCTCTCCTCGGCAACGGCGTCGAGGTCGGCCGTTGACACCCCCGGCGCCACCGCGTCGCGCAGCTTTTCGAGGGTCGCCGCCACGAGCAGACCCGCCACCCGCATCTTGGCGATCTGCTCCGGCGTCTTGTACTCGATGTCCCAGTCTCGCGCCATCATGACTCGACCCGCTCGCTCATTACCTACCCACCGTACGAGCGCAGCGCGTCGATCGCCCGGACGGTCACGTCTTCGACCGGACCCGTGGCGTCGATGCCGACCAGCTTCCCCTGCGCGCCGTAGTAGTCGACCAGGGGTGCGGTCTTGTCCGCGTACTCCACCAGGCGGTTGGCGATCGTCTCCGCCTTGTCGTCGTCGCGCTGGAACAGCTCGGCCCCGCAGCGGTCGCAGATGCCCTCACGCGACGTGGCGTCGAACTCGACATGCCAGATCTTGCCGCAGCCACGGCAGGTGCGCCGGCCGGACAGCCGCCGGATCACCTCGTCGTCGTCGACGACGAGTTCCAGCACCAGGTCGAGCGCCGAGCCCATGTCGGCCAGCAGCTTGTCGAGCGCGGCCGCCTGCGGCACGGTACGCGGGAAGCCGTCGAGCAGGAACCCGTCCGCGGCGTCCGGCTCGGCGAGCCTGTCCCGGACCATGTTGATGGTGACCTCGTCCGGCACCAGCTGGCCGGCGTCCATGTAGCGCTTGGCTTCCACGCCGAGCGGCGTGCCCTGCGAGACGTTGGCCCGGAAGATGTCGCCGGTCGAGATCTTGGGCACGGCGAGGTGCGCGGCAATGAACTCGGCCTGGGTCCCCTTGCCCGCCCCCGGAGGACCGACCAGCACCAGCCTCACTCGCATGCCTCCGGCCCGCTCATGGCCGCCGGGCCCGTCACCTGAGGAATCCTTCGTAGTTGCGCTGCATCAGCTGACTCTCGATCTGCTTGACGGTCTCCAAACCGACACCAACGATGATCAGCACGGCAGTGCCACCGAAGGGGAAGTTCTGCTTGTTGCCGACGTAGGTGATGAACAGGTTGGGCAGTACCGCGATGATACCCAGGTAGATCGCGCCGGGAAGGGTGATCCGGCTCAGGATGAAGTCCAGGTACTCGGCGGTCGGCTTGCCCGGACGGATACCCGGCACGAACCCGCCGTACTTCTTCATGTTGTCGGCCACCTCGGTCGGGTTGAAGGTGATCGACACGTAGAAGTAGGTGAAGAAGATGATCAGCAGGAAGTAGGTGCCGACGTAGAACGGATCGTTCAGGTGCTGCACGAAGTGCCGGTCGATCCAGACGAGCGCGCTGTTGTTCGTCGCCTTCTGCCCCATCAGCTGGATCACCAGCTGCGGGATGTAGAGCAGCGACGAGGCGAAGATGACCGGGATGACGCCGGCCTGGTTGACCTTCAGCGGGATGTAGGTCGAGGTGCCGCCGTACATCCGCCGGCCGACCATGCGCTTCGCGTACTGCACCGGCACCCGGCGCTGCGCCTGCTCGAGGAAGACCACGAACCCGATGACGACGATGCCGATGGCGACCACCGCGAGGAACTTGTACGGGCTCTGCTGCCAGATCGACGATCCCTCGGAGGGGAGCCGGGCCGCGATCGACGTGAAGATCAGCACCGACATGCCGTTGCCGATGCCGCGGTCGGTGACCAGCTCACCCAGCCACATGATGACGCCGGTGCCGGCGGTCATCGTGACCACCAGGACGCCGACCGTCAGCCACATCGGCAGCTTGGTCTCGGGGACGATCGGGTACTCGGGGCACTGGTTGCCGAACAACTGCCCGGACCGGGCCAGGGCCACGAACGCCGACGACTGCAGGATCGCCAGGCCGAGAGTCAGGTAGCGGGTGTACTGCGTGATCTTCGCCTGGCCGGACTGGCCTTCCTTGCGCAGCTGCTCCAGGCGCGGGATGACCACGGTGAGCAGCTGCAGGATGATGCTGGCGGTGATGTAGGGCATGATGCCCAGCGCGAACACCGACAACTGCAGCAGGGCGCCGCCCGAGAAGAGGTCCAGCAGGGTGAAGATGCCCGCGGACGAGCTGCTGTGGACGCGCTCGATGCACTTCTGGACGTTCGTGTACGACACGCCCGGACTGGGCATCGTGGCACCCAGCCGGTACACCGCGATCATCGCGACCGTGAACAACAGCTTCTTGCGCAGGTCAGGCGTCTTGAACGCGCTGATGAAGGGGGACGACACGGGGTTCCTCCTGCGCCAAAGCGTCCGCCGGTCGGCGGAGTAACCGTCCCGCGCGGTGAGCGCGAGATGCGGTCGGATGCGTATGAGTGGGTGGTTCGGAACGGACTCTAACAGCACGCGCGCGTGGCATCACGCCCGCGCGTACCACTCCCATTCCCAAGCAACGATCTCCGACCGCGCAGCCGGGGCTTCGCGATCGGAGATCGTGCCTGGTCGTCCATGGGAGAACTGGCCTAAGGGCGGTCCGTCAGGATTCCTCGCCGATCACACGGGCCGAGCCACCGGCAGCCGCGATCTTCTCGCGGGCCGAGGCGCTGAACGCGTGCGCGGTGATGTCCAGCCGGACGCCGCCGAGGTCACCGGTGCCGAGCACCTTCACCGGCTGGCCCTTGCGGACCGCACCGGCGGTGGTGAGCTCGGCCGGGCCGATCTGGCCGCCCTGTGGGAACAGCTCCGCGAGCCGGTCCAGGTTCACGACCTGGAACTCGACCTTGAACCTGTTCCGGAAGCCCTTCAGCTTCGGCAGGCGCATGTGGAGGGGCATCTGCCCACCCTCGAACGCCGCCGAGATGTTCTTGCGGGCCTTGGATCCCTTGGTACCGCGACCGGCGGTCTTGCCCTTGGAGCCCTCACCGCGACCCACCCGGGTCTTCGCGGTCTTGGCGCCGGGGGCCGGCCGCAGGTCATGAACCTTGATCGTCATCGGATTACTCGACCTCCTCGACCCGGACGAGGTGCGTCACCGTCTGGATCATGCCCCGGATCTCGGGGCGGTCCTCCTTGACGACCACGTCGCGGATCCGCTTCAGGCCGAGCGAGCGCAGCGTGTCCCGCTGGTTCTGCTTCGACCCGATCTCGGAACGTACCTGGGTCACCTTGAGGCGTGCCATTATGCCCCCGCCCCGGCCCGAGCCGCCAGCATGGCGGCCGGAGCCACGTCTTCGACCGGCAGGCCACGACGCGCCGCGACCGCCTCCGGCGATTCCAGCCGGCGCAGCGCGTCCACCGTGGCGTGCACGATGTTGATCGCGTTCGACGAGCCGAGGCTCTTCGACAGCACGTCGTGGATACCCGCGCACTCCAGCACGGCGCGCACCGGTCCACCGGCGATGACACCGGTACCGGCGCTGGCCGGCTTGAGCAGCACGACGCCGGCGGCGTCCTCGCCCTGCACCGGGTGCGGGATGGTGGACCCGATCCGCGGCACCTTGAAGAAGTGCTTCTTGGCCTCCTCGACGCCCTTGGCGATCGCCGCGGGCACCTCCTTGGCCTTGCCGTAGCCGACGCCCACGGTGCCGTCGCCGTCGCCCACCACGACCAGCGCGGTGAAGCTGAACCGACGACCACCCTTGACGACCTTGGCCACCCGGTTGATCGCGACTACCCGCTCGAGGTGGGGAGTCTTCTCGGCCGGGGCGCCGCCCCGGCCGCCGCCCTCACGGCGGTTATCGCGACGGCCGCCACCTTCGGTGCTACCGGACCCGCCGCCCCTGCGCTGTTGACCTGGCATTAGGGGTTCCTTCCTAGAACTCGAGTCCGGCTTCGCGGGCGGCCTCGGCAAGCGCGGCGATCCGCCCCGCGTACTTGTTGCCACCACGGTCGAAGACGACCTTGCTGACACCCGCGGCCTTCGCCCGCTCGGCCAGCAGGGCACCCACCTTGCGGGCCTGGGCGCTCTTGTCGCCCTCGGTGCCGCGGATGGAGGCGTCCAGCGTGGAGGCCGAGGCCAGCGTGTGGCCCTTGGTGTCGTCCACCACCTGAGCGGTGATGTTCCGCAGCGACCGGGTGACCACGAGGCGCGGACGCTCCGCGGTGCCACCCAGGTGCTTGCGAATGCGGAAGTGCCGGCGCGCACGCCCGACGCGGCGCGCCGCGGCGGCACCGCCGGAGTTGCGGCGCTTGAGCAGCGTGGCCGTCACTTCTTACCTGCCTTTCCAGCCTTGCGGCGGATGACCTCGCCCTGGTACTTGACGCCCTTGCCCTTGTAGGGCTCCGGCGGCCGGATCTTGCGGATGTTGGCGGCAACCTCGCCCACCAACTGCTTGTCGATGCCGGCGACGTGGAACAGCGTCGGCCGCTCGACGGTGAAGGTGATACCGGCCGGCGGGGTGACCGTCACCGGGTGCGAGAAGCCGAGGGCGAACTCGAGGTCCGAACCCTTGGCCTGCACGCGGTAACCGGTACCGGCGATCTCCAGGCTCTTGCGGTAGCCCTCGGTCACACCGACCACCATGTTGGCGACCAGGGTGCGGGACAGACCGTGCAGCTCCTTGGCCCGACGCTCGTCGTTGGGCCGGTTCACGTACAGCTGGCCGTCCTCGCCCCGCTCCGCCGTGATCGGCTCGGCGAGCGTGTGCGAGAGCTGCCCCTTGGGGCCCTTGACCGTGACGGTCTGGCCGTCGATGGCAACATCGACGCCCGTGGGCAGCGGGATTGGCTTACGTCCGATTCGCGACATTGCAGACCTTCCTCACCAGACGTAGGCGAGGACTTCCCCGCCCACCCCTCGCTTGCGGGCCTGCCGGTCGGTGAGCAGCCCCTGGGACGTCGAGATGACGGCCACGCCCAGACCGCCGAGTACGCGCGGCAGTTCCGGCGCCTTGGCGTACACCCGCAGACCGGGCTTGGAGACGCGCCGGATACCGGCCAGGCTGCGCTCACGGTTCGGGCCGTACTTCAGCTCTACCACCAGGGTCCTGCCGACGGCGTCGCCCTCCGGCTCCTGCACCGACCAGGCGGAGACGTAACCCTCGGCCTTGAGGACCTCGGCGATGTTCGCCTTGATCTTCGAGTAGGGCATCGTCACCCGGTCGTGGTACGCCTGGTTGGCGTTGCGCAGACGGGTCAGCATGTCTGCGATCGGGTCGGTCATCGTCATGGGTATTCGTCAGCCTTTCTCACCGCGGTTCCCGCGTGTGTGATCCGCGGGCCTACGGCGAAGCGGGAAGCCTTGCGACCGGTCCGGCTCGGCGCGTCTAACGCCACGCCGCGACCTCCAGACCAGTCGTCGATTGAGTTACCAGGAAGCCTTGGACACGCCAGGCAGCTCGCCGCGGTGCGCCATCTCACGGATGCACACCCGGCACAGGCCGAACTTGCGGTAGACCGCCTTCGGCCGCCCGCACCGCTGGCAGCGGGTGTAGGCACGCACCGAGAACTTCGGCTTACGCGCCGCCTTGAGGATCAGCGCCTTCTTGGCCATGGATCAGCTCTCCTTGAACGGGAAGCCCAGCAGCTTGAGCAGCGCCCGGCCCTCGTCGTCCGTCTTCGCGGTGGTCACGATGGTGATGTCCATGCCCCGCGGCCGATCGATCCGATCCTGGTCGATCTCGTGGAACACCGACTGCTCGGTGAGCCCGAACGTGTAGTTGCCGTGGCCGTCGAGCTTGCGCCCGTCCAGGCCCCGGAAGTCACGGATACGCGGAAGCGCGATGGACAGCAGTCGGTCCAGGAACTCCCACATCCGGTCGCCGCGCAGCGTCACCTTGGCGCCGATCGGCATGCCCTCGCGGAGCTTGAACTGCGCGATCGACTTGGTCGCCCGCCGGACCTGCGGCTTCTGGCCGGTGATGGTGGCCAGGTCACGGACGGCTCCATCGATCAGCTTGGCGTCACGAGCGGCTTCGCCGACACCCATGTTCACCACGACCTTGACCAGGCCCGGGATCTGCATCGGGTTGGCGTAGCCGAACTGCTCGCGCAGCTGGCTGACGATCTCGGAGCGGTAGCGCTCCTTGAGGCGCGGCGTGACCTTCTCAGCAGTGGTCGTCGTCATCACAGGTCCTTACCGTTGCTGCGCGCGACGCGGATCTTCTGGCCGCTGTCGTCGAGCCGGTACCCGATGCGGGTCGGCTTGCCGTCGGAGTCGAGCACCATCACGTTCGACACGTGGATGGGCGCTTCCTGGGTGACGATGCCACCGGTCTTCGCGCCGCGCTGGGTGGTGCTCACACGGGTGTGCTTCTTGACCCGGTTCACGCCCTCGACCAGGACCTTGTCGAGCCTGGGGTAGGCAGCGATGACCCGACCCTTGGCTCCCTTGTCCTTGCCGGCGATGACGAGAACCGTGTCGCCCTTCTTTACCTTCACGGTCTACAACACCTCCGGGGCGAGAGAGATGATCTTCATGAACCGCTTGTCCCGCAGCTCACGCCCGACGGGGCCGAAGATACGGGTACCCCGCGGGTCTCCGCCGTCCTTGATGATGACGGCGGCGTTCTCGTCGAAGCGGATGTACGACCCGTCGGGCCGCCGCCGCTCCTTCGCGGTGCGCACCACGACGGCCTTGACCACGTCGCCCTTCTTGACGCCGGCGCCCGGGATCGCGTCCTTCACGGTGGCGACGATGACGTCGCCGATGCCTGCGTAGCGCCGACCGGAGCCGCCGAGTACGCGGATGCACAGAATCTCCCGGGCACCCGTGTTGTCGGCGACGCGCAGTCGCGACTCCTGCTGGATCACGTCAACTCCTGTATGTCTGCCGGTTCTTCGGAGACCTGCCCCGAAGCCTGGCGGAACTCAACGCCGTTGGGCGCTTACTTGGCCTTTTCGAGGATCTCCACGACCCGCCAGCGCTTGGTGGCGGACAGCGGTCGGGTCTCCATCAGCAGCACCCGGTCGCCGATGCCGCACGAGTTCTGCTCGTCGTGCGCCTTGAGCTTGGTGTTGCGCCGCATGACCTTGCCGTACAGCGGGTGCTTGACCCGGTCCTCGACGGCCACGACCACGGTCTTGTCCATCTTGTCGCTGACGACCAGGCCCTCACGGACCTTGCGCCGGCCGCGCTCCTCAACGTTCTCACTCATGACGCCACCTCAACCGGCGCGGCCGAGAGACCCAGCTCGCGCTCGCGCATGATCGTGTAAACCCGGGCGATCTCGCGCCGGACAACCTGTAGCCGGCCGTGGTTCTCCAACTGGCCGGTGGCCGCCTGCACCCGCAGGTTGAACAGCTCGGCCTTGGCCTCGCGCAGCCGCGTGACCAACTCCTCGTCGGAGAGTTCACGCAGCTCAGCAGCCTTGGTGCCCGCTGCCATCAGCCCTCAGCCCCTTCGCGTGTGACGATGCGGCACTTCATGGGAAGCTTGTGGATCGCGCGACGCATCGCCTCTCGCGCAACCGCCTCATTCGGGAACGACATCTCGAAGAGAATCCTTCCCGGCTTCACGTTGGCTACCCACCACTCGGGCGAGCCCTTACCGGAACCCATCCGGGTCTCGGCCGGCTTCTTGGTGATCGCCTGGTCGGGGAACACCGTGATCCAGACCTTGCCACCACGGCGAATGTGCCGGGTCATGGCGATACGGGCCGACTCGATCTGCCGGTTGGTCACGTACGCCGGCTCGAGAGCCTGGATGCCGAACTCGCCGAAGCTCACCCGGGTGCCGCCCTTGGCCGCACCGCTACGGTCCGGGTGGTGCGGCTTGCGGAAGCCCTTCGGGGGCTTACGCGGCATCAGCATTGATCAGCCCTCCTGCTGCGTTTCTGCCGGCGCGACCTGCTCGGCCGGAGCCGCCACGTTGCTCTCCGCGGCCTGTGCGGCGGCGGCCGCACGACCAGCCTCGGTGCCACCGGCGGTCGTACCCGACGAGCCGGAACGGCCGCGGCGCGGACGCTCGGGCCGCTCGCGGCGACCACGGGACGGAGCCTGCTCGGCCGGGGCCTCACGGCCCGGCACGGCGTCGCCCTTGTAGATCCAGACCTTCACGCCGATCCGGCCGAAGGTCGTACGAGCCTCGAAGAAGCCGTACTCGATGTTGGCCCGCAGCGTGTGCAGCGGGACCCGACCCTCGCGGTAGAACTCGGTCCGGCTCATCTCGGCGCCGCCGAGGCGGCCCGACACCTGCACCCGGATACCGCGAACCAGCGGGTTCTTCATCGCCGACTGCATGGCCTTGCGCATCGCCCGGCGGAAGCTGACCCGGCTGGACAGCTGCTCGGCGACGCCCTGCGCCACCAGCTGCGCGTCCGACTCGGGGTTCTTGACCTCGAGGATGTTCAGCTGGATCTGCTTGCCGGTCAGCTTCTCCAGCTGACCCCGGATGCGGTCGGCCTCGGCACCCTTACGGCCGATCACGATGCCGGGGCGGGCGGTGTGGATGTCCACACGGACCCGGTCCCGGGTGCGCTCGATGTCGACCTTGGCGATGCCGGCCCGCTCCAGGCCCTTGGACATCATCCGGCGGATCTTGACATCCTCCGCGATGTAGTCCTTGTAGAGCTTGTCCGCGTACCAGCGGGACTTCCAGTCGGTGCTGATGCCGAGCCGGAACCCGTGCGGGTGAACCTTCTGACCCATTACTCGGTCTCCTCCTCGGCCGCAGCCGTCGCCGGCTCCGCCTTCTTGGTCGCCTTGGCCGGAGCCGCCTTCGCGGCCTTGGTCGCCTTGGCAGGGCCGCGGCGCTGCTGCGCCGGCGGCACGCTCTCGACCGCGATCGTGATGTGGCACGTCCGCTTGCGGATCCGGTACGCCCGGCCCTGCGCCCGCGGCCGGAACCGCTTGAGCGTGGGGCCCTCGTCGACGTACGCCTCGCTCACGAGCAGCGAGTCGGGGTCGAGCCGCTCGTTGTTCTCGGCGTTGGCGATCGCGCTGGCCAGAACCTTGTACACCGGCTCGCTGGCCGCCTGCGGGGCGAACTGCAGTACCGTGAGCGCCTCCTTCGCGGGCAGGCCGCGAACGAGGTCGACCACACGGCGCGCCTTCATCGGCGATACGCGCACGTACCGCGCAACGGCTCGGGCACCCGGAAGCGCCGGAGCTGCCTTCGTTGGCATCGCTGTTGTCTCCTGTCGTTCCTTCGACCCGCTAGCGGCGGCGGCTCTTTCGGTCTTCCTTTTCGTGACCCTTGAACGTGCGGGTCAGGGCAAACTCGCCGAGCTTGTGCCCGACCATCGCCTCGGTGATGAACACCGGGACGTGCTTGCGCCCGTCGTGCACGGCGATCGTGTGCCCGAGCATCTCGGGAATGATCGTCGAGCGCCGCGACCACGTCTTGATCACGTTCTTGGAGTTCTTGGCGTTCTGCGCGTCCACCTTCTTGACCAGGTGGTCGTCGACGAACGGCCCTTTCTTCAGGCTGCGAGGCATCTTCTATAGCTCCTTAGCCGCGCTTCCGGGTGGCGTAGCGCCGACGGACGATGAGGCGGTCACTCGGCTGGCCCTTCCGGCGGGTACGACCCTCGGGCTTACCCTTCGGGTTCACCGGGTGACGACCACCGGAGGTCTTACCCTCACCACCACCGTGCGGGTGGTCGACCGGGTTCATGGCGACACCCCGGACGGTCGGGCGCTTGCCCTTCCACCGCATCCGGCCAGCCTTGCCCCAGTTGATGTTCGACTGGTCGGCGTTGCCGATCTCGCCCACCGTGGCCCGGCAGAACACCGAGACGCGGCGAATCTCACCCGACGGCATGCGCAGCGTCGCGTAATCGGCCTCGCGGCCCAGCAGCTGGATGCCGACGCCGGCGGAACGGGCCAGCTTGGCCCCACCGCCCGGACGCAGCTCCACCGCGTGGATCGTGGTACCCACCGGGATGTTGCGCAGCGGCAGGTTGTTGCCCGGCCGGATGTCGGCGCCCGGGCCCGACTCGACCCGGTCGCCCTGGGCCAGCCCCTGCGGCGCGATGATGTAGCGCTTCTCGCCGTCGAGGTAGTGCAGCAGCGCGATGCGCGCGGTCCGGTTCGGGTCGTACTCGATGTGCGCGACCTTCGCCGGCACGCCGTCCTTGTCGACCCGCTTGAAGTCGATCAGACGGTACTGCCGCTTGTGGCCGCCACCCTGGTGGCGAGCGGTGACCTTGCCGTGGGCGTTACGACCGCCCTTGTTCGGCAGCGGGCGCAGCAGCGACTTCTCCGGCGTCGACCGGGTGATCTCGGCGAAGTCGGAGACGCTGGAGCCGCGACGACCCGGGGTCGTGGGCTTGTATTTGCGGATAGCCATTGTCTTTAACCCCTCAGCTGACCGGGCCGCCGAAGGCCTCGATCCGGTCACCGTCGGCGAGCTTGACCATCGCCCGCTTCGTGTCCTTGCGCTTGCCCCAACCGGTGCGGGTGCGCTTGCGCTTGCCCTCGCGGTTGAGCGTGTTCACCGTCAGGACGCGAACGTTGAAGATCTGCTGAATCGCGATCTTGATCTCGGTCTTGTTCGCGTCCGGGTGGACCAGGAACGTGTACCAGTTGCGGTTGAGCTCGCCGTAGCTCTTCTCGGAGACGACCGGCGCGAAGATGACGTCCCGCGGGTCAGCGACCGTGCTCACTGCTCGCCCTCCTTGTTGCCCGCCACGGCGAGGAACTCGTCCAGCGCGTCCGTGGTGAAGACGACCTGGTCGGCGACCAGCACGTCGTACGTGTTGAGCTGGTCCGCGGCGAGCAGGTGCACCCTGGCCTCGTTGCGCAGGCTCAGCCAGTTGACCTCGTCGGCCCGGCCGAGCACGACCAGCACGCGGCGCGCCTCGGCGACCGAGTTCAGCACCTTCAGCGCGTCCTTGGTCTTCGGGGTGTCGCCCTCGACGAACGTCGAGACGACCGCGACCCGCCCGTCACGCGCCCGGTCCGACAGCGCACCACGCAGCGCGGCGGCCTTCATCTTCTTCGGGGTCCGCTGGCTGTAGTCGCGCGGCACCGGGCCGTGGACGACGCCACCACCGGCGAACTGCGGTGCCCGGATCGAACCCTGGCGGGCCCGACCGGTCCCCTTCTGCTTGTACGGCTTCTTGCCGCCGCCGGAGACCTCGCCGCGGGTCTTCGTCTTGTGCGTGCCCTGGCGGGCGGCCGCGAGCTGGGCCACCACGACCTGGTGCATCAGCGGAACGTTGGCCTGCGCGTCGAAGATCGACGCGGGCAGCTCGACCGTGCCCGAGGCGTTGCCGTCGACACCGATCACGTCAACCGTGGTCACTTCGCACCACCCTTCTTGACCGGGGCCTTCGCCGCGGAGCGCAGCAGGATGAGCGCGCCGGCCGGTCCGGGGACCGCGCCGCGGACCAGGATCACGTTGTTCTCCGGGTCGACAGCCTGCACGGTCAGGTTCTGCACGGTGAAGCGGACGCCACCCATGCGACCGGCCATCCGCATGCCCTTGAAGACGCGGCCCGGCGTCGCGCAGCCGCCGATCGAACCGGGCGAGCGGTGCTTGCGCTCGACACCGTGGCTGGCGCGCAGGCCATGGAAGCCGTGCCGCTTCATGACACCCGCGAAGCCCTTGCCCTTGGTGCGGCCGGTGACGTCGATCAGCTGGCCGGGCGCGAACGTCTCGACCGTGACCTCCTGGCCCAGCGTGTACTCGCTGGCGTCCCCGGTCCGCAGCTCGACGATGTGCCGGCGCGGCGCCACGCCCGACTTGGCGTAGTGACCGGCCTTGGGCTTGTTGACCTTCCGCGGGTCGATAGCGCCGTACGCGAGCTGGACGGCCGCGTAGCCGTCGGAGTCCGCAGTGCGCACCTGGGTCACGACGTTCGGGCTGGCCTGAACCACGGTCACCGGTACAACACGGTTGTTGTCCCAGACCTGGGTCATGCCGAGCTTGGCGCCCAGGATCCCCTTGACTTGCCTGTCCATTAGTCCGGTCCCTACAGCTTGATCTCGATGTCGACGCCAGCCGGCAGGTCGAGGCGCATGAGCGAGTCGACCGTCTTCGGGGTCGGGTCGATGATGTCGATCAGACGCTTGTGCGTGCGCATCTCGAAGTGCTCGCGCGAGTCCTTGTACTTGTGCGGCGAGCGGATCACGCAGTAACGGTTGATCTCGGTCGGCAGCGGCACCGGGCCCGCGACCTGCGCCCCGGTACGCGTCACCGTCTCGACGATCTTCCGTGCCGAGGAGTCAACGACCTCGTGGTCATAGGCCTTGAGCCGGATGCGGATCTTCTGTCCCGCCATGGTGGCTTCTGTTCCTTCTCTTTGCGATCCTCGCCGGCTTGCTCGCCAGCGCACCGACCTCTTCCGACGGCCCCGGCGCCGCAGGTGAGAACTGCGACCCGGCCCTGTCTTCCGACCCCCGCGGTCGGGCGTGTCGCGGCCTAGGGCCAGGCTCCGCCCCCGCCGGATCTCCCGGAAGAGGCATCGGATGGCCCTGGGGCGCCGCACGCCCGGCTGCGGAAGCGAGGCGCCTCGCGGGATCCGCTCCCGCCGGGCGCCGCGCGAGGCGGCCGAGACACTCTAACAGAGCCAGACCCATCGAAGAGCCAGGCCCCTGCAGCGTGACTCGACCGCCCGCAGCGCAACCTATTCAGTATGCCGTAACAAGCACGACAATGTGAAATCGGGTGGTGGGGGCCACTCAGTGACCCCCACCGGGTACTACTTGAGAATCTTGGTAACGCGACCGGCGCCGACGGTCCGGCCACCCTCACGGATGGCGAACTTGAGGCCCTCCTCCATGGCGATCGGCTGGATCAGCTGAACCGTCATGGCGGTGTTGTCGCCCGGCATGACCATCTCGGTGCCCTCAGGCAGCGTGACGACGCCGGTGACGTCCGTGGTACGGAAGTAGAACTGCGGCCGGTAGTTCTGGAAGAACGGGGTGTGCCGGCCGCCCTCCTCCTTGGAGAGGATGTAGACGGTCGCCTCGAACTCCGTGTGCGGGGTGGTCGAGCCGGGCTTGACCACGACCATGCCGCGCTCGACGTCCTCGCGCTTGATACCACGAAGAAGCAGACCGACGTTCTCGCCGGCGCGCGCCTCGTCGAGGATCTTGCGGAACATCTCGATGCCGGTGCAGACGGTCTTCATCGACTTCGGCTTGATGCCGACGATCTCGACTTCCTCGTTCGGCTTCAGCACGCCACGCTCGCAGCGGCCGGTGACGACCGTACCGCGACCGGTGATCGTGAAGACGTCCTCGATCGGCATGAGGAACGGCTTCTCGGTCTCGCGCTCCGGCTGCGGGATCGCGGTGTCGACGGCGTTCATCAGCTCCATGAGAGCGTCCGCCCACTTGGGGTCGCCCTCGAGGGCCTTGAGCGCCGAGACGCGCACGACCGGCAGGTCGTCGCCCGGGTACTCCTGGCTCGACAGCAGCTCCCGCACCTCGAGCTCGACCAGCTCGAGCAGCTCCTCGTCATCGACCATGTCGCTCTTGTTGAGCGCCACGACGATGTAGGGAACGCCGACCTGGCGAGCCAGCAGCACGTGCTCGCGGGTCTGCGGCATCGGGCCGTCGGTCGCGGCGACCACCAGGATCGCGCCGTCCATCTGGGCGGCACCGGTGATCATGTTCTTGATGTAGTCCGCGTGACCGGGGCAGTCAACGTGCGCGTAGTGCCGGGCCTCGGTCTGGTACTCGACGTGCGCGATGGAGATCGTGATACCACGAGCCTTCTCCTCCGGCGCCTTGTCGATCTCGTCGAACGGCGTGTACGGGTTGACGTCCGGGTACCGGTCGTGCAGGACCTTGGTGATCGCCGCGGTCAGCGTCGTCTTCCCGTGGTCGATGTGACCAATGGTGCCGATGTTGACGTGCGGCTTAGTCCGCTCGAACTTCGCCTTCGCCACTGGTGTCCTCCTGTGGACTTCTTGGTTCGTTCCGCGCGGCGCTTGCGGCCCCGACGGACTTGTCGACTTGGGTCTTGCGGCCGGAAGCCTCAGGCCCGGTGATGCAACCCGCTCCGGCCCCCGACGAGTGGCGTCTCCCCCGGCCCCCGCGTTTGGCGCGGGAGCCGGGATCAACTCACTCCCCGGTCGCCTTTGCGATGATCTCCTTGGCGACGCTCGCAGGAACCTCGTTGTAGGAGTCGAACTGCATCGAGTAGCTCGCCCGGCCCTGGGTCTTCGACCGCAGGTCGCCGACGTAGCCGAACATTTCCGACAGCGGCACCAGGGCACGGACGACGCGGGCACCGCCGCGCTCCTCCATGGCCTGGATGATGCCACGCCGGGAGTTGAGGTCGCCGATGACGTCACCCATGTGGTCCTCCGGGGTGACGACCTCGACGGCCATCATCGGCTCGAGGAGTGCCGGGTCGGCCTTGCGGGCCGCTTCCTTGAGCACCATCGAACCGGCGATCTTGAACGCCATCTCGGACGAGTCGACCTCGTGGTACTGACCGTCGAGCAGCGTCAACTTGATGCCGACCAGCGGGTACCCGGCCAGCACGCCGTACTGCATCGCGTCCTGGGCACCGGCGTCGACCGAGGGGATGAACTCCTTCGGGATGCGACCACCGGTCACCGCGTTCACGAACTCGTACGTCGCGCCCTCGGAATCCATCGGCAGCGGCTCCAGTTTGCAGACGACCTTGGCGTACTGACCGGAGCCACCGGTCTGCTTCTTGTGTACGTAGTCGATCTTTTCCACCGTGCCGCGGATCGTCTCGCGGTAGGCCACCTGCGGCTTGCCGACGTTGGCCTCGACGTTGAACTCGCGCCGCATCCGGTCGACGAGGATGTCGAGGTGCAGTTCGCCCATGCCGGAGATGACCGTCTGGCCGGTCTCCTCGTCGTTGCGGACCCGGAAGGTCGGGTCCTCCTCGGCGAGGCGCTGGATGGCGGTGCTCAGCTTCTCCTGGTCGGCCTTGGACTTCGGCTCGATCGCCACGTCGATGACCGGCTCGGGGAAGGTCATCGACTCCAGGATGACCGGGTTGGCCGGGTCGCAGAGCGTGTCACCGGTAGTGGTCTGCTTGAGACCCTGCACGGCGATGATGTCGCCCGCCTGCGCGACCGACCGCTCCTCACGCTTGTTGGCGTGCATCTGGTAGATCTTGCCGATCCGCTCCTTGCGGTCCTTCGTCGAGTTCACGACCTGCGAACCCGACTCCAGCTTGCCGGAGTAGAGGCGGACGTAGGTGAGCTTGCCCAGGTGCTTGTCGGTCTGGATCTTGAAGGCCAGCGCCGAGAAGGGCTCGTCGATCGACGTCTTACGCGTCATCGGCGTCTCGCCGTCGGTCGCCGTGCCCTCGATCGCCGGGATGTCCAGCGGTGACGGCAGGTACGCGACGACGGCATCCAGCATGGGCTGAATGCCCTTGTTCTTGAACGCCGTACCGGTAAGAACCGGGTTGGCCTTACCGGCGATCGTGGCGCGGCGGATGCCGGCCCGGATCTCGTCGGCCGAGAGCTCCTCGCCCTCGAGGTACTTCATCATGATCTCGTCATCGACGTCAGCGAGCGTCTCGAGCAGCTTGTCGCGCCACTCCGCCGCCTGGTCCGCGAGGTCGGCCGGGATCTCCTCGACCGCGTAGTCCTCGCCCTTCTGGGTCTCGCCGCGCCAGGTCAACGCGCGCATCTCGACCAGGTCGACGACGCCGATGAAGTCAGACTCGGCACCGATCGGGATCTGAAGCACCAGCGGCGTGGCGTTGAGCCGGTCGATCATCATCTGGACGCAGCGGAAGAAGTCCGCACCCGTACGGTCGAGCTTGTTGACGAAGCACATCCGGGGCACGTTGTACTTGTCCGCCTGGCGCCAGACGTTCTCGGTCTGCGGCTCCACGCCGGCCACACCGTCGTAGACCGCGACAGCACCGTCCAGCACTCGCAGCGAGCGCTCCACCTCAACCGTGAAGTCGACGTGGCCGGGCGTGTCGATGATCTGGATCGTGTGGCCCTTCCACTCGCACTTGGTGGCGGCGGAGGTGATGGTGATACCGCGCTCCTGCTCCTGCTCCATCCAGTCCATGACGGCAGCGCCCTCGTGGACCTCACCGATCTTGTAGGTGATACCGGTGTAGAACAGAATGCGCTCGGTCGTGGTGGTCTTACCGGCATCGATGTGAGCCATGATGCCGATGTTGCGGAGCTTGGCAAGGGCGGCGTCTGCGGCAGCCACGATGATCCCTACTTCGTCTCGATGGTCTGTGTTACCAGCGGTAATGCGCGAAGGCCTTGTTGGACTCCGCCATCTTGTGGGTGTCCTCCCGGCGCTTCACCGCGGCACCGAGGCCGTTGCTGGCGTCGAGCAGCTCGTTCATCAGGCGCTCGATCATGGTCTTCTCACGGCGGGCGCGCGAGTAGGTGACGAGCCAGCGCAGACCGAGCGTGGTGGCGCGCTGCGGGCGCACCTCGACCGGCACCTGGTAGGTCGCGCCACCGACACGGCGGCTGCGCACCTCGAGGGTCGGCTTCACGTTGTCCATCGCGCGCTTGAGCGTGACGACCGGGTCGGTGCCGGTCTTCTCACGGCATCCCTCGAGCGCGGCGTACACGACACGCTCGGCCAGCTGGCGCTTGCCATCCATCAGGATCTTGCTGATGAGCTGGGTGACCAGCGGCGAGTTGTACACCGGGTCAGCGACGAGCGGCTTACGCGGCGCGGGGCCCTTACGAGGCATGTCAGCTCTTCTCCTTCTTCGCACCGTAGCGACTGCGCGCCTGCTTACGGTTACGCACACCCTGCGTGTCCAGCGAACCGCGGACAATCTTGTAGCGGACGCCGGGGAGGTCCTTCACCCGGCCGCCGCGCACGAGCACGATCGAGTGCTCCTGCAGGTTGTGTCCGACACCGGGGATGTACGCGGTGACCTCGATCTGGCTGGTCAGCCGGACACGCGCCACCTTGCGCAGCGCGGAGTTCGGCTTCTTGGGCGTGGTCGTGTACACACGGGTGCACACGCCGCGCCGCTGAGGGCTCCCCTTCAGCGCCGGCGTCTTCGTCTTAGTCGTCTTCGCCTGGCGGCCCTTGCGGACCAGCTGCTGGATTGTGGGCACCGGGTTCCTGTCTCCCTTCGGCCTCGCGGCCGTGCCGTCATTGGTGCTGTGGTCTTCGTCCCGTCCTCGCCCGGTCGCGTCGGCGGCAGGGGCCCGTCGGGCCTCTACCGACCCCCGCGGTCGGGCGTGTCGTCCGCACACGGGGATCCAGCTCAATTTTCAAGCCGGATTTACCGGTGGCGCGCCGTGGTGTCGGTGTGAGCCGGCCTGGGCACGCACGAGTTGCCCGGCAAGGACCGGGCACGAAGGGAAAGAGTACCCACCACGTGCACGCAGGTCAAAACGGGGTGCCCACATACGGGTGGCGAGAAGCTCTGTCACCCAAGGGTACCCGCTGATCCCCTGATCGTCCCCTCAGTTTCAGATCAACAATGCCACCACCATCGCCGTCGCCGTCAACACCAGACCTACCGCACCGCAGACCTCGCCGGTGATCGCCATGCCGCGCCCGGTCACCCGACCACCCGAACGGGCGACCTGGCGCACACTGACCCAGCCGAGCCCGATCGCGCCGGCCCCCGCCGCGGCAGCCAGGACGGCGAACGCTCCACCGACCAGCGGCCCCCACCCCTGCTTCGCCCCGGTGAGGCCGAAACAGGCGACCGCGAACGCGACCAGCACCGACATGATCCCCGCCACCATGGAACCCACGGCCTGACCGGAAACGGTCGGGGCGACGGTGAGGTATGCCAGGCCGAACCCGGTACCGGCCACCGGCTCGACCTGTGACGGGAGCGGAGCGGGTGGAGGCGCCGGCGGTCGCGCACCCGGATACGGGGCACCCTGGGGTGGGTACGGGTAGCCCGGCGGTGGGTACGGGTGGCCCGGCGCGGCACCCGGCCAGGGCTGCGGCGGCCATCCCGGCGGCGGGTAGGACTGCCACTGCGGGTAGGGCGGGTACGGCTGCGGATAGGGCGGGTACGGCTGCGGATAGGGCGGCTGCTGCGGCGGCGGGTAGGGCGGCTGCGGGTAGGACGGCTGCTGCGGATAGGGCTGCGCGTTCGCGGCCGGGTCGGACGCACCCGACCAGGGGGACGTGGACTGCCGCAACGCCGGCCTCGGCGGGTACCCCGGCTCCCCCGACCTGGCGGGGCCGGTCGGCGCGCCGGGCGCGGGCACCCGCTCACCCTCCGCCCGCGGCTCGGGTTCGGGTGTCCCCTCGTGCTCCGCCCGCGGCTCGGGTTCGGGCGTCCCCTCGTGCTCCGCCCGCGGCTCGGGTTCGGGCGTCCCCTCGTGCTCCGCCCGCGGCTCGGGTTCCGGTGCACGCGGGTCGCCACCCCCGGCCGGAGACCCGTCACTCACCACGTACCCCGCTCAGCCGGCGAAGGCCGCGCGGCCCCGCGGAGACCGGTCCGGCACCCGCCGCGACCGCCTGGAAGTCCCCGTGTCATCACTGCATCTCCTCGTTGCCTCACTCGCCGCCGTTGCCTCACTCGCCGTCCCGGCGAATCTTGCCCGACGCCGGGCAGCGGGGGTAGCAGCGCCCGCCGGTCAGTTGACCGTCGGGGCGTAGTCGCGGCCGTAGCTGGCGTACCCCAGCAGGCCGACGATGGTAGCGATCACAATGGCGGCCACGGCCAGCACGATTCCGGCCCACGCCAGCGCCACGCCGGTGTGCAGCCGCCGGTTGCCGATCAGGAAGCCCTCCGCTGCCCGCAGGTCGGCCCGGACCTCGCGGGCAAGGAGGAGGGCGATCGTCGCGGGTACCACGCCACCGACCATGATGCCGGTCAGCGCGGCGACGATACCGAGCGCCAGCACGGCGCCCGCCTTGCTGGACGCGACCGGGTCAGGATCGAGCGGATGCCGGCGGGGCGGCGGGGTCACCGGCGCGACGGTACTCATACGACAAGCAGATCACAGCGGCAGCCGGCGCGGTCGGGCGGCTCGGCGGAGAAGCCAGCTCATGCACCAAATGGACGTTCATGCATATGACGTACGGCTGTGCCGGCCAACCCGCGGACCCGACCGTCACCGGCGCGCCTCGCGGTACGGCGGTTGGCAGGCATGAGATGCGTAACTGAACCGGTGTAACCCAGACGATTCGCGCCGATCGCCACGGATCAGCCTCCGACCGCGCGAGAAAAACCTGTCGAGGCAACAAATCCGGACCCCACAAAGGCCTCGGAGGTTGTACCGTTGTGAGCACCAGGCCTGCTGCTTCCCCCGTGGCAGCAGGCCTGGCCTTTTTTGTTTGGGGTCCCAAAAGCGTGCCTGCGGCCCGCGAAGCCACACGGACCCGGAAAGCCCCGTGGGCCCCGAGGCGATGCCTCGGGGCCCACGGCGTCTGGTGCGATCTTCGACTACCGGAACGACCCCAGGTCGAAGTCGTCCAGCGGCACGGCCTGGCCGCTGGCCGGACCGAAGCCGTAGTCGGTCTCCGGGTACCCGGTCATCGAGTACACCTTGGCCTTCGCCTCGTCGGTCGGCTCCACCCGGATGTTGCGGTACTTGGCGATGCCGGTACCGGCCGGGATGAGCTTACCGATGATGACGTTCTCCTTGAGACCGATCAGCGAGTCGCTGCGGGCGTGGATCGCGGCGTCGGTGAGCACCCGGGTCGTCTCCTGGAACGAAGCCGCGGACAGCCACGAGTCCGTCGCCAGCGACGCCTTGGTGATACCCATCAGCACCGGTCGGCCGGCAGCCGGCTCGCCGCCCTCGGCGACGATCCGGCGGTTCTCCGCCTCGAACTGCGCCCGGTCCACCAGCACACCCGGCAGGAACTCGGTCGCGCCGGAGTCGATGATCATGACCCGCTTGAGCATCTGGCGGATGATGATCTCGATGTGCTTGTCGTGGATGAGCACACCCTGCGACCGGTACACCTCCTGGACCTCCTGGGTGAGGTGCACCTGCACCGCACGGGGGCCGAGGATGCGCAGCAGCTCGTGCGGGTCGATGGTGCCCTCGGTCAGCTTCTCGCCGACCTCGACGTGCCCACCGTCGTGCACCCGCAGACGAACCCGCTTCGACAGCTTGTCGTGGACGATCTCCTCGCTGCCGTCGTCCGGCACGATGATGATCTTCCGCATCCGCTCGCCGTCCTCGATCCGGACCCGACCGGCGGTCTCGGCGATGGGCGCCTTGCCCTTCGGAACCCGGGCCTCGAAGATCTCCTGGACACGCGGCAGACCCTGCGTGATGTCCTCACCGGCGACACCACCGGTGTGGAAGGTACGCATGGTCAGCTGGGTACCGGGCTCACCGATCGACTGGGCGGCGATGATGCCGACCGCCTCGCCGACGTCCACCGTCTTGCCGGTCGGCAGCGAGCGCCCGTAGCAGGCACCGCAGACGCCCAGCTTCGACTCGCAGGTGAGGACGCTGCGGACCCGGACGTTCTCCACCCCGGCCGCAACGATCTTGTCGACCAGGATCGAGTTGAGGTCCATGCCCCGCTCGGCGACCAGGTTGCCGTCGGCGTCACGGACGTCGTCGGCCAGGGTACGGGCGTGCGCGCCGGTCTCGGCGTGCTCGTGCACCACGACCCGGCCGTCGAGCCGCTGGCCGACCTGCATCGGGATCGCGCGGTCGGTACCGCAGTCCTCCTCGCGGATGATGACGTCCTGCGACACGTCCACCAGACGACGGGTCAGGTAACCCGAGTCGGCGGTACGCAGCGCGGTGTCGGCCAGACCCTTACGGGCGCCGTGCGTGGAGATGAAGTACTCCAGCACGGTCAGGCCCTCACGGAACGAGGACTTGATCGGCCGCGGGATGATCTCACCCTTGGGGTTGGCCACCAGACCGCGGATCGCCGAGATCTGCCGGAGCTGGAGCAGGTTACCGCGGGCACCCGAGTGGATCATCTTCCACAGCGGGCTCTCCTGCGGCAGCGCGGTCTCCATCTCCTTGGCGACCTCGTTGGTCGCCTTGGTCCAGATCTCGATGAGCTCGCCGCGGCGCTCCTCGGCGGTCATCAGACCACGCTGGTACTGCTTGTCGATCCGCTCGGCTTCCTTCTCGTAGCGCTCCAGGATCTCCCACTTGCGCGGCGGAGCGACCACGTCCTCGATGCCGATCGTCACGCCCGACCAGGTGGCCCAGTGGAAACCGGCCTCCTTGAGGGCGTCCAGCGTCGCCGCCAGCGAGACCTTCGGGAACCGCTCGGCGAGGTCGTTGACGATCGCCGAGAGCTGGCTCTTACGGATCTCGTAGTTGACGAAGCGGTACCCACGGGGCAGGGCCTCGTTGAACAGCACCCGACCGAGGGTGGTGTCGACGATCACCGGGTCACCCGGCTGCCAGTCCTCGGGTGCCTCCCAGGGCTGCGCACCGGCGCCGTTGTCGACCCCGATGAGCTCGCGCAGGCGGATCTTCACCGGCGCCTGCAGGTGCAGCTCGCCGTTGTCGTACGCCATGCGCGCCTCGGCGTCGGACGCGAACGTCCGCCCCTCGCCCAGCATCCCCGGCCGCGAGTGGGTCAGGTGGTACAGGCCGATGACCATGTCCTGGGTGGGCATGGTGACCGGCTTGCCGTCGGCCGGCTTGAGGATGTTGTTGCTGGACAGCATCAGGATCCGGGCCTCGGCCTGCGCCTCGGCCGACAGCGGCACGTGCACCGCCATCTGGTCACCGTCGAAGTCGGCGTTGAACGCCGTGCAGACCAGCGGGTGGATCTGGATGGCCTTGCCCTCGACGAGCTGCGGCTCGAACGCCTGGATACCCAGCCGGTGCAGGGTGGGCGCCCGGTTGAGCAGCACCGGGTGCTCGGTGATGACCTCTTCCAGCACGTCCCACACGACCGGGCGCTGCCGCTCGACCATCCGCTTGGCGGACTTGATGTTCTGCGCGTGGTTGAGGTCGACCAGCCGCTTCATCACGAACGGCTTGAACAGCTCCAGTGCCATCTGCTTGGGCAGGCCGCACTGGTGCAGCTTCAGCCGCGGGCCGACGACGATGACCGAACGGCCCGAGTAGTCGACGCGCTTACCCAGCAGGTTCTGCCGGAACCGGCCCTGCTTGCCCTTGAGCATGTCGGACAGCGACTTCAGCGGCCGGTTACCGGGACCGGTCACCGGACGACCGCGACGGCCGTTGTCGAACAGCGCGTCGACGGCCTCCTGCAGCATCCGCTTCTCGTTGTTGACGATGATCTCGGGGGCGCCGAGGTCGATCAGTCGCTTGAGCCGGTTGTTGCGGTTGATGACCCGGCGGTACAGGTCGTTGAGGTCGCTGGTGGCGAACCGGCCACCGTCGAGCTGCACCATCGGGCGCAGGTCCGGCGGGATCACCGGCACGCAGTCGAGCACCATCCCCAGCGGCGAGTTGCTGGTGTTGAGGAAGGCGGCGACGACCTTCAGCCGCTTCAGCGCACGGATCTTGCGCTGGCCCTTACCGGTGCGGATCGTCTCGCGCAGGTTCTCGGCCTCGGCGTCGAGGTCGAGGTTCTGCAGCAGCGCCTTGATCGCCTCGGCGCCCATGCCACCGGTGAAGTACTCGCCGAACCGGTCGCGCAGCTCGCGGTACAGCAGCTCGTCGGTGACCAGCTGCTTCGGGTCGAGCTTGCGGAAGGTGTCGAGCACCTCGTCGAGGCGGTCGATCTCGCGCTGCGCGCGGTCGCGGATCTGGCGCATCTCACGCTCGCCAGCCTCCTTGACCTTGCGCCGCACGTCGGCCTTGGCGCCCTCCGCCTCCAGCTCGGCCAGGTCCTGCTCGAGCTTGGCGGCGCGCTTCTCGATCTCGGCGTCGCGGGCGTTCTCGGCCTGCCGCTTCTCGGCGCCGATCTCGTTCTCGATCGTGGACATGTCGCGGTGACGCGCCTCGGCGTCCACGCTCGTCACGACGTACGACGCGAAGTAGATGATCTTCTCGAGATCCTTCGGCGCCAGGTCGAGCAGGTACCCGAGTCGGCTCGGGACACCCTTGAAGTACCAGATGTGGGTGACGGAAGCGGCGAGCTCGATGTGGCCCATGCGCTCACGGCGGACCTTGGCCCGGGTCACCTCGACGCCGCAGCGCTCACAGATGATGCCCTTGAACCGGACCCGCTTGTACTTGCCGCAGTAGCACTCCCAGTCCCGGGTCGGACCGAAGATCTTCTCGCAGAAGAGTCCGTCCTTCTCGGGCTTCAGGGTGCGGTAGTTGATCGTCTCGGGCTTCTTGACCTCACCGTGCGACCACTGCCGGATGTCGTCGGCAGTGGCCAGCCCGATACGAAGCTCGTCGAAGAAGTTGACGTCGAGCACTCTTCTATGTCCCTCGAATCAGTTGCTCGGGTGGTTGCCAGGGGTCGGGCGGGGGCCGCCGGATGGCGACCCCCCGCACGGATGGATCAGACTTCCTCGACGCTGCTCGGCTCCCGCCGCGACAGGTCGATGCCCAGCTCCTCGGCCGCCCGGAACACCTCGTCGTCGGTCTCGCGCATTTCCAGGGCCACACCGTCGCTGGAGAGCACCTCAACGTTGAGGCACAGCGACTGCAGCTCCTTGAGCAGCACCTTGAACGACTCCGGGATACCCGGCTCTGGAATGTTCTCGCCCTTGACGATGGCCTCGTAGACCTTGACGCGGCCGAGAACGTCGTCGGATTTGATTGTCAGCAGCTCCTGCAGCGCGTAGGCCGCGCCGTAGGCCTGCATCGCCCAGCACTCCATTTCACCGAAGCGCTGACCACCGAACTGCGCCTTACCACCCAGCGGCTGCTGCGTGATCATCGAGTACGGACCGGTGGACCGAGCGTGGATCTTGTCGTCAACCAGGTGGTTGAGCTTCAGGATGTAGATGTAGCCCACCGCGATCGGGTCGGGCAGCGGCTCGCCGGACCGGCCGTCGAACAGCTGTGCCTTACCGGAGGCACCCACCAGCTGCTGGCCGTCCCGGTTGGGCAGGCTCGACGCGAGCAGACCGGTGATCTCCTCCTCACGGGCACCGTCGAAGACCGGCGTCGCCACGTTGGTGTCCGGCTCCGACTCGTGCGCGTTGATCGACCGAAGCGCCTTCTTCCACTCGGCGTCGTCGCCGTCGACCTTCCAACCGGTCTTGGCGACCCAGCCGAGGTGCGTCTCCAGCACCTGACCGACGTTCATCCGGCTCGGCACGCCGAGCGGGTTGAGCACGATGTCGACCGGGGTGCCATCGGCCAGGAACGGCATGTCCTCGACCGGCAGGATCTTGGAGATGACGCCCTTGTTGCCGTGGCGGCCCGCGAGCTTGTCACCGTCCTGGATCTTGCGCTTCTGGGCCACGTACACCCGGACCAGCTCGTTGACGCCCGGCGACAGCTCGTCGCCGTCCTCACGGTTGAACGTGCGCACGCCGATGACCGTGCCGGTCTCGCCGTGCGGCACCTTGAGGCTGGTGTCACGGACCTCACGCGCCTTCTCCCCGAAGATCGCGCGCAGCAGCCGCTCCTCCGGCGTCAGCTCGGTCTCGCCCTTCGGCGTGACCTTGCCGACCAGGATGTCCCCGGGTACGACCTCGGCACCGATCCGGATGATGCCCCGCTCGTCCAGGTCGGCGAGCATCTCCTCGCTGACGTTGGGGATGTCGCGGGTGATCTCCTCCGGACCCAGCTTGGTGTCGCGGGCGTCCACCTCGTGCTCCTCGATGTGGATCGAGGTGAGCACGTCCTCCTGCACGAGGCGCTGCGACAGGATGATCGCGTCCTCGTAGTTGTGCCCCTCCCAGGGCATGAACGCCACGAGCAGGTTGCGCCCGAGCGCCATCTCGCCCTCGTCGGTGCAGGGACCGTCGGCGAGGACCTGACCGGGCTCGACCCGCTGGCCCTCGAAGACGACCGGCTTCTGGTTCACGCAGGAGCCGGCGTTGGAGCGGCGGAACTTGTGCAGCAGGTAGGTGCGGCGGTGGCCGTCGTCCTGGTGCACCGTGATGTAGTCGGCGCACATGTCCTCGACGACGCCGGCCTCCTCGGCCAGCACGACGTCACCGGCGTCGGTCGCCGCCCGGTACTCCATGCCGGTACCGACCAGCGGCGACTCGGCCTTCACCAACGGCACGGCCTGGCGCTGCATGTTCGCACCCATCAGGGCACGGTTGGCGTCGTCGTGCTCGAGGAACGGGATCATGGCCGTCGCGACCGACACCATCTGGCGCGGCGAGACGTCCATGTAGTCCACGTCTTCGGGAGCGACGTTGTCCAGCTCACCGCCCTTGCGGCGGACCAGGACCCGGGCCTCGGCGAACCGGCCGTCGGACTGCAGCGGCGCGTTCGCCTGGGCGATGACGTGCCGGTCCTCCTCGTCGGCGGTCAGGTAGTCGATCTGGTCGGTGACCCGGCCACCGTCGACCTTCCGGTACGGCGTCTCGATGAAGCCGAACGGGTTGACCCGCGCGAACGTGGAGAGCGCACCGATCAGGCCGATGTTCGGGCCTTCCGGCGTCTCGATCGGGCACATCCGGCCGTAGTGGGACGGGTGCACGTCACGGACCTCGAAGCCGGCCCGCTCACGCGACAGACCACCCGGGCCGAGCGCCGAGAGGCGTCGGCGGTGGGTCAGGCCCGCCAGCGGGTTGGTCTGGTCCATGAACTGGGACAGCTGCGACGTACCGAAGAACTCCTTGATCGCCGCCACGACGGGACGGATGTTGATCAGGGTCTGCGGCGTAATCGCCTCGACGTCCTGCGTGGTCATCCGCTCGCGGACAACCCGCTCCATCCGGGACAGGCCGACCCGGACCTGGTTCTGGATCAGCTCACCGACCGTCCGCAGGCGGCGGTTACCGAAGTGGTCGATGTCGTCGGCCTCGTACCCCTCCTCGCCCGTGTGGAGCTTGCAGAGGTACTCGACCGTCGCGACGATGTCGTCCTCGGTGAGGACGCCCGTCGTGATCGGCACGTCGATCTCGAGCTTCTTGTTGAACTTGTACCGGCCGACCTTGGCCAGGTCGTACCGCTTGGGGTTGAAGAACAGGTTGTCGAGCAGGGTCTGGGCGTTCTCCCGCGTCGGCGGCTCGCCCGGCCGCAGCTTGCGGTAGATGTCCAGCAACGCCTCGTCCTGCCCGGCGATGTGGTCCTTTTCCAGCGTGGTCATCATCAGCTCGGACCAGCCGAAGCGCTCACGGATGCGCTCGTTGGTCCAGCCGATGGCCTTCAGCAGCACGGTCACCGCCTGACGGCGCTTGCGGTCGATCCGCACGCCGACGGTGTCGCGCTTGTCGATGTCGAACTCCAGCCAGGCACCCCGGCTCGGGATGACCTTCACGCTGGAGAGATCGCGGTCGGAGGTCTTGTCCGGCTGCTTGTCGAAGTACACGCCCGGGGACCGGACGAGCTGGCTGACCACGACACGCTCGGTGCCGTTGATGATGAAGGTGCCCTTGGGCGTCATCATCGGGAAGTCACCCATGAACACCGTCTGGCTCTTGATCTCACCAGTGGTGTGGTTGGTGAACTCCGCGGTCACGAACAGCGGGGCGCAGTAGGTCAGGTCCTTCTCCTTGCACTCCTCGATCGAGGCCTTGACCTCGTCGAAGCGTGGCGCCGAGAAAGACAGCGACATGGTGCCGGAGAAGTCCTCAATGGGACTGATCTCGTCGAGAATCTCCGCGAGACCTGAGCGCGAGTGCTGATCACCAGCCGACCGAGCCTGCCAAGCCTCGTTGCCGACCAGCCAGTCGAATGACTCGTTCTGGATGGCGAGGAGGTTGGGAACCTCCAGGTGTTCGGTGATCCTGCCGAAGGAGATCCGGCGGGGAGCGAATGCGCTCGACGAATTAATGGTCTTCGCAGGGCGGGAAGCTGCCAAGATGCGTCCTTCCGAGGACCGGTGGTGCGGCGGCCGTTTCGCGTGCAGCCCGACAGACCCCCGCCGAAAACGCCCACGGCTGGGCGCACGACGACAGAGGGGTAGTCGGCAGACAGCGCAAACTAGCAGTGTAGCCGAAAGGCTAACCGCTGTCGAGTCGCCACCGGCAGGTGACCGAAATACGCCTCTGACCTCCGGAAATCCGGAGACCGAGACCTCTCGGCACCGACCTTGGCCACCTCCGGAGGAGCGACCCGGAGGCCACTCCTGAGGATGCGGCGCTGGCCATGGCGTCCGCGGAAGGGTGGTGCTGCTTCAGCGTGCCTGGATCGTGGTCACCCCGTCAAGGGCTCTCGCAACGGCGCGCCGCGTGTTCGACCGTACAGCCGGTGCGGTACCCCCCGGATTAGCGCGAAAACGACCCGTTTCGGTCTTGGATAACCCAAGATCCGAATCATGTGGATGAGGGTACGGCGCGACCCGTCGACGGCTCAAGCCGGGGCACGAACCGCCCCGGAGGGCGGACGACCTCGGCGACCACCGACCCGGGACAGCCGATCCCGGACGACCTCGGCGACCACCGACCCGGGACAGCCGATCCCGGACGACCTCGGCGACCACCGACCCGGGACAGCCGATCCCGGACGACCTCGGCGACCACCGACCCGGGACAGCCGATCCCGGACGGCCGAGGCGGCCCGACAGCCGTTCCCTGGGGCGCGCGAAGCGGCCCGACAACGGATTCGGCCCAAAACCGCGACGGGGCGGTCACCTCCGGGAGTTCCCGGCGGCGACCGCCCCGTCGACGCGGCGCGCATGGCGCCGCGGAGATTACTTCAGGGTGACCTTGGCGCCCTCGGCCTCGAGCTTGGCCTTGGCCTTCTCCGCGGTCTCCTTGTTGGCCTTCTCCAGGACCGGCTTCGGAGCGGCCTCGACCAGGTCCTTGGCCTCCTTCAGGCCCAGGCCGGTCAGCTCGCGCACGACCTTGATGACCTGGATCTTCTTGCCACCGTCGGCGTCGAGGATGACGTCGAACTCGTCCTTCTCCTCCTCGGCCGGGGCAGCGGCAGCCGCGGCACCCGGAGCGGCAGCGACGGCGACCGGAGCGGCGGCCTTGACGTCGAAGGTCTCTTCGAACTGCTTGACGAACTCGGAGAGCTCGATCAGCGTCATTTCCTTGAACGCGTCGAGGAGCTCGTCGGTGCTGAGCTTAGCCATGATCTGGCTTTCCTTTCCTAGCTTCGAAATCGAGATCAGGCTTCGGCCGGAGCCTCGGCCGGAGCGGCCTCTGCGCCGCCTTCTGCCCCACGCTTGTCCTGCAGGGCCGCCGCAAGCCGCGCGGCCTGGGCCAGCGGAGCCTGGAAGGTCGCCGCGGCCTTGCTCATGCTTGCCTTCATCGCGCCGGCCAGCTTGGCCAGCAGTACCTCGCGGCTCTCAAGGTCGGCGAGCTTCTTGACGTCGTCCGCAGACATGGGACGACCCTCGAAGACACCGCCCTTGATGACGAGAAGCGGGTTGGCCTTCGCGAAGTCACGCAGGCCCTTGGCCGCCTCGACGGGGTCACCGCCGACGAAGGCGAGCGCGGTAGGACCGGTGAACAAATCGTCAAGGCCAGTGAAGCCCGCGTCGTTCGCCGCCCGCTTCGCCAAGGTGTTCTTGGCGACGGCGTAGGTGGTCTCCCGCCCCAGCGAGCGCCGCAACTCCTTGAGCTGAGCGACCGTGAGGCCGCGGTACTCGGTGAGCAGCGTCGCCGACGAGCTACGGAAGTGCTCGGTCAGCTCACCGACCGCAGTGGCCTTGTCTGCCCGAACCGGCTTGTCCGCCATGTCCCTCCTCTCTCGTTGCTTCAGGCTGGTCGGCCCGGAAACGAGAGACGCCCCGGCGCAGGGCGCACGGGGCGGGGTCGGCCCACGAAACGGGCCGATACGCTAACCGTCCTTACGAACATTCCGGCTCGGTCAGCCTCGCCAGCCGACCCCGAACGTTCGCCCTGCGCGGGCCGCCCGCGGATACGGGACCTTCGACCGTGCGAACACGGCGACCAGCGGTCTTTGGGTGGAACTACGCAAGCTAGGGTACGCGAGCCGCGACGCTGCACCAAATCGCGGTACGGGTAACGCCCCGTGCCGCCCCCAAGATCCTCGCAATGTCACGAACATTGCGGTGTCAGCGCCCCGGGAGACAGCAATGTGGGCGACATTGCCCGGATCTTGACGCCAGGAGCGACGGTAGCGCCCGGTCAGACCCGTACCCGCCGGATCCGCGCGTACCCGGCCAGCGCCAGCGCGGTCCAGACCAGGACGTGAACGGTGATCGTCGCCACGCCGGAAGGGGCGAAGCCGTGCGCCGCGAGCCGGGTGGTCGACATCACGGGCGGTACGAGCCACCACAGTGGTGATCCCCGTAGGCCGAAGACGAGGCTGACCACCATTCCACCGCCGAGCACCATCGCACCGAGCCCGAACGTGGCGGTCACGGCCCGGCTGGCCAGCGCACCCAGGGCAACCGCCGGCGGCACCAGGACGAGGTGCGCCCACAGCCCGACGGAGACACCGGAGGCGAGACCGGGCTCTCCGGGGTGCGGGTGCAGTTGGATCCCACCGAGCAGCCAGGGCAGGACGATCGCGAACACCACCAGCGGCAGCGCGGCGACGGCGGCGGCCAGCAGCCCGGCGGCCTGTTCCCGCCGGCGTGAACCGAGCGCCACCACGGCCAGCCGGCGCTGCACGTCCGGCTCCGCGTCCAGCAGCAGCTTCGTCTGCCACGCCAGGACCGGCGTCAGGAGCAGGGCGGACACCCCGTACGCCTCGCCGGCCGGGGACGCGCCCCCGCCGTACAGGATTCCGATCACGGCCAGGGAGGCCAGCAGCGGCGCGAGGACCCGGCCGGTACGCACGTAGCCCGCCAGGCGCATCCGGACCAGCGCGATCACCGGGCACCCCGCTCGCCGACCTGCTCGGGTCGCACGCCCGACTCGTCGGCCCGCTCGCGCCGTACGCCCAGCACGTCATGGCCCGCGGCGCGCAACTGCGCGACGGTGGCCTCGGCGCGGCTGGCACTGACCGCCACTTCGATCACGCAACGGGCCTCCTCCGCCGGCGTCGGGTCGTCGGCCGTGACCCGCCCGTCGGCCACCGACCACCGGCGGGCTCCGGGCAGGTCGACCAGCTTGCCGGAGTGGTCGCTGACCACCACCGACCCACCGGCGGCGGTCACCTCGGCGATCACCAGTGGCAACTGGGCCAGGACAGCGGCGTCGAGACCCTCGGTCGGCTCGTCGAGCACGAGCAGGCCCGGCCTGGTGAGCAGGGCCTGCGTGAGGCCGACCTTCTGCGCCGTGCCCTTCGACAGCGACGGCAGCCGGACATCGAGGTAGGACGTGAGGTCGAACCGCCCGGCCCAGTCCCGGGCGGCCGTAGCGGCCGCCGCCGCCGGCATGCCGCGGACGGTGCCCATGAAGGTCAGGTAGTCGATGACCGTGAACGGTTGGTCGGCCGGGAACCGCTCGGGGACCCAGGCGATCGTCGCCGGGCGGCCACCGATCCGCCCCCGGGCCGGGACGAGGGTGCCGACGATCGCGCGCAGCAGCGTCGACTTGCCGGCACCGTTGCGCCCGAGCAGGACGGCCGTGGCGCCCGTCGGCAGGGCGAGCGTCACCTCGCGCAGCACCCAGGGACCACGCCGGCCGTAGCGCAGCCACACGTCGTCGATACGCACCCGGTGAGCCTAAGCCAACAAGAAAGCCGCCGGGTGCCCCCACGATCGTGGGGGCACCCGGCGGCACCGTTTCGGTCGGCCCTACTCGGCCGCTTCCTCCTCGGTCAGGTTGCGCGTGCGGTTGGGGTCGACCGGAACGCCGGGCCCCATGGTCGTGCTCATCGTGACCTTCTTCAGGTACTTGCCCTTGGCCGCCGACGGCTTCGCCCGCAGTACCTCGTCGAGGACGGCAGCGTAGTTCTCGATCAGCTGGGTCTCGCCGAAGCTGGCCTTGCCGATGATCAGGTGGAGGTTGGCGTGCTTGTCCACCCGGAAAGTGATCTTTCCGCCCTTGATGTCCGAGACCGCCTTGGTGACGTCCATGGTCACCGTGCCGGTCTTCGGGTTCGGCATCAGACCGCGCGGGCCCAGGATCCGCGCGATCCGGCCGATCTTGGCCATCTGGTCGGGGGTGGCGATCGCCGCGTCGAAGTCGAGCCAGCCCTCCTGGATACGGGCGACCAGCTCGTCGGTGCCGACCGCGTCCGCACCGGCGGCCTCGGCCTCGGCGGCCTTGTCACCGGCCGCGAAGACGATCACGCGGGCGGTCTTACCGGTGCCGTGCGGCAGGTTGACCACGCCACGCACCATCTGGTCGGCCTTACGCGGGTCGACGCCCAGCCGCATGGCGACCTCGACGGTCGCGTCGAACTTGGTCGGGCTGGTCTGCTTGGCCAGCTTGACCGCCTGCGCCGGGCTGTACAGCGCGTCGCGGTCGATCAGTTCCGCCGCCTTGCGGTAGTTCTTGCCGTGCTGCATAAGTCTTTGCTCCTGTGGTCGTTGGCGGACCGGCTTCCCGGCCCTCCCACGTGGTGGTCTGCGGACTACTCGGCGACGGTGATACCCATCGACCGGGCGGTGCCGGCGATGATCTTCTCGGCCTGCTCGATGTCGTTCGCGTTGAGGTCCGCCATCTTCTTCTCGGCGATCTCACGCAGCTGCACGCGGTTGATCGAGCCGACCTTCTCCTTGTGCGGCACACCCGAACCCTTCTGAATGCCGGCGGCCTTGATCAGCAGGCGCGCGGCGGGCGGGGTCTTGAGCACGAACGTGAAGGTGCGGTCCTCGTAGACGCTGATCTGCGCCGGGACGATGTCACCGCGGGACGACTCGGTGGCGGCGTTGTACGCCTTGACGAACTCCATGATGTTCACGCCGTGCTGACCGAGCGCGGGGCCGACCGGCGGCGCGGGGGTCGCCTGGCCCGCCGGCAGCTGAAGCGTGAACGTCTTGACGAGCTTCTTCTTCGGAGGCATGTCTGTCTTCCTGGGCGTGGTGCTCACCCGGCGCGTTGCCGGACGAGACGGGTCTGCTTGACACTCGGTCGCCGGGACGCGCGCACGCAGACGCGCCGGCGATCGGGCCGGACGGTCTAGAGTACCCCAGCCGGGTTAGAGCTTCGCGACCTGGTTGAAGTTGAGTTCGACCGGCGTCTCTCGACCGAAGATCGAAACCAGCACCTTGAGCTTCTGCTGGTCTGCGTTGATCTCACTGATCGTCGCGGGCAGCGAGGCGAAGGCACCATCGGTGACGGTGACGGAGTCGCCCACCTCGAAGTCGAGAACCTTGATCTCGGGCTTGCCGCCGGCCTTCTTCTCCTGCTGCACGGCCGGGGCGAGCCACTTGACGACCTCGTCCAGCGACAGCGGCGCGGGCCGGTCGGCGCGGTCGGTGGCACCGACGAAGCCGGTCACCCCGGGGGTGTTGCGGACGCAGGAGTACGACTCCGGGGTCAGCTCCATGCGGACCAGGATGTAGCCCGGGAAGACCTTGTTCTGCACCTGCAGCCGCTTGCCGTTCTTGACCTCGACCTCTTCCCGGGTCGGTACCTCGACCTGGTAGATGAAGTCTTCCATGTCGAGGCTGGTGATGCGGGTCTCGAGGTTGGTCTTGACCTTGTTCTCGTAGCCGGCGTACGAGTGGACCACGAACCAGTCGCCGGGCGCGAAGCGCAGTGCGGCGCGCAGCTCGGCGACCGGGTCGGCGACGTCGCCGTCGGTGTCGCCGGTCAGCTCCGCGGACGCGGCGCTGACCGGTGCGGCGGCCTCATCGGCCGGAGCGTCCGTGTCGGCGGAGGCGTCCGCCGCCGTGGTGGCGTCGGCGCTCGCGGTCCCGCCGACCTCGTGGGCCGCCGTCGCGACGGTCGAGTCGTTGCCGAGCTCGCCGGCCTCGACCTCGTCGTACTCAGGCACGTTGCTCACTTCCATTGCTTTTGCGGCTCCCGCCGCACGGTATCGGCCGGTTGCCGGACGACTCTTACTTCCCCTTGGTGCCGAACACCAACAGGACAGCCCGCGCGAAGCCGTAGTCCAGCGATGCGACGATGGTCATCATGATCGCGACGAAGACCACCACGACCGTGGTGTAGGTCAACAGCTCCTTGCGGGTCGGCCAGATGACCTTACCCAGCTCACTGATGATCTCACGAAAGAAGTTGCGGATCCTGGCGAACACACCAGGCCGCTCACCGGCCTTGGTCTTGGCCTTGGTCGGCGCCTGGGTCGACTTGTCGACCGCACCCGCCCGCTTCGGCTTCTCGAGCCTCTCGTCGAGGGCGTCGTCGCGGAGGGCGTCTCCGTCGAGCCCCTCGTCGAGGCGCTCGTCCACGGCGTCCTCGCCGCGGCGCTTGCTCTCGGCCACTTCCGCCCTCTTCCGTGATGTCGCGGTGGTCATCCCACGTCTACGGTCTGGCCCGGCGTTCGTCGGGGATCAGCCCGACGACTGGCCGCCACGGTCGCGACACCACCTCTGGCGATGCCAACCACCGAACGCCCTCGTCGGACTCATCCGGCTGCCAGGCCCTTCGGCGCAGGGGCGACAGGACTCGAACCTGCAACCTGCGGTTTTGGAGACCGCTGCGCTGCCAATTGCGCCACACCCCTCTGTGAGGAGGAGACTCCTGGCTCAGACGTGCGCCGAGACAGGGGTACACACCCCACGGCGGACCAGTGTACGGGTAACCCGCCCGCTTTCCCAACCGCCCCGGTCAACGTACCCGTCGACAGTCCGGCCGACCGGCGCCGCGCGGGCAACGCCACCTACCTGATCTCGACCGAGGCGGCCAGCCGACCCCCGTACCGGGCCGGCTGACCGGGCCGATCAGGCGGTCCGGTGCCGGACCACGGCGCGGGCCTGGCCGAGCACCTTGTCGCCGCCACACGTCGCCGTGATGTCCAGCTGTGCGTGCCCCTCCTCGGTGAAGCCCTTGACCACCGCGCTGACGACCACCTCGGCGCCCTCGTCGTCGTCGGGGACGATGACCGGCTTGGTGAACCGCACGCCGTACTCCACGACCGCGGCGGGGTCCCCCGCCCAGGCGAGCACCGCCTCGCCCGCGAGGGCCATCGTGTACATCCCGTGCGCGATCACTCCGGGCAGACCCACCTTGGTCGCGACCCGGTCGCTCCAGTGGATCGGGTTGAAGTCGCCGGACGCCCCGGCGTACCGCACCAGGTCGGCGCGGGTGATCCGGAACGTGTGCGGTGTGAGCCGCTCGCCGATCTCCATGTCAGTCCTCCCCCCGGACGACCAGCTTCGTCCAGACCGCCACGACGGCCTCGCCGTCCTCGGTCGTCACGTCGGTGCGGGTGGTCAGGAAGTCGAGCCCGCCCCGGGAGATGACCTCCTCGATCACGCACACACAGGTCAGGCGGTCTCCCGCGTACACCGGACGGGCGTAGCGGAAACGCTGGTCGCCGTGGACCACCCGGCTGTAGTCGATGCCCAGCGCCGGGTCCTCGACGATCTGCTCGTTCGCCCGCATGGTGATCACGAACGGAAAGGTCGGCGGCGCGACGACGTCGGGGTGGCCCAGGGCCCGGGCGGCGGCCGGGTCGGTGTGCGCCGGGTTGGTCGCACCGACGGCGGCGGCGAACTCGCGGATCTTCTCGCGGCCGACCTCGTAGCTTGGCGTCGGCGGGTAGGTGCGGCCGACGAAGGTGGGATCCATGGGCATGGGCCGAACCTACCGGTTCCCCTCCGTACCCGGCACGCCGACGGCGCCGAGCGGCCGCGGCGGGCGAAGAAGTGGCGACGACGGGGAACGGTCACCCGGACGGGTCGAGACGGCACCCCGGGAGGGGGAACCCGGACGGATCAAGGCGGCGCCTTGGGCGGCGTCACGCGGGACAAGCACGCGGGACAAAAAGTGGCGGCACCCGGGTTCCCGGGGCCGCCACCTGAGCGTGTGGATGTCGGTCAGCGCGTCTCGCGGTGCGCGGTGTGCTTGCCGCAGCGGGGGCAGAACTTCTTCAGCTCAATGCGGTCCGGGTCGTTGCGGCGGTTCTTGCGCGTGATGTAGTTGCGCTCCTTGCACTCCACACACGCCATCGTGATCTTCGGACGTACGTCGGTCGCCTTGGCCACGGCGGAGTGCCTTCCTCGAAGTGGGTCTGTTGCCGGCGTAAGAGCGTAGCTCGCGCCTATAGAGATCTGCAAAGCGGGCTCTGCCGATCTCCGGATTCACCGTAGCGGTGGCCGGACTTGAACCGGCGACACAGCGATTATGAGCCGCTTGCTCTGCCATCTGAGCTACACCGCCGAGTCGGGCTCCGCCTGAGCGGGAACCCGTGGAGCCCCCTTACGGAATCGAACCGTAGACCTTCTCCTTACCATGGAGACGCTCTGCCGACTGAGCTAAGGGGGCGGGTTTGCACCCTGCGCGGACCAACCTCGCCCGCGCACCGGGTAAGAGTACACGCCAAGCCGGCAACCGCGAAATCGAGTACCGGATCGGCGCGCCGCACCTCACGGCACCGCTCGTAGCCAGCGCACCTCACCGGTGATCCCGGCGCCGGCCTGGGTCTGCGCGGCGTACCAGGCGTCCAGCCGCTCGTACGGCAGCGGCCGGCTGAACAGGAAACCCTGGCCGACGTCGCAGCCGATCTCCTCCAGCAGGCCGAGAGTGAGTTCGCTCTCCACGCCCTCGGCGACGACGCTGAGCCCGAACCGCCGGGACAGATCGACCACGGCCCGCACGATCGCGAGGTCGTCCGGATCGGTCGCCATACCCTGGACGAACGTCCGGTCGATCTTGACCTCCTGCACCGGCAGTCGCCGCAGGTGCCCCAACGACGAGTACTCCGTGCCGAAGTCGTCGACGGACAGCCGGACACCCAGCGCACGCAGCGCGTGCAGGGTCGGCACCGGACGGTCGGGACCCCCGACCACCCCGCCCGCACTGATCTCGAGGGTCAGCTGGGCGGGATCGACCCCGTACCCGTCCAGCAGTTCGGCCACCCGGCCCGGGAACGCCGGGTCGAGAAGGGTACGCGGCGACAGGTTGACCGACACGGGCAGTTCACGGCCGCTGTCCCGCCACTCCCGTGCGCGGCGCAGCCCTTCGCGCAGCACCACCTCGGTCAGCCGGCCGAGCTGGCCGGTGTGCTCGGCGGCCGCGACGAAGTCCTCGGGCGCGACGGCCCCGTGCGCCGGGTGCTCCCAGCGCGCCAGACACTCCACGCCGACCAGCCTGCGGTCGCGCAGCCCGACCTTGGGCTGGAAGTACACCTGCAACTCCCCCGCGTCGAGTGCGCGGCGCAGGTCGCCCGCGAGGCCGACCCGGCGCACCGACCGGGACTCCAGGCTCTCGGTGAACAACTGGACCGAGGTGTGCCGGACCTTCGCCGCGTGGGTGGCCACGTCGGCGCGCTGCAGCAGCGTGGCGGAGTCGTCGGCGTGGTCGGGGTGGACGGCCACGCCGACCGCGCAGTCGACGTCGGTGGTGAGGACGCCGAACGACAGCGGGGTCTGAAGCGACTCGCGGATGTCGACGGCCAGCGCGACGGCCGCCTCGGCGTTGGCGACGCGCACGGTGAGCGCGAACTCGTTGCCGCCGATCCGACCGACGAGCGCCGCCGGCGGAGCGAGGTCGCGCAGCCGGCGAGCCACCTCGACGAGGAGCTTGTCACCGGCGGTGTGGCCGAGCGAGTTGTTGAGGTGGCGCAGCCGCGCGACGTCGAAAACCAGGGCCGCGACGACGTCGTCCGGCGTCTGCACCTTGATCGCCTCGTCGAGGGCGCTGAGGATACGGCGCCGGTTGGGCAGGCCGGTGAGCGCATCGTGGTACGCGTCGAAGCGCAGCCGCTCCACCAACCGCGAGTTCTCCACCGCCGCCGCCGCGTGGGCCGCCACGGTCTCCAGCAGCCGCACGTCGTCGTCGTTGAAGTGGGCGAGGTCACTGAGCCGACCGGTGACCTCGAGAGTGCCGATCACGGCCTCCCCGGAGCGCAGTGGCACGACGATCGCGTCCTTGCCGCCCCAGGCCCGCAACTCGGCGAGCAGCTCACCGTCGTCCAACTTGGGGCCCACGGCCACGGTGCGACCGGTCTCCAGGGCCCGCCGCCGGAGCTTCTCCGGGCTGCCCTCCGAGTCCAGCAGACCCTGGTAGTCCACCCGCGCCGACAGCAGCAGTTCGGGGTGGCGCCCCGACGCGTTCAGCCACAGCGTCGCGCAGTCGGCCCGCATCAGCTCGCGGACCCGGGCGAGCAGCACGTCGATGACCGTGCCGTCGCGGCCGGTCTCCTCGACCGCCTTCATCAACTCGTACAGCTCGCGCATGCTGCGGTGCTGACGCACGAACGTCGCGTACGCGCGGTAGGCCTTCACCAGCACGAGCCCCAGTCCGGCGAGCAACAGCAGCGACCAGATGCTCTTCTGGATCATGAGCAGGACGCTCAGACCGACCGTCACGTTGATGGCAGCCACGAAGAGGCCGGGCGTCGCCGCCCGCGCCATGTCACGCGGCGACGTCCGGCCCTGCACGAGCGCGATGACACCGGCCACCGCGGCCAGACTGACCAGGTAGTTCGCGCACGCGGCGGCGACGAGCGCCAGCCAGACGACCGGCCTGTCGGCCGGCAGCGGATGGCCGGCCGGGGAGCCCACCGTGGCGAAGACGACGAACCCGGCGACGGACATGCCCGCCAGCCTCACGGCCAGGTTGAAGTAAAACTTGACGGTCGGCGTCCGCCAGTACAGCTGGGCGAGGAGCGCCCCGGCGAAGCGCAGCAGGACCACCGTCAGCGGTGGCAGATAGGCCAGCGCCAGGACGAGCGGTATCTCCGCCGGGAAGACCGCCAGCGTCTGGCGCCGGAAGTCGAAGTTGAGCCGGACCGCCTCAGCTGCCCAGAACAGACCGAAGAAGAAGATTGCCGCAACGGGCCAACCGGCCAGTGGTTCGGGCTCGGCGATGCCGAGCGGCACCGCCACCGCGAGCGAGACCAGCAGACAGGTGGCCGTTACGTACCAGGCGAGCTGCTCTGACCGGGGAGCCGTCGAACGAGGTCCGGGCACGACAACTCCCTCAGCTCCACACTTACCTCAGGCCCACACCGGCCGAACGCAGGAGCGACTCAGTACCAGCCGTAGTCCGACGCCGTCACCGTAGAGGTCGAGAGCGCCACGGCGAACGTCGCCAGGCCAACAGCCACGTAGCCCAACCGGGACGCCCACCGTCTCAGGGTTCGCTTGTGCATCTGCTTCCACTCCTGTGCTCTCATACACGAGTCCGACAACGGTAGGGGTACCCCAGATAGTGCCACATCTTTGCGTGGGGCGAAATTGCGTGTACCGCTGTCGCCCGAACAGGGCGCGCCTTTCGTCCTTTCGGCTAATTCCGGCTAGACGAACGGCAATGGACAACTAGCGAGAAACAGACCCACCGGCACATCTTCGGGGATATTTGTCAGCCAACGAACCACTCGTCCGCGTTAGGACGAACGGCCGGGCCACGCACTCCGACCGCCGTCGGGGCGTTCGGCCGCCCTCGTCGCGGCCGGTCCCGGACGAGCGGCCGGAGTGCGGACCTTCCCTACGGCCGCCGCAGGGAGTCAGAGAGAGACCACACGCCAGCCGTCACCCTGAGTGCCGGTCAACACATCGACCATCGTGAGCGCGGCCATCTCGTCGTCGAAGGCGAACCGGCGGCAGCGCTTGGTCAGGCTGCCCCGACTCGCCTCGACGTGCCACTGACGGCCGTCATTCCACAGAAAGACATCCCGACGGGCCGGGTTGGCGAACCGCCCGTTCCACCAGTGCTTCCGTTGCTCCATGCAGAGATTAGAACATACGTTCGAGAACATTCGCCACCATTGACACCCGTCCGGGGTAGTCGGACTTCGGACACGGTCGGACACGGCCGGACACGGCCGGATGTGGCGAATAACCGCAGGTCACAATTGGTGGCTACGGATGACGGACCGCGGCCGGGAACGGGCCACGGCGGCGAGCGGTCGACCCGGGTCCGACGCCACACCGGACGGGATGCTCCCGCCACCTGGACACCAGGGACGTACCGCGGTACGCGTACGGCCGGGCGGGCACGTACGCCAGTGGTTGGCCCCGCGGTGTCGACCGTGGGCGGATGTACCGGAGCCGACCGGTCCCTACCGTCTCCCACCATGGACCAACTGGTACGGGACGTCGCCTCACTGTGGACCGCCGGGCGCCGCGTCGAGCGGGTCTGCTACGCCATCGCCGGTGCGCTGATCCTCAGCGGGTTCGCCCACCTCGCCGTCTACGCCGTGGACGGCGGGCCGTGGGAGGGTCCGGTCTCCTGGCGCAAGGCGGTGACGTTCGGCCTGTCGTTCGGCATCACGCTCGTCTCGGTCTGCTGGGTGGCGCGCTTCGTGCCGCTCGGTTCCCGTACCCGCACCTGGTTGCTCGGCGCTCTCGCCGTGGCCAGCGTCGCGGAGGTGGCGCTCGTGACGCTGCAGTGCTGGCGCGGCGTGCCGTCACACTTCAACGACGAGACCCCGTTCGACGCCGCCGTGATGCGGACGCTCGCCGTCGGCGGTCTGGTCCTCTTCGTCACCCTCGGGTGGCTCACCGTGGCCGCCGCCCGGCCGGCACCCGGCACACCGGCGAGCATGCGCCTCGCCGTCCGGGTCGGCCTCGGCACTCTCATGGCCTCCCTCATGGTCGGCGGCGTGATGATCGCGGGCGGGGTGACGTCGGTGGCGGCCGGTGACCGGCAGGGCGCGTACCTGCACGGCGGCTGGCTCAAGCCGGCGCACGCCGTGCTGCTGCACGCCGTCACGGTGCTGCCGGTACTGGCCTGGCTCGCGTCGTACACGACCTGGTCCGAGGCCCGACGGGTACGGCTGGTCACCGCCGGAGCAGTGAGCTACCTCACGGCAGCCACGGCCGTCATCATCGGCACGGTCGTCTCCGGCCTGATCGACACCGCGACACTCACCGGCGACACCGCGCTGGTCGCCGGGGAGACACTGGTCGCCACCGCCGGAGTGATCACGCTCGTCGCTGTCCTGGCCGTGCTGTCCGGCTTCGTCGTCACGTTCGCGGATCTGGCACGCCGAGCGCGGCAGACCGGCGCGGGAGTGTGATACGGGTGCCGGTTGGTCGCGACGCCCACATACCAGCGGTAACCGTCCTACATTGAGGTAATGACGAGCGAATTCCCGGTGACGGGCCAGCACGTGGCTGCCACCGAGCCGGGCGCCGTGCTCGGAGCCATCATGGCCCGGGTCGGCGCGGACGGGCTGGCCGCCGCGGTTCGGATCCCCGGGCTGCTGGCAGCCGTCGACCAGCACGCCGCGGCGATCCGGGAGAGTCTCGCCGCCAACGGCCTCACCGTCACGGCGGTGCCGCTCGCCGGGTACGGATCGTCGGTCGTCGCCGCCGCCTCGCGGATGGGCCGGCAACTACCCGATCCGGAGAGCGTGGACTGGTCACGGGCCAACTGGTTCCAGCTTCGGCTGACCGCCGTCTGCGCGCTCGCGCGCACCCTCGACTGCGCCTGACCGACCCGAACCCCGCCCGACCGACCCGAACCCCGCACGACCAATCCGAACCCCGCACGACCGACCCGAACTCCGCCCGACCGACCCGAACCGGACGACCGCCTCGCGCCGGGGCCGCGGGTGACCGTCGGCTGTCCCGAGCCGTGGCTAACCGGGCTGACCGTGGTACTCGGGCAGGCCCAGCACCTGCCGGATCTCCCGCTGGACGGTGGCCCGGTCCGGCCGCGCGTCGACGGTGACCACCCGCTCCTTGCGACCCAGGAGTTCCAGTACCGGGTACGTCTTCTCGCGGTACTCCCGCAGCCGCCGCACCAGCGCTTCGTCCGTGTCGTCCTCCCGCGTGACGATCTCGCCGCCACAGGAGCGGCAACGGCCACCGTCCGGGATTCCGCCGGCGTCCGTCGTCCCGTGGCCGGCCGTTCCGCCGGCGACCGTGCCGTAGTCAGCACCGCAGCGGCCGCACAGTCGGCGGCCGAGCACCCGCCGGCGCACCTCGTCGGCGGGCAGGTCCAGGTGAATGACGGCGTCGACGTCGTAGTCGGCCATCAGGAACTCGGCCTGGCGGGGGCTGCGTGGGAAGCCGTCGATGATGAAACCGTAGTTCCAGTCGTGCGCCCGCAATCGCTCGTCGACCAGCGACATCACGAGGTCGTCGCTGACCAGTTCGCCCGCCGCCATGGTCTGGCGAACCCGGGTGCCGATCTTGGTGTGCTGCTGGACGTGCCACCGGAACATCTCGCCGACGGCAATCTGGACCAGGTCGAGATCACGGGCCAGCATCGCGGCCTGGGTGCCCTTGCCGCTGCCGGGAGCCCCCATGATCACGTACTTGTGCACAATACGACTTTTCCAGCGCACCGTACGATCGGCAACTTATCGCCACACCTCGGAACCGGCTCCGTACGGGGCCGGGCATCGGCCACCGAATGCTGGGTAGACACCATCTGACTTCGGCGCGCCGCGGCGCCGCAGGGTACGACCCCGCTGCAGTTCCATGCCGCAGACCACGGTTCCATGCCGCAGACCACGGCGAGGGGATGGTGCGACGTGGAGGTGAGCGCTTTCGGTGTGGCGATCGTCGGTGGCGTAGGCATCCTGGCCGGTGCCGCGCTGACCCTCCTCGGGGCTGCCGTACAGAGCCACCACGTCACCGTCGCGCGGCGGGCCCAGCAGGCACACGAGCGGGGCCTGGCGTCGTACCGGGAACGGGTCTCGGCGTACGACGAGGCTCTGACCGTCTTCTCCCGTACCCGTGACGAGATCGCCACCGTGATCCTCGAGGACAAGCCCTGGGACGGGACGTTCTCGGAGCCCGACCAGCGCGCCCGGCTCGACGCGCTGATCCAGTTGCACGGTACCGACGCCTTCCGCGAGGTCGTGAAAGAGTGGCAGCAGGTGTTCGACCGGGCCCTGTTCACGCTGGCACGATGGCGCTGGCTGGCCGACCCGAAGAACGCCAGCGCCGACGAGACCGCCAGCGTGCGCGCGCAACTGGAGAAGGACCAGGCGAAGATGCAGGCGGTGACAGTACGCGTACAGGAGCAGGCGCGGTCGGACGTCCATCGCGCGGTGTTCGAACCCCAGCCGCGACGCGCACCGGCGACCCGCCCGATGAAGGCCCTCGGCACCCTGATGATCGTGGCTGCGGTACTGCTGGTCACCACACCGGCGTGGGACGGCGTACTGCCCACGATCCTGCGGACCGCCGGCACGCACCGGGAACTCGTAGCGTTCGCCCTGCTGATGACCGGTGCCGTCATCGTGCTCGGCGGCGGGATGCTGACCCGGCGGCGAGCCGGGTAGATCGACGCGGTCAGAACGGAGGTGGGCCGCTACCGACCAACCGGACCGTGTTGTCCCCGCCGGTGGACTCCATCCCCTGCAGAAGAACCTCGCCGGTCCCGCCGATCCGCAGTTCGATCGGTACGGTCGCGCCGAGCGCGCCCGTCAGCTCCGCACCGGGGTCGTCGGGGCGGAACGTTCCGCTCCACGGTCGTTGCTGACCGGGCTCGGCCCGCCCGGAGCGAAGGGTCACGAGCCCTTGCTCCCTGGTGCCGTCGGCCAGGACCAGGGTCGCCAGTCCGGTGTAGGTAGCCATGATCTGCAACCGTAGCCGCCCGAGCCGGCGGGCGCGCACCTCGACCCGGGGGCGGTCCCACCGGCGTCACGCCCGGTTCGGCGGCGTACGCGAACGACGAACCCATGATGATCGTTCACTCCTACGAGCCGACAGCGATCACGCGAGGCACGATCATCGAGCGACCCGAGGAAGGCCGACTGATGGCCGCTGGCGTGGTCGATCGTTTTACCGCGAGCGGCATGCGTCCAACCACCGTGGTCGAGCGCATGCGCTCCCGCATGCCACGCCCGTCCGAGGCCGCACAGCTCCGGCTCCGACCCGGAACCCCAGTCATCATCGTGCGGACGACATACGCGGGTGAGACGCCCGTGGAAACCGCCGGCCTCCGACTCAACTCCCACCGGACTCCCACCGGTACGAACTGGAGTACGCGCTCAGCGTCGACCCGCTATCCGCAACGCCCAACGCCCAACACCCATAGCGACTGACACCCTGGGCGCGACACTACCCGGCACCCTCGACAGACCACGGCCCCGGCGGGAGACCCCGACCGGGGTCGCGTCGTCTCGATGCACCTCTGCGCAGGCGCCCACCGCTTGACGCGACTACTGAAAACGGATGTCATTAGCGATAAGCGGGACCCGTCGTAGCGGTCCCCCTCAGGAAGGCGGTGCCATGTCCCTACAAGTACCCGCAGCCCTGCTCGACCGGGCGAAGGCCGGCCCGGTCACCGACGAAGACTTCATCGCGTGCGTCCGCGACAGCCTGCCGTACGCATGGAAGGTCGTCAGCCAGGTAGCCGACCGTCTGCACCAGGACGGCGGCCAGTACGCCGACGACAACACCGTGCCTGCGACCGACGCCGAACAAGGCCAACTCCTGCGCGCACTGGCCAGCAGCTCCATGCGCGGCGCCCTGGAGCGCCACTTCGGCGTGAAGCTGGAGTTCCAGAACTGCTGCAAGGTCGCGGCGTTCCGACCGGACGCCGTCAACAGCCCGACGCACCAGGACTTCGTCTCACCCCGCGCCCAACTGCTCAACCAGTCACCACAGCTCCTGAGCTGCTGACCGACGCACTGGACCACGAGACCAGAACGGAAGGCCCGGCCCCCGATCGGGGGCCGGGCTTCTTTACCACCGAATCGACCTTTGAAGAATCAAGGCGGCCCGCAAAACGGGCCGCGCCGGCCGGCCCGGCCGGCCACGCTGACGGGCGACAAGGCCTCGAAGACCTCGAGGCTCCGCCCCGAACCCCGGCCCGCCTGAGAGATCCGCAGCGCCGTGATGGATTCAGCTATCACTGGCTACGCCCGCAACGCCGACAGAAGTAGATCCGTGACCATCGCGGGCTGCGTGACCATCGCCAGGTGATCGGCATCCATGCGCCGAACCAGGTACCCACATTCTTCCGCCTGCTCCGCCGTAGACCTGTACGCAGCACTCAGTTGGAGGTAGATCCGCCTGGCGGAGTGCCACACCCCACCCGGCGCGGGCAGCACCTCGGAAACGACCTTCCACGACAGCTCGGGTAAGCCGTGCAGCACATGGCGCCGCTGGCCAGGGTCGGGCAGGAGACCATCGACGGAACCGGCGGGGAACCAGGTGTCCCACGCCGGCAGCCGGCCCGACACCGCCATCTCCCGCAGCCGCCTGCCCTGCTCCGGCGGCAGTGACCCAACCCAGCTAGCGCCCGGGTGCGGCAGCCGGGCGTCCAGGAAGACGACGTCTAGCCGGTCGCTGCCGACTGCGTCGGCGATGCCGGGCAAGTAGGCACCCGCGCGACTGTGGCCGACGACGACGGTGGGCGCACCGGCGGCAACGCTGGCAGCCGCTTCCGCACACATCGCCGTATGAAAGGACGGCGCCTCGACCAGGGGACGAAGGTCCAGTACCGCCACGTGCCACCCCGCCGCTTCAAGGTGCGGCCGCAGGGCGTCCCACGTCGCCGAGGTGAGGAGCGGACTGTGGACAAGGAGCATCGTCGGTTCGGCGAGCACAGTGCCATCCTGGTGGCTGTACCGCCACCCGTACAGCCAAGACTGCCCGCACTTACCGACTCTGCCCGACAACCAGGGACGGTCTGACCAGGGACGATCTGACCAGGGCAGGCGCAACCTGACCAGCCATCCCTGATCTTCTTCCACACTGAGAGTGCCGATGATCGACCCGCCCGCGAGCCGCCCACAACGTGCCGTAGACAGCCGGGCCCGACTGGACCCATCCGGACCGAACAACATCGGCCCCTGCCTGGATTCTCCCAGGCAGGGGCCGATGTCCCTGCGTGTGGCGGGCAGAGGATTCGAACCTCTGTAGCTTTCGCGACGGATTTACAGTGCGCCGAACTCAGTCGTCCTGGGCTACATACACACCGTCCCACATCAAGCGCGCAACACGCATGCGACATGAGACGCATGCAGCATCAGGTGCAGTACGGGAAACTATTGGTCCAACGATGTGACGCCAACCAGACCCCGTCGCTAACGCCTGAAATGAAGGTGAACTTACTGCCTTGGGCTTCGCAACCCCAGATACCGTTAGAGGGGTAATTGGCAGCGGTGTACAGCATCACTCCCAGGAAGGAGGTGCTCTGCCCACGGTTGTATATGGACTTTACTTTGTTGTACGGCGCCCACGAACAGATAACCGGGGCGGCACCCCAGTCGTTGTCCGCGTCCGACCAGCTGCAGCGGGATCCCGTGCCGCCATATCCGTTCCAGACGCAAAGGTTGCCGGCAGGGCAGTCCCAGGCCGCCAGAACCGTAGCGTGATCGGCCGTAGCATGAGCAGCCGCGGCTTGAGCAGCCGTCGCGGTTCCGGTTAAGAGCAAAATCATCGCTGACAAGATGGTGACGACCGGACGTGAGATCTTTCCTAGGCGCATAGCTTCTCCCTCTGCATCGATGCCGCAAGGGCATGATTGCCGACGGCTAGACATCGATGATATCCGATCGTTATGGATCCGACTACCGTTGAGGGCAAGTGAAACGCTAGCCGTGCCGCAGTCCATCCTGGACGCTCACACGGGTCAACATTGAGACAATCTCTTGCGCACTGACCACCCAAGAGGTATCTCTCTTTGCCGCGGCTCTTCCATGGCCGCCCAACCCATATCTCTGAACTTTTCTGTCATTTCAAGGCGATTCCGGCGACGCTGCGACCGCTCCGCAGCGGGAGTACGCGCCGCACCACGGCGGGATGGTGACCGACCACAGCCGCCAGCCCGTGCGGTCCCTGCGAACCTCGGCGCGCCAGGCATATGGCTCACCGTCGTACGAGACGACCATGCTGCCGCCCCCGCCGCGCATATCGGCCGGTGGAGTCCACCGCACGCGATAACTGTCGACCACCGTCGCCCGGTCACCGTGACGCTCGGTTCCGTCATTTGCCTGGTGAGTGCCGACATCAAACGTGCCGGACCGTCCGGTGGAAGGTGGCCGGCCGGCCGTTCCGCGACACGTTCGCCACCCGCGCCCTGGCCGAGAGCTTCCGCTCGAAACTGGTGGTTGCTCAGCGGGAGGGGTGGCGTTCGACGAGGCCAGCGGCCTACCGGAACCGACGGCGAGGGCGCGCAACACGCGATCGTGGTACGAACACGCCGTCGCGTACGTGGACATGAAGTGGCCCCGAGCGTCGGCCAAGCACCGCAAGGGCATCGCCGAGACGCTCGCCACCGTCACGCCCGCCCTGCTGGCGACGGATCGGGGCGTACCCAGCGAGAAGGCCATGCGCGCCGCGCTCTACGGGTGGGCGTTCAGCAAGACCCGCCGGGACGCCGGGGAGCCACCCGACGACCTCGCCGCCACCGTCCGGTGGCTCAAGGCCAACACGGTCGACCTGACCGCTCTCGCCGATGCCGCGCTGGTCCGCAAGGCGCTCGACACGCTTGCCCTACGGATGGACGGCGCTCCGGCGTCACCCAGCACGATCGCCCGCAAACGAGCCGTCTTCTCCGGCGCCCTCAAGTACGCCGTCGAACTGCGGCTACTCGACGTCCACCCGATGTCCCTGGTGAGCTGGACCGCTCCGAAGGCGGCCGATGAGGTCGACCGCCGGGCGGTGGTCAACCCGGACCAGGCGCGGGCGCTGCTCGCCGCGGTACGGCGCAGCGTGCCCGAGCTGGAAGCGTTCTTCGGGTGCATGTACTACTCGGCCTTGCCCCCGGAGGAAGTGCTCCACCTGCGCGAAGACGAGTACGAGCGGCCCACCCAGCGTGGGGGGTGGGGCGTGCTGCACCTGACCGGATCGACGGTCGCGGTGGGTCGGGACTGGGGCGATGGGGACGGCACCGCCGAGCGCCGGGGACTCAAGCACCGGGCGAAGGCAGCTACCCGCGACGTGCCCGCCCCGCCGGCACTGGTACGGCTTCTCGATCACCACATCAAGGAGTACCCGCCGGGACCGGACGGCAGGCTGTTCGTCACCCGGCGCGGCCCCGGCGGCCGGTACGTCCCCACCGCCGGGCAACCGATCCCGAGCAACACCTACGGGAAGGCGTGGCGGGACGCCAGGACGAAGGTACTGACCCCGGCACAGCAACGCTCCCCGCTGGCCCGGCGCCCTTGCGACCTGCGGCACGCCGCTGTGTCGCTCTGGCTCAACGCCGGGGTGCCGGCGACCCAGGTAGCCGAGGGGGCCGGGCACAGCGTGCACGTCCTGATGCGGGTCTACGCGAAGTGCGTCTACGGCCAGGAGGAGGCCGCGCGTCGCCGGATCGAAGCCGCGCTGGCCCAGACGGAACCGGAGCGGATATCCCCTTGTCCTGTCTCAGTCGAGTTGGCGCAGGTGCAGGGCTGTGACCTGGACAACGACAACTTCGATGAGACGACTTCGGGTTGGAGTCTCATCGAAGACGGCGCGGTGACGCCGAACGCGGCTCGGCGTCTCGATGAATGTGGCGAGCGCTAGGTGAATCGCGGGCGAGGTCAAGACTGGCGGTGGGCGATGAGGACCGCTTGTGGAACGCTCTGGTCGAGGTCGAGCAGCATTTGAGTCTTGACGGTGAATCCGGCGTCGTGCAGCCAGGTTGCCACCCGGTCGGGTTGGCGGCGGTGGACGTAGACCTTCATTGGGTGGCCGCCGTAGCCCTGCGTCTTCAGCCGGGTCTCGTCGCCGACGTGGAAGCCGAGCAGCAATGGTCCGCCGGGACGCAGTACCCGCCGGAAATGGCCGAGAACTGTGGGGATCGCATCATCGGGGACATGAATCATGGACCAGAACGCGAGCAGGGCGGCGATCGAGGCGTCGGCAAGGGGTAGGTCCGTCATCGAGCCCACCTCGAACCGCAGGTCGGGGTGGGCTCGCCGAGCCAGGTCGATCATTGCCGGGGACAGGTCGATGCCGAAGGCGTCGACGCCCAGCTTGTGCAGGTGGGCGGTGACTTGCCCTGGTCCGCAACCCACGTCGGCGACCGGCCCGCCGCCGGCTGCGTGGACCAGGTCAGCGAACAGCGCCAGCGCCGCGCGCAGGTCCGGCTCCCCGGCCAGAGAATCGCGCACGAAGTCTGCGTAGCTCTCGGCGACCGTGTCGTAGGACGTCCGCGTATCTGCCAACCAGCCGTCAGCGTTCCGGTCCGGCGACCCGGATGTGTTCCCGTCATCCAACGATGTCGCGACTGCTGTCACTGGTCAGCTCCTTAAGCTTGGAGTGAGGTGGATGGGTATGTCTCGGGCACGGTCGAACGACGCATCGGCCCTCGGCACCGCCAGCGCCGCCGACTCCACCCTCACCTCCACGTCGCAGAGATAGCCGCTCCTCGATCTTCAGCCGCGCACGCTACCAGTTCCGAAGCCACCCTTCAGTGAGACGACACGCGTGATGCGCCACCTTCAACGAGACGAGCGCACCCCAGAACCCCGTCGGCGACAGATTCAATGGGACGCAGCGCAACGTCGCCAGCTACAACGAGACGGACGCCAGATCGCTTGAGACGGGACACCCCTGGCGAGGAGGCCGAACCGAGTTGATCTCGGCGACACGTATGCGACACAACCCGTGAGATCAAGCGGTCCGGAGTGAGACTCAACGGGACCAACGAGATCGGCCCCTGACCCGGTTTTCCCAGGTCAGGGGCCGATCTTCCCTGCTGTGGCGGGTAGAGGATTCGAACCTCTGTAGCTTTCGCGACGGATTTACAGTCCGCTCCCATTGGCCGCTCGGGCAACCCGCCTCAGGGTGCCGCGCCCGCAGTGCGCGGCAGCGCACGTAAGAATAGCGGTACCCCCCGGGGTGTCTGCAAACGGGTGGGCCGCACGGGGCCGGCCCCGCCTCCAGGGCACCCCCGGCCCCGCGCGGCGCCGCCCGGTCGTGCACGCTGAGATCAGACCAGAATGGGTACGGCAACACCACCGAAGCATCCCGACACAGGAGCACCAATGGCTGCGGCACCCTCGTTCGACATCGTCAGCAAGGTCGACCGGCAGGAGGTCGACAACGCGCTCAACCAGGCAGAGAAGGAACTGGGCACCCGGTTCGACTTCAGGGGCACCGGCGCCGAGATCAAGTGGGCCGGCGAGAACGCGGTCACGTTGCAGGCCGAAACCGAGGAGCGTGCCCGCGCCGCGCTGGAGGTCTTCAAGGAGAAGCTGGTCAAGCGCAACATCTCACTGAAGTCGCTGGACTGCGGCGAGCCCAAGCAGTCCGGCAAGGTGCACCGGATCGAGTGCAAGATCGTCCAGGGCATCGAGTCGGAGAAGGCCAAGGCGATCAGCAAGAAGATCCGGGACGAGGGCCCGAAGGGCGTCCAGGCGCAGATCCAGGGTGACCAGCTCCGGGTGACCGGCAAGAAGAGGGACGACCTGCAGGCCGTGATCGCGCTGCTCAAGCAGGAGGACTTCGGGGTGGCGCTCCAGTTCACCAACTACCGGTGAGCACGACCTACCGGACCTGATCGCACCTCCGGGCCACCCCTTGGTGCCCGGGGTGGGCATCGACGCTGAGGTCACCGTGATTGTGGAGGTTGTTCCGTGCCCGGGCACGGAACAACCTCCACAATCATGAGAAGGGTCAGGCCGCGACGGTCCGGACCCCGGGCACCTCCAGGCGGCGCTGCTGCTTGGCGGCGTACATCAGGGCGTCGGCCCGGTGGATCAACCGCTCGGCGTCGGCGTCGGCGTCCGCGACGACGGCCCCGATGCTGGCCCCGATCACGACCTCTTCGCCGTCGAGGACGATCGGCAGGATCAGCGCCTCGGAGATGCGGTTGGACAGCCGCACGGCGTCGGCGGCCGTCGCCTCCGGGTACAGGATCAGGAACTCGTCGCCACCGAAGCGGCTCACCACGCTGTCGCCGTCCACGCAGCGGCGCAGCCTCGCGGCGGCCTCGATCAACAGTTCGTCCCCGGCGACGTGCCCGAACCGGTCGTTGATCCCCTTGAATCCGTCCAGGTCGCAGAAGAGCACCACCGGGCCGGTACGGGTGACGTACGGCCGGTCCAGCTCCGCGGTCAGCCGCCGGACGAACTCGCGCCGGTTCGGCAGGCCGGTGAGCGAGTCGTGGTTGGCCTGGTGCAACAGGGCCCGTTCGGCGTCGGTACGCTCCGCGGCCAGCCGGCCGACCCGCACCATCACCAGGGATGTGACGGCCGCGCCACCGAAGCCGAGCAGCAGACCGTCGACGTCGCCGCCGAACACCTGACGCCCGCCGCCGATGACCGGGATCGCGGCGAGGGACAGGCCGAGGAACACCAGGCGGCCGACGGTCAGTTCGTCCGCGGGCGTGGGTCCGGGCCGGGTGAGCAGATCCGACGAGCGGGCGAGCGCGACCAGGCCGAGACACGCGTACCCGCCCATGAAGATCATGTTGGTCCAGTCGGGGCGCGCGCCGGTGACCGGGTCGAGCAGCAGCGCCACGACGACGTTGCCCGCCATGGAGCACGCCAGCGTCACGACCAGCAGCCACAGGGCGGGGATGTGCTCCCTGGCGCTGAGCAGCAGTCGTAGCAGCGCCCCGAGGATCGCGGCGAGGATCAGGATGTCGACGAACAGGGACAGCCGTGCGCCCGGACCCTCGTTCGTGGCGTCCAGGTACGGCAGCATCACGGCGTCCCACAGCAGACCGCCGACCGCCAGCGACACGATCATCGCGTCGATCATCCCGCCGACGTCGTTACGGCCACGCCGGAAGACGACCGACATGGCCGACATCAGCAGCAGTACGTGGCCGCCGGAGATCAGCAGGTCGGCGATCGTGCCGTCGCCGGTGGGCGCGTGCCGCACGTCGACGTACCAGTACCAGACGACGTTGCCGAGGTTGAGCACGACGAGCGCGGCGAGCAGGTACCACCACGGCCGCCGGTGCGCGGACGACCGGCGGCGGACCGCCCAGGCCGCGGGCACGACCGCCCCGCACGACACGAGCAGGAAGTCGACCGTGCGACTGGGAGCGGGCAGCACCGGGTACCCGGCGATCAGGATCACCGCGATCAGGGCGTACACGGTGGTGATGTGCACGTAGACCGGCTCGGCACACCGACGGTGCCGAGCGGGCACCGGGCCCGCCGGTCGTAAGTCGCTCACGTCCCTACGGTAGGACGGCAAGCCATAGATAGGAATCCACTTTTACTTTTAAGTACAACTGGGCGGACCCTCCGACCATCGTCGTACGGCCGACCCGACGGTGGCGATCAGGCCGCCCGGCGACGGCGGCCGCCGACGCTGCCGTGGCGACGGCGTCAGGCGGTCCCGGTGAGGATGTCCTCCACCCGCAGCGCCGCGCGCGCGTCGGCCCGGCTGAGCGCGCCGCGCGGCCAACCGGCGACCGCGGCGCTGGCCGCGACCGCGACCGCGCACACCAGGAACGCCCACGGCACGCCGCCCGGCCGGTCGACGATCACGCCGGTGAGTGAGCTACCCAGCGAACTCCCGGCCACCGAGACGGTCACCACCCAGGTGTACGCCTCGTTCATCATGCCGCCGGGGACGATCCGGCCGACCAGGGAGTTCTCGATGGTGAGGGCGGGTGCGACGGTCGAACCGCCCACGACGAGCGCCGCTCCGAGCACCACCGGGTTGGGCATGAGCGGCAGGATGGCGAGGCTCCCGGCCACGGCGGCGAGCAGCCAGGCGAACTGGCGGCTGAGCGCCGCGGGCACCCGGCGGGTACCGAACCAGATTCCGCCGAGGGCGCTGCCGACACCCCAGACGGCGAGCAGGACGCCGCCGAGGCTGTCCGCGTTCGACGCCCCCGACGCGGTGGCGTAGGCGGGAATCACGACGCCGGCGCCGCCGAACGCCACCCCGAGGCCGAGGACGCAGGCCAGCAGCGGCAGAAAGCCCGGTACCCGCAGGGGTCCGAGCCCGGTCGTCCGCTCGTGGCCCGCCTCGCGCCGCCAGCCGCGGATGGCCTGGCCGCGGGCGACGACGAAGGTACCGACGAAGGTGACGGCGGCCGCGGCGATGATCGCGGCGGCCGGGGTGGACAGCGCCACGAAGCCGGCGACCAGCAGCGGCCCCAGTACGAACACGATCTCGAACAGCGAGGTCTCGGCGGCCAGCGCGGCGTTGCGGACGTGGAAGCGGCCGCTCGCGGGGCTGGTGAGCGTGTTCCACGCGCCCCGCACGGCGGCCGTCATCGGCGGGTACGTGGCACCGGCCAGGGCGGCGGCGGCCACGATCCAGACCAGGGACGCCCGGTCGGCGGCAACGAGCAGGGCGAGCAGCGCGAACGGGTGGGCGATCGAGGTGGCGATCAGGACCGGCGCCGGACCCACCCGGTCGGCGAGCCGCCCGGCGACCGGGCTCAACGTGGCGCCCGCCAGCGCGTACGCGCTACCGGCGATCGCCGCCGCGGTGTAGCGGCCGGTCGTGGCATGCACCAGCAGCAGCAGCGCGAGCGGGGTCATGCCGATCCCGAGGCGGGAGATCACGCCGCCGATCAGCAGCAGCGGAGCCCCGGGGAGCCGCCACACCGCCAGGTACTGGCGAAACGCAGCCACACGAACCTCCGGACAGTGAGCGGGTACCGGCAAGACGGTAACGAGCGGATGCCGCTGAATGTAATGAGCGGATGCCGGCAGCGACCCTAACGGCACGGGGGTTCGCCGCCAAAGCGTTTTTGAGCGACGTCACCACCCGGGAGCGACGTCACCGCCCGGGATGCCCACGGGGTTGGTACAGCGGGGCGCCCCGTCACGTGTACGGACACGCAGCGGGGCGCCCTTCTGGGACGAGCACGTGGTCAGCGCAGGTACTGGATCGGGCCGGTCGCCCCGGCCATCGCCTCCAGTCGGGCCACCCGCTCCTCCATCGGCGGGTGGGTGGAGAACAGCTTCGCCAGCCCCTGCGCCCGGAACGGGTTGTCGATCATCAGGTGCGCGGTGCTGGTGAGCTGGCCCTCGGGCGGGAGCGGCAGCGCCTGGGTACCCCGGTGGATCTTGCGGAGCGCGCTCGCCAGGGCCAGCGGGTCGCTGGTGAGCCGGGCGCCGGACTCGTCTGCCTGGAACTCCCGGCTGCGGCTGATCGCGAGCTGGATGATCGAGGCGGCGAGCGGACCGAGGAACAGCATGAGCAGGTACCCGAGGATGCCCGGCCCCTCGTCGTCGTTGGATCGACCGAGCGGGATGAACCAGGCGAGGTTCGCGAGCATCGTGATGATGCCGGCGAGCGCCCCCGCGACGCTGGCGATCAGGATGTCCCGGTTGTAGACGTGGGACAGCTCGTGCCCGATGACGCCGCGCAGCTCACGGGGGGTGAGCATGCCGAGGATGCCCTCGGTCACGGCGACGGCGGCGTGCTGCGGGTTACGACCCGTCGCGAACGCGTTGGGCTGGGCGGTCGGGCTGACGTACAACCGGGGCATCGGCTGGCCCGCGCTGCTGGACAGGTCACGGACCATGGCGTACAGCTCGGGCGCCTCCCGCTCGGTGACCGGGCGGGCGCGCATGGCCCGCAGGGCCAACTTGTCCGAGAAGAAGTACGACACCGCGTTCATGGCCAGTGACAGGACGAGGGCGATCAGCAGACCGCCGCTGCCACCGAACCAGTACCCGACGAGAAGGATCAACGAGGTGAGCAGCCCCAGCAGGGCCGCTGTCTTGAGGCCGTTGTAGTGCCGGTGCACGGTGACTCCTTAGGTAAGGAACGCAACCGATTCAACGCCCGGTTTCGATGACGTCTTCCCCGGCGCCGCTGTGAATCACCTGTGAGCACCGATCGAGATCGTCACAACGTCCGGCTGCTTGTGGTTTCCGGGTGTCCGTGAGACCACCACTTCCCGGACGTTGCGTTGATCATTGCGGGTGCGTCAGCGACCGGCGGCGAGCCCGGCGGCATCGAGTACCAGCTGCGGCGCGAACCCGACGACGAGGCCCGCGATCGTGACGGCGGCGAGTCCGACCGCGACCGGCCACGGCAACCGGGGAGCCGGCACGGTCCGGCCGGCCACATCGGCCCGGACCTCGGCCGGCGCGGCGCCGAACAGGACGGCGGCCACCCGTACGTAGTACGCCAGGCCGACGACGGCGTTGAGGGCGACGACCACGGCGAGCCAGGCGGCGCCGCCGACGAGCAGTGCACGGACGATGGTGACCTTCGCGAACAGGCCGGCGAGCCCGGGCGGCAGGCCGGCGAGCCCGGCCAGGGCGAGGACGAACGCCCCGGCGAGCCAGGGTGCGCGGCGGCCGACCCCGCGGTAGTCCGCGATCTCGCCGCCGTCGCGGTCACCGCGCAGCGCGATCACCGCGCCGAACGCGGCCAGTTCCAGGACCACGAAGAAGATCGCGTACCCGACGGTCGCCGCGATCAGGACCCGCAGGGCGGCCTCGGAGCGCCCGGAGCCGACCGCGAACGCGCCGAGCGGCGCGAGGATGTAGCCCGCCTGCGCGATCGACGACCAGGCCAGCAGCCGTACCATCCGGCGCTGGCGCAGCGCGACGAGGTTGCCGACGGTCATCGTCGCCACCGCGAGGGCGGCCAGGACCGGGCCGGCCACGTCCAGCCACGGCCCCAGCGCCCGCACGCTGACCAGCAGGATCGCCACCACCCCGCCCAGCTTGGAGACGGTCGACAGGTAGGCGGTGACCGGCAGCGGCGCACCGTCGTAGGTGGCCGGCGCCCAGGCGTGCAGCGGCACGGCGGCGACCTTGAAGCCGAGGCCGACGAGGACGAGTACCACGCCGACGGTCACCAGCGGCACCGAGACCAGGCGGTCGCGCTGGGCCAGGGCGGAGGCGAGGGCGTCGAAGTGGACCGCTCCGGTCGACGCGAACAGCAGCGCCGCGCCGAGCAGGGTGACGGTGGTGGACACGACGCTCACCACGAAGAAGGTGACCGCTGCCTCCGCCGAGGCGACTACCCGACGGCGCAGCGCGACCAGGGCGTACAGCGGCAGCGTCAGCGTCTCGACGGCGATCACCAGCGTGATCAGGTCACGGGCGGCGCCCACGACGACGCCGCCGGTGAGCGAGCAGGCGAGCAGGAAGCAGTACTCCCCCGGCGGGGTCTCGCCGCGCAGGGCGGCCGCCGAGAACGCCAGTACCCCGAGAGTGATCAGGGCGAACACCACGGCAACGACGGCCGCCGTGTGGTCGAAGACGTACGAGCAGCCGACCGGCGAGCAGAAGGTCCGCCGGGCCGGGCCGGCGGCGCCGACCACCCAGGCGGTGACCGCGATGACGGCGGCGCCGAGCGCGGTGACGGCGAGGACCGGCCCGCGCCGGCCCGGTACGAGCAGGTCGGTCACCAGCGCCGCGACGGCGGTCAACGCCGCGGCGTACGCGGGCAGCAGCGCGACCTGGTCGATCGTCGTCACCGGACCACCTCCGCCAGCGCCCGGGCCGCGCCGGCCGACAGGTCCAGGACGGCCGCCGGTACCAGCCCGAGCCCGAGGGCGAGCACGACGAGCGGCCCCCACGACAGCAGTTCCGCGCCGGCGAGCCGGGGCTGGGTGAGCTGACGCGCGGCGGCCGGACCGTGCGTGACCCGGCGCAGCAGGCGCAGGAAGTACGCCGCGGCCAGCGCCGCCCCGGCCGCGGCCAGCACCGCGAGCGTCGTCCAGCCCCGTTCCAGCGCGGCCACCACCGCGAACGCCTCGCCCCAGAACCCGGCGAGTCCGGGCAGCCCGAGCGAGGCTACGCAGGCGTATCCGAGCAGGCCGGCGAGGGCCGGCGAGGTCTCCCGCAGGCCGCCCAGCTCGGCGAGCTGGCCGGTGTGCGCCCGGTCCTTGATCGCTCCGGCGAGGAAGAACAGCAGGCCGGTGATGATGCCGTGGGCGACGTTGCCGATCAGCGCGGCCTGCGTGCCGGTCGCCGTCAGTGTCGCGACGCCCAGCAGCACGAAGCCCATGTGCCCCACCGAAGAGTACGCGATGAGCCGCTTCAGCTCGGTCTGCGCCAGGCAGACCAGGCCCCCGATGACGATGGCGGCGACGGCCAGCGCGGCGAGCACCGGCGCGGCCCAGCGGGCCCCCTCGGGTGCCACGCCGACGCCGACCCGCAGCAGCCCGTACGTGCCCATCTTCAGCAGCACCCCGGCCAGGATCACCGAGCCGACGGTCGGCGCCTCGGTGTGCGCGTCGGGCAGCCAGGTGTGCAGCGGCCACAGCGGGCTCTTCACCGCGAACGCGAGGGCCAGCAGCGTGAACGCCAGCAGCTGGGTGCCGCGTGGCAGGCCGGCGCCGCCGGTCAGTCGGATCAGGTCGGCGGTGCCCGCCCGCGACACCACCACGAACACGCCGACCAGCAGCAGGACCGAGCCGAACAGCGTGTACAGCACGAACTTGCGGGCCGCGGCCCGGCGCCGCTCGCCGCCCCAGACCGCGATCACCGCGTACATCGGCAGCAGCACGACCTCGAAGAAGACGAAGAAGAGCACCAGGTCGAGGGCCTCGAACACGCCGAGGATGCCCACCTCGATCACCAGGAGCAGCGCCACCAGCAGCCGGCCGCGCCCCGGCTCGGGCACCTTCCACACCGTGTACCCGCAGCACAGCAGCGTGAGCAGCGCGGTCAGCACGACCAGCGGGTACGACACGCCGTCGACGCCGAGGTGCAGGCGCAGGTCGAGCGCGGGTACCCAGGGCAGGTCGAGTGACTGCCAGGGCCGGATCGGAGCGCGCTGCGGCGCCGGTTCCCGCCACGCCAGCAGGAACAGGCTCGCCACGAACGTAGCGGCGGCCGCGACGGTGCCGGCGAGCCGGCCGAGCCGGTCGTACCGGGTGGGGACGCCCGCGGCGGCGACCGCCCCGGCGGCGGGGAGCACGAGCGTCGCCGCCAGCAACGCCGGACCGGGACTCATCGGGTACCTCCGAAGACGACCACGGCGACCAGACCGAACAGGACCGCGGCCACGAGCACGGCGGTGGCCGCGCGGGGCAGCGCGGCGCGGTGCGCCCGGCCGAGCAGCGCACCGAGGTCGTCCGCGCCCCGGCCGGTCGCCTCGACCACGCCGTCCACGACGGACTCGTCGGTGCGGCGGACCGCCCGCGCGAGCGCGACGGCCGGGCGGACGACCAGCGCCTCCTGCACAGCGTCGACGCCGAACGCCGCGGCCAGCACCGGCCGGGCCGGGCCGAGCACACCGGCCGGATCGGCGGCCGGATCCCGTCGCCACAGCAGCCAGGCGCCCGCGACGCCGGCCACGGCGAACAGCAGCGGGACGAACAGCGCGGCGGTCAGGTGTACCGGCCCGTCGAACCCGAGCCGGTGCATGAAACCCGGCGCCAGGCCGGCGAGGCCGAGCAGCGCGCTGGGCACCGCCAACGCCAGGACGGGTACGGACATCGCCGCGGGCGGTTCGTGCGGGTGCTCCGCCGCCGGCCCGCGCGGCGCGCCGAAGAAGGTACGCAGCCACAGGCGGGTGGCGTACCAGCCGGTGACCGCGACCGTGAGCACGCCCGACAGCCAGACCAGCCAGGCGGCCCAGGCCGGGGCCGGGCCGCCCGCGTGCCCCGCCCAGGTGACCGCGATGATCTCGTCCTTGCTCCAGAAGCCGGCCAGCGGCGGCAGCCCGACCAGCGCGGCCAGGCCGATCGTCATGCCTGCGAACGTGACCGGCATGCGGCGGCGCAGCCCGCCCATCGCCGCCATCACGTTGGTGCCGACCGCGTGGATGACCGCGCCGGCGGCGAGGAACAGCAGCGCCTTGAACGCGGCGTGGGTGAGCAGGTGGAACAGGGCCGCCGGCGGGGAGCCGACGGCCAGCGCCGCGGTCATGTACCCGATCTGGCTGACCGTCGACCAGGCCAGTACCCGCTTGATGTCGTCGGAGGCGCAGGCGGCCAGGGCGCCGAGCAGCATCGTGATCGCCGCGATCACGGCGAGCGTCGCGAGGGTGGCCGGCGCGGCGCGGAACAGCCCGAACAGCCGGGCCACCACGTAAACCCCGGCGGCGACCATGGTGGCCGCGTGGATCAGCGCCGAGATCGGGGTCGGGCCTGCCATCGCGTCGGGCAGCCAGGTGTGCAACGGGAACTGTGCGCTCTTGCCCGCGACGCCGGCGAGCAGCAGCAGCGTGATCGCGGTCAGCTCGGCCGTGGACAGCCGCTGCGCTCCGGCCAGCACCTCCGTGATCCGGAAGGTGCCGAGCTTCACCCCGAGCAGGGCGATGCCAAGCAGGAAGCCGATGTCGCCGACCCGGGTGACCAGGAACGCCTTCACCGCCGCCCGCGGGGCCTCCGGCAGCCGCCGGTCGTGGCCGATCAGCAGGTACGAGCAGATGCCCATGACCTCCCAGCCGACCAGCAGCTCGACCAGGTCACCGGCGACCACGACCAGCAGCATGGCCGCGGTGAACAGGCTGACCTGGGCCGCGTAGGGGGCGTACCGGTCGTCGTCGGCCAGGTAGGCGGTCGAGTACACCTGCACGGCCAGCGCCACGGCCGTGACGGCCACCGCGACGAGCGCGGCCGCGGGATCGAGCCGGACGCCGAACGTCACCTGGAGGTCGCCGAAGTCGGCCCAGTGGCGGAACGCCTCGACCGGCCGGTCCACGGTGGCCGCCAGCACGACCGCGACGGCGAACGCGACGGCCGCCCCGGCGACGCCGGCTGCCGCCGCCACCGCCCGCGGCGGGCGCGGCACAACCAGGCCGACGAGCGCGGCCAGGAACGGTACGGCCGGCAACGCGAGCCCCGCGGCGGTCTGGGCGCCCGCGCTCATCGGGCGGCTCCGGCCGGCCCGGGCGCGGCGGGCCGCGCGTCGACGTCGGAGCCGGTGTCCTTCGGCCCGCCGCCGGTGTCGTCCGGCCCGCCGCCGGTGTCGTCCATTCCGGCGCCGTCCGGCCCGCCGTCGAGCCGGACGGCGTCGACGAGGACGTGGTGGCGCAGCCGGTAGAGCTGGAGTACGACGGCGAGCCCGACGCCGATCTCGGCGGCGGCCAGCACGATGACGAACAGCGCGAAGACCTGCCCGCTGTGCGGCAGCACCGCGCGGACGGTCGTATCAGCGGTGACGAAGATCAGGTTGACGGCGTTGAGCATCAGCTCGACGGCCATCAGTAGCAGGACGGCGTTGCGTCGCACGAGCACGCCGTAGCAGCCCAGGCCGAACATTCCGGCGGCGACGACGTACGGGATGACCGGGTGCATTCAGTCCTCCCGCCGGCCGGGGCCGGCTCCGGGTGCGGGCCGGGCGCCGATGTCCGGCCGGGAGACCACGATCGCGCCGATCAGCGCCGCGAGCAGCAGCACGGAGAGCACCTCGAACGGCAGTACCCAGGTCCGGAACACCTCGGCACCGATCCGCTCGGCGCCCGTACCCGCCGCGGGCAGCTCCACCCGGGTCCACCGGTACGCGTGGACGAGCAGCGCCGCCAGGCCGACGCCCGCGCCACCACCGACCAGCAGACCGGCCCAGCGGGGCCGGTCCAGGTCGGCGCTGGCACCGATCGGGGCGCGGGTCAGCATCACGGCGAACAGCAGCAGTACCACGACCGCGCCGACGTAGAGCAGCACCTGTACCCAGGCGACCAGTTCGGCGGTCAGGACGAGGTAGAGCCCGGCCGTGGCGCCGAGCGTCACGACCAGCCAGAGGCCGGCCCGGACGATGTGTCGGGTCGAGACGACGAGGGCACCGGCGCCGAGCGCGATCGCGCCCAGCCCGGCCAGCAGTACGTCCACGGGCTCGATACCCATGGCGACATCCTGCCATCAACCACGGTCGGCCCGTGGACTCGAGATCGCCGGATGACGCTCCGGAGTGACCGTGATCATCGAAGTCCGGGTGGCGGCGGCCCGACGTCCCCGCGGGCTACGGGTTCCCGGCGGCGGGCGACGACCCACCGCCGGCCGGCTGAGCGGGCCCGGCGGCCGGCTGAGCGGGCCCGGCGGCACGAGCGGCCTTCTTCGCGGCGGAGGCCTCCTCCTTGGCCGGCTCGCCGTTCGGGTCGTGCGCGGGCGGCGCCGGCACCGTGGGCATCCACTCGCCCAGCCGGTCCTTCTCGTGCAGCAGGTCACGGATGTCGTACTCGGAGTACTCGAACTCCGGCGACCAGTACAGCGCGTCGAACGGGCAGGCCTCGATGCAGATGCCGCAGTACATGCAGAGCGAGAAGTCGATCGCGAACCGGTCGAGCACGTTGCGCTGGCGCGGCCGGGCCGCGCCCGGTACGACGACCTCCTCCTTGTGCGAGTCGATGTAGATGCACCAGTCCGGGCATTCCCGCGCGCAGAGCATGCAGACCGTGCAGTTCTCCTCGAGCAGCGCGATCACCCCGCGCGACCGGGGGGGCAGATCAGGCTCCACATCCGGATACTGGTGGGTATGCGCCCGCCGGGTCATCGTCTTGAACGTGACCGCGAGCCCCTTGGCCAGCCCACCTCCAGGGATGCTGGTCATGTCGCCGCCTCGTCACACGTCCTCATGTTTCCCATACTGCCCGGTGCGCGGCACCGGATGCGAGCCGCCCGGCACCGGTCGGCGGCGGAGTAGCGCCACCGGCCGATGATCCCGCCGCCCGACCGGTACGATCCGCCGCCCGGCGGCTGGACCACCGCGGACCTGGACCGGCTGTCGGCGGGCGGGCGCCACCCGGAGCTGATCGACGGTGTGCTCCTGGTCGGGCCGCCGCCCGGGCCGCGGCACCGGTCCGTCGTCGCCCTGCTGGACGCGAGGCTCACGGCGCGGTGCCCGCGCGGGCACCGGGTGAACCGGGAGGTCGAGATCCGGTTCAACGAGCGGCGCTGCTTCATCCCGGACCTGACGGTCGTCATCGGCGACCCCGGCCCCGACCGGCCGCCGTGGCTGGTTCCCCGCGAGGCCCTGATCGCGATCGAGGTCGTCGCTCCGACGTCGCTGCTGATGGACCGGATCGCCAAGCCGGCGCTGTACGCGGCCGGCGGCATCCCCTACTACTGGCGGGTCGAGATCGACGGCGACATCGAGGTCTCCACCTACCGGCTCGACGTGGTGGAGGAGGTCTACCGGCAGACCGGAGAGTTCCGCGACACCGTCGACGTGGCCGTACCGTGGCCGATCCGGATCCCGGTCTCGGAGATCACGCCGTGATCACAGGGCCAGCTTGACCCCCGCCGTCAGCAGCAACTGGACCAGGGCCACCGGCACGAGGACCAGCCAGCACAGCCGCTGCAACTGGTCCTCGCGCAGGCGCGGGTACGACACCCGCAGCCAGATGATCACGAACGAGACGGCGAACACCTTCAGCAGCGTCCACAGCCAGCCCAGCTCGGCGTCGGCGAACGGACCCCGCCACCCGCCGAGGAACAGCACGGTGGTCAACGCGGCGATGACCACGATCCCCACGTACTCGGCGAGCAGGAAGAACGCGAAGCGCAACCCGGTGTACTCGGTCAGGTAGCCGAAGACCAGCTCCGAGTCGGCGATCGGCATGTCGAACGGCGGCCGGCGGATCTCCGCCAGCCCGGCGGTGAAGAACACCAGCAACGCCGGGAGCTGCCATAACAGCCACCACGGATGCCACGCTCGGACGATGTCGGACAGATTCAGACTGCCCGCCGCCATCGCGACCGACGCCGCGGCGAGGACGAACGGCAACTCGTACCCGAGTAGCTGCGCCGCCGCCCGCAGGCCGCCGAGCAGCGCGTACTTGTTCGCCGACGACCAGGCCGCCATGAGCACCGCGACGACGCCGATGCCCACGACCGCCAGGACGAAGAACAGGCCGATGTCCAGCGGCTGGGCCACCAGGCCGTGCGGCCCGAGCGGGATGACCAGCAGGACCAGCAGGTACGGCAGCAGCGACACGATCGGGGCGAGCCGGAACACCGCCCGGTCGGCCGCGCCCGGTGTGACGTCCTCCTTCTGCACGAACTTGATCCCGTCGGCGACGAGCTGCGCCCATCCGTGGAAGGCGCCGGCGTACATCGGACCCAGCCGACCCTGCATGTGCGCCATCACCTTGTGCTCGGTCTGGCCGACGATCAGCGGCAGCGTGAGGAACGCGACCACCACCCCGAGTACCCGCAGCAGCAGCTCCACCCAGACCGGCACCTCAGGACTCCCCGTCCCGGCCGGCCCGCGGCCCCCACTCACCCGGATCGGGCACACCCATCGGCCGCATCGGCTGGCGCTTGGCGGCCGTGCTGTCGTGGCTCTCACCCGGCTCCTTCGCGCCCGGCCACGGCTTCGCGACCCGGGAGGCGAGGACGAACTCCTTGCGCAGCGGGTGCCCCTCGAACTCCGGCGGCAGCAACAGCGGCGCGAGGTCCGGGTGGCCCGGGAAGTCGATGCCGAACATCTCGTGGGTCTCCCGCTCGTGCCAGGACGCCCCCGGGTAGAGGTCGACGACCGAGGCGACGGCCGGCGCGTCCGGGCCGACCAGCGTCCGCACCAGTACGCCGTGCCGCCGGGTCGTCGACCACAGGTGCGCCACGACCCGGAAGCCGGCGTCCACCTCGTCGACGGCCGACAGCCAGTCGAAGAAGTCGCAGCCCAGCTCCGCGTCGTCGCGGGCGGCACGCAGGGCGTCCCGCCACCGCTCGGCGGGTACGTCGACCGTGCCACGGGCCCACCCGTTGCCACCCGAGACGGAGACGGTAGCGGCGAGATCGTCCGCTCCGCCCAGCAGCCGCGCCAGCCGGGCGCCCACTTCTTCCGGCGTCATGTATCGATCCTATGGTCCGCCGCCGCCCGGTCGCCGGTGAGCGCCTGGGCCGTCACCCTCGGGACGTATCGTGCGGCTACGGCTACGGCTACGGCTGCGGCGGGCGTACCGGCGGGGCGGACAGCGCGGCGACGTCGCGCTGGGCGCGGCGCTCGGCGGCGACCCCCAGATCGGGGCGGGCGACCCCGCCGACGCCGGCCTGCTCGCCGGCGATCTTCTCCTGCAGGCGCAGGATGCCGTGCAGCAGCGCCTCCGGGCGCGGCGGGCAGCCGGGCACGTACACGTCCACCGGGATGATCTGGTCGACGCCCTTGGTGACCGAGTACGAGTCCCAGTACGGACCGCCGCAGTTGCTGCATGAACCGAAGCTGATCACGTACTTGGGTTCGGGCATCTGGTCGTACAACCGCTTGATCGCGGGCGCCATCTTGTCGGTGACCGTGCCGGAGACGACCATCAGGTCGGCCTGGCGCGGGCCGTGCGCGAACGGGATGACCCCGAGCCGCATGAAGTCGTGGCGCGCCATCGAGGTGGCGATGAACTCGATCGCGCAGCAGGCCAGCCCGAAGTTGAACACCCACAGCGAGTACCGGCGGCCCCAGTTCAGCACGAACCGGATCGGCTCACCGAGGACGCCAGGCAATGCGGTCACAACGCCCAGTTAACCACGGGCGGCATTGGCCGAACGGGCACCTCGGTGCCACCTCACATCCCGCATTGTCGCCCGACCCCTCCCCGATGTCCGCCGGATGGTTTTACGCTGCCCGCCGTGAGCACTAGTGCACTGGCTGCCCGCTTCGCCGGTACGGCGTCGCCGGGAGGCCCCGCGGTGGCCACCCCGGACCTGCGCCGCTGCCGGTCGCGAAAGGAGACGAGGCCCGTGCCCGCCGGTGTCGCGGCCGGTCACCCGGCAACCGCCGAGGTGGGCCTGCGCGTGCTCCACGCCGGAGGTTCGGCCGCCGACGCCGCGGTCGCGGCCGTCCTGGCCGGCTGCGTGGCCGAGAGCGTGCTCACCGGTATCGGCGGCGGTGGCTTCGCGACCTACTACGACGCGGCCTCGGGCGAGGTCACCTGCCTGGACTTCTTCTGTGCGGTACCGGGCCTCGACGCCGACGCCGAGCCCGGCCCGATGGTGCCGATCGAGGTGGTGTTCGGCGGGGTCCCGATGAGCTACTCCATCGGCGAGGCGAGCATCGGGGTACCCGGCGTGCCGGCCGGCATCGGCGAGGTGCACCGGCGCTGGGGCAGGCTGCCCTGGCACCGGGTGGTCACCCCGGCGGTCACCCTCGCGCGCAGCGGGGTCGTCCTGCCCGCCGCGCAGGCCCGTACGTTGGTGTCGATCGCGCCCGCGATGGTCCCCGGCGTCGGAGCCGGCATCTACTCCCCCGGCGGCAAGCTGCTGGAAGGCGGCGACCTGCTGTTCCACCCCGGCCTGGACGTGGCGCTGCAGGCGCTGGCCGCCGACGGGCCGGAGGTGTTCTACACCGGCTGGATCGGCGAGCAGCTGGTCAAGACGGTCCGCGCCGGGGGCGGTGCGATGGGGCCGCACGACCTGGCCACGTACCGGGTGCGCGAGCTTCCCGTGGAGCACGCCCCGCTGGCCGGCGCGCGGGTGTTCGCGCGCCGCGACCTCAACAACACCATTCCGACGATCGCCGCGCTGCCGCCGGATCTGGCCGATCTCCCGGCCGGTGACCGGGCCGTCGCGCTGGCCGGTGCGCTGTACAACCACGGCCGGCAGCGGTTGGGCGACACCACGAACATCTCGGTCGTCGACTTCGCCGGCAACGCCTGCGTGATCACGACGACGCTCGGGCTCGGCTCCGGTGTGTGGCTGCCCGGCCTGGGCGTACACCTGAACTCGATGCTGGGTGAGGGGGAACTGATCACCGCCGACCTGCGGCCCGGAGGGCGGATGTCGTCGATGATGTGCCCGCTGGTCGTCATCGACGACGACGGTGACCTGCTGATCGCCGCCGGTTCGGCCGGGGCGTCGCGGATCCGTACCGCCCTGGTGCACACGCTCGTCAACGTCCTGGTCCGCAACGCCGACATGACCGCCGCGATCAACCATCCCCGGTTCCACGTGGTCGCCGATCCGGACGGCGGCCCGCCGGTGGCCCACCTCGAACCGGGTTACCCGGCCGACGAGGTCGAGGCGCTCGCCACCGCCGGGTACCGACTGCACTGGTGGGACCGCGCCGACCACTACTTCGGCGGGGCCAGCGCGGTCGGGCACGCCGGCGCGGCCGGCGACCCACGCCGGGGCGGCGTCGGCCGCCTCGCCTAGGCCGTGTTTCATAGGCCGGGCCGGAGCCACTCGTTGATGGCGACGACGTGGAGTGTGGCCAGGTAGCGCACGGCGAGTTTGTCGTAGCGGGTGGCCACACCACGATGACGTTTGAGCCGGTT